>NZ_CP012401.1:1107500-1367500 GCF_001305595.1 Azospirillum thiophilum
GCTTTTCCGCGTGGGCCAAACCCTGCTGTGCGGCGTCCAGTTCCGTCGCTTTGCGCTCGTGATAGCACGTCCAGTTGCCGCCATGGCGAGCGGCACCCAGCGAGGTCAGCTCGACGATGGCATCCATCCGGTCGAGGAGTTCGCGGTCATGGCTGACCACGATCGCTCCGGACCGCCAGCCGGCGAGGAGGGCAATCACCAACTCCCGGCCGGAGCGGTCGAGGTTGTTGGTCGGCTCGTCGAGCAGCAGGAAATCCGGTGCGGCGAAGACCGCTGCGGCAAGGCTGGCGCGAGTCCGCTGGCCGCCCGAAAGCTCCGCCAGCCGGGTATCGGGACCAATATGGAGCCCGACGCGCGCAAGGGCGGCGGTGATGCGGTCCGCCAGTGTCCAATCGGCGTCCGCCAGTTCCTCCGCCCCAGCTGCCCCGGCCTCGGCACGGCGCAGGAGGGCGAGCGCCCCGGCCACGCCGAACAGGTCCGCCACCGTTTCCCGCTCGCCGGGTCGGACCGTCTGCTTCAGGAGACCGAGCGTGCCGTTGACCCGGACGCTGCCGGCGAGTGGCTGAAGGTCTCCCGCGATGAGTTTCAGCACGGTCGATTTGCCAACTCCGTTTCGTCCGACGAGGCCGGTGCGCTCTTGCCCGAAATTCAGGTCGACACTGGTCAGGACGCTGTGGCCATCGGGCGCCGCCCAACTGATCCGGGAGAGGGAAATGGATGCCATGCGTCGCCCCTTGTTGGGTTCAGGATATCAGCACGCATACGTGCTGATATCAGGCGACGGTGGAAAACGCAACGCTCCTGTGCTGTTTTGGCGTCGGATGGAGAATTGAGGGGACGTGAGCGTGGACATAGGTGGACGCAAGCCAGGGGGGAGACCGACCAGGGAGCAGGCCGCGGCCATCGATGCGCGTATCCTGGATGGCGCCAGGGCCGTCTTCTGCCGCAAGGGGGTCGTCAATAGCGGTTTGGAAGAGATTGCGGCCGAGCTCGGTGTGTCCAAGCACACGCTTTACCGCCGTTATCCCAACAAAGCCGCCCTTCTCGAAGCCGTGGTCGGGCGCGATGTCGGGCGGTTCCGCGAAGCCCTGCTGACCGCCGCCGTTGGCGAGGAGGAAGAGGGAGCGCTCGGCGCGCTGCGCCGCGCCGCATTCCGCTATGTCGAGATCGGGTCGTCGCGCGACTACGCCGCCTTCTATCTCTCCGTCAGCGCCGAGGCCGCGGTTTCGGCTGCTCTCCGGGAGCGGTTGGCATCCTGGTCGCGCGATGCGCTGGAACCGCTTGTCGGGTTCGTCGCCACTGCACAAGGGTCGGGCGAACTGCGGGCGGGCGATCCGATTTCGGTCTGTGGGATCCTGATCGACCTGTTGGAGGGCGTCAACAACCGCCTCCGGCTTGCCGACGACGCAGCGGCGGACGCGCCGTCCCCCTTGCGGCTGTTCGATGAACGCTGGACCGTCTTCACCGCTGCCTTCGGAGGCAGCTAACCCCCAAGGTCAGCCGAGCGTCACCTCTGCACAGAGGCCGCCGGTGCGCCGGTTCCGCAGCGTCAGCGACCCGCCGATCGCCAGCGCCAGCTGGTGAGCGATGGCCAGCCCCAAGCCGGTTCCTCCGGAGTCGCGGTTGCGGGACTGTTCGAGTCGGTAGAAGGGCTGGAGGACCGCGGTGAGCTGATGCTCCGGAATGCCGGGGCCGGTGTCGCGGACAACGATGCCGATCCGGCCACCATTGTCCCGGGTCACCGTTATCTCGGCCTCTCCGGCGAATTTCAGCGCATTGTCGATCAGGTTGGTCAGGATACGGCGCAGTGCGTGCGGCCGGGTGATCAGGACCGCGCCGGAGAGCCCGCGGATGGTCACCGGCTTGCCCATGTCCTGATAGTCGAAGGCAAGGCTTTCGACGAAGGAGCCGACGTCGATGCGCGCCGGTGTCTCGACATCGCCATGGGCGCTGCGCGCATAGGCTACCCCTTCACGCACCAGCCGTTCGATCTGCGACAGATCCCGGAGCAACCGCTCCTTCTCCGGGCTGTCCTCCGCCATTTCGACCCGCAGCGTCATGCGGGTGATCGGCGTCTGGAGGTCGTGGGAGATGGCGGCGAGGATCCGCACGCGCTCCTCCAGGTAATGGGCGATCCTGTCCCGCATGGCATTGAAGGCAGTTGCGGCATGGGCGACCTCGCTCGGGCCGTCCTCCTCCAGCCGTGCAGCCTTGCCGCCGGGATCAAGCGTCTCGGCCGCATTGGCGAAGCGCGTCAAGGGGCGGATCGCCTGACGCACGGCAAGCCAAGTGCAGAGGGCCAGCAGTAGAAGTTGGGCGGCCAGCAGGAGTGGGAGCCAAGCGGCGAGTGGCATGAGCGCCGGCGTCACGTCGATCGTCACCGGTGAGCCGTCGCGGAGCGTGACATGGGCCTGGAGATGCGGGCGGTTGCCCTGAATGGTCTCGACCACCACCGGGAAGCCGGGGCCGGCACCGCCGTTGATGGCGCGGGCGATCTCCGCGCCGCGACTGCCCAGATCCGGCACGCCCGGCAGGCCGGGGCCAAGCTCGTAACGGTAGGTGCGCCGCTCCAGCACCGCCAGCCAACGGCCACGCTCCTCCGGCGGAAGGCGGTCGAGCAGTGCGACCGAGGTCGCCACATCCCGCTCCAGCGTGCCGAGCATCATCGCCTTGGCGGCACTGGTGCGCTCCAGGAACAGCGCCCCGAAGGACAGTCCGTGCGCCAGGACAAGTCCGGTCAGGAGGATGAGGAACAGCCGCCAGCGCAAGGTGCGCGGCGGATGCAGGAGGCGACGGAACCGGCGGACCGCGCCGCTCATGACCGTGTGTTTCATGGTCGTGCCCTCGTGATCTCCACCGGCATTGCCAGCACATAGCCTTCATTGCGGACGGTCTTTATGTGGCTGGGCCCACGCGCATCATCGCGAAGCCGCTGCCGGAGCCGGCTGACCAGCAGGTCGATGGACCGTTCGAACAGTTCCGCCTCGCGTCCCTGCGTCAGGTTGAGAAGCTGGTCGCGCGACAGAACTCGCTGTGGGTGGTCGAGGAAGACACGCAGCAGCCGGTATTCCGCACCGCTCAGCGCAACAGCGGTGCCGTCCTGGTCGAGCAGATGGCGGGCGACAGTGTCGAGCCGCCAGTTGCCGAAGCACAGAAACTGTCCGGCCTCACTGATCTGGAGATTGGGCGGCAGCATGCGCGCCCGGCGCAGGATCGCCTTGATGCGGGCCAGCAACTCGCGTGCGGCGAACGGCTTCGCCAGATAGTCGTCGGCCCCCATCTCCAGGCCGAGAATCCGGTCCATCTCGTCGTTGCGCGCGGTCAGCATCAGGACCGGTATCGTGGCATGCGGACCGGCGCGAAGCTCCCGGCACAGAACCAGCCCGTCATCTCCCGGCATCATGATGTCGAGCACGATGAGATCCACCCGGTCGCGCTCCAGGAACGATCGCATCTGCCGGCCGCCGGCGGCGAGGGTCACGCGCAGGCCGTTCCTCTTCAGATAGCCGGATACCAGTTCCCTGATGTCCCGGTCGTCATCGACGATTAGGACGTGGTCGATGCGATCCATTCGGTCGAACCCCGCTGCTGTTCGACGGGCACACGACGGGTGGCGTCCTGCCCGCGTCCGGCGGTTTGTGTCGGCCTGTATCCGCACCGTCGGCTGATACATGCCGCTACAAAATACCCCTGGCGCACGCCGGCATTCGCATCGTTCCGTCTGGACAGCCCGCTTTCCACCGATATAGTTATCAAAATAATCATTATGATACAAATCACCTGAGAGGATACTCCATGCTCCCGTGCAAATTTCCGACTGTCCTGTTCGGTCTGGCCCTCTCGCTGGCGGCTCCCTGGTCGCCGGCTGCCGCCGCCCCGGTAAAGTCCGTGGTCATCGTGCATGGCGCCTTCGCCGACGGCTCGGGCTGGCGCAAGGTTTCCGACATCCTGACCGCCAAGGGCTATTCCGTGTCGATCGTCCAGCAGCCGCTGACCTCGCTCGGCGACGATGTCGCGGCCACCCGCCGTGTCCTCTCCCTTCAGACGGGCCGGACCGTCCTGGTCGGCCACAGCTATGGCGGGATGGTGATCAGCGATGCCGGGAACGACAGGAATGTCGCGGCCCTGGTCTATGTCGCCGCCTTCGAGCCCGACAAGGGCGAAAGCCTCGCCAAACTGGCCGAGAGCAAGCCGGTGCCGGGTGCCGAGCCGGGTGTCGTCAAGGCGACCGCCGACGGCTACCTCTATCTCGACCCGCCGGCCTTTGCCGGCGCCTTCGCCGCCGACCTTCCGCCGGCCGACGCGGCCTTCCTCGCCCACTCCCAGGTGTTCGCGGCGAAGGACGCCTTCACGACGCCGGCCGGGGAGCCGGCATGGAAATCAAAGCCGAGCTGGGCGCTGGTGGCGACCGCCGACCGCTCGATCAATCCGGAGTTGGAACTGGAGATGGCCCGCCGGGCCGGCAGCCATGTCCGGTCGGTCGAGGCCAGCCACGCCGTCTACGCCGCTAAGCCCGACGCCGTCGCTGCCCTGATCGTCGAGGCGGCCGAGGCCGTTTCCCAATGATCTCTCAATGATTTGCCGGGTCGGGCGCGATCCAGTGCCCGGCCTTTCGAAAGGGTTCAGCCATGATCCTCTTTCTCGTCTCCTTCCTGGCGGGCGCCCTGACCATCGTCAGCCCCTGCATCCTGCCGGTCGTGCCCTTCGTCTTTTCACGGGTGGGGCAGCCGCTGTTCCGCAGCGTCCTGCCGATGCTGTTCGGCATGGTGGCCAGCTTCGCCGGGGTCGCCGCGCTGTCCGCCGTGGGCGGAGGCTGGGCGGTGGAAGCGAACGGAGCCGGGCGGGCCGCCGCCATCGCGCTGATGGCCGTGTTCGGGTGGACGCTCCTGTCGCCCCGCGCCGCGGCGGTGCTCAGCCGTCCGCTGGTCGCCGCCGGCAACCGGCTGTCCGGTCGGGCCGGTGTAGCCGGGTCGCTCCTGCTGGGCGTTGCCACCGGTCTGCTCTGGACACCCTGCGCCGGGCCGATCCTCGGGCTGGTCCTGACTGGTGCTGCGCTACACGGCGCCAGCCTGCAAACCACCTTGCTGCTGATGGCCTATGCGGCCGGAGCGGCGACATCCCTGACGCTCGCCCTTCTTGCCGGCGGCCGGGTGCTGGCGGCGATGAAGCGGTCGCTCGCCGTCGGGGAGCGTCTCCGCCAGGGGCTCGGCATCGCTGTCCTCGCGAGTGTCGGCGTCATCGCCCTGGGGTTCGACACGGGGGTGCTGGCCCGCCTGTCCTATGCCGGCACGTCAGGCGTCGAACAGTCGCTGATCGACCGGTTCGCTCCTGCCGCTGCCGGAGCGTCGGGTGCGCCGGAGAAGTCCGGGACGGGCCTGGTGCTTGCCGATGCCCGGCAGGTCTACCGCAGCAGCTTGCCAGTCGAGGGCCTTCTCCCTTCCTTGGACGGTGCAACGGACTGGCTGAACTCAAAGCCGCTCACCACGGAGGAACTGCGTGGAAAGGTCGTCCTGATCGATTTCTGGACCTACTCCTGCATCAACTGCATCCGGACACTGCCGTACCTGCGGGCATGGGCGGAGAAGTACAGAGACCAGGGGCTGGTGGTGGTCGGTGTCCATGCCCCGGAGTTCGCCTTCGAAAAGCAGATCGGGAACGTGCAGAAGGCGCTGCGGGATTTTGCCATTCCCTACCCGGTGGCGATCGACAATGACTTTCGCATCTGGCGGGCGTTCGGCAACAGCTATTGGCCAGCCTTCTATATCGCCGATGCCACCGGCCGGATCCGTCATCACCAGTTCGGCGAGGGCGGGTATGAGCAAACCGAACGGGTCATCCAGGACTTGCTGGCAGAGGCCGCTGGGGGCCAAGGCAGCGAGGGTCTAGTCGGCGAGGGCCGGCTGGTCAGTCCGGAGGGGCAGGGCGTCCAGGCGCCCGCCGACCTCGACGACATTCGTTCCGGCGAAACCTATGTCGGCTACCGGCAGGCTGCGAACTTCGCGTCGCCGGAACGGGATGGCATCGACCGATCGCAGGACTATACCGTCGGTACGCTGCGGCTCAACCGCTGGGGGCTTTCCGGCAACTGGACGGTCGGGGCCGAGCAGGCCCGGCTGAACCGGGCGGGCGGGGCGATCGTCTACCGCTTCCGGGCGCGTGACCTGCACCTCATCCTCGGCCCCGCCCAGGACGGCAAGCCGGTCCACTTCCAGGTCACAGTCGACGGCATGGCACCAGGACCGGATCACGGAACGGACACGGACGCCGAGGGCTACGGCACCGTTTCGGAAACCAAGCTCTATCAGCTGGTGCGGCAGGCCGGCGCGGTGCGGGAACGGACCTTCGAGGTCCGCTTTCTCGATCCCGGAGTCGACGCCTATGCCTTCACCTTCGGCTGAGGAGAAGCCCGAATGGCCTTGAACCTCCGCATCCAATCTCTTTCATTTGCTGGCCTGCCGGAGGTTGTCGCGCAATTGGGCGACCGCTCTCTGGAGGGTGCGGAACTCGTCGGGCGGAAGTCCGGAAGCCTTCACCGTCAATTCGCCGAAGCCCAAGCCCTTCTCGCGAAGCTGGCGGCCCGCCTCGGTCAGAGAGACACGGACGCTCCGTTCGTCCTCGTCGTCGCGCATCCGCGTGACATAGCCCATCGCCTCAAGCCGTTGCAGCATGGGCGTCATGGTGCTGGGCTCCAGGAAAAGCTTCTCGCTAAGGCTCTTGACGGTCTGTCGATCCTCCTCCCACAGGGTGATGATGGTGAGGTACTGGGGATAGGTGACGCCAAGCCGCTCCAGCACCGGCTTGTAGACCCGCGAATAGGCGAGGTTGGCCGAATAGATCGTGAAGCACATGAAATCCGCCAGCCTGGCGGTTTGCGACCTGCCGGCCGGCGCAGCAGATGGCGTGTCGGAGGTGGAGGCGGCGGGTGTGCCGGTGGTCTTGCGGCTCATGTCGTCACCGGAAAGTTCGGTTGTCCTGATCATCGTCGCCGTACCCGCTGGTCTTGGCGGGGCGTCGATGTGATTACGATCATAATGATTATCATACATCCACTGTAGGAGACAGCACGATGCGTGTCCTTCTTGCGGTGGTGGCAGCCATCGGGCTCGCTGCCGTCCCTTGCGCCTGGGACGACGATTCCCGCGAGGCCCCCTCCATCCTGGTTCCGCTCTCGCTGCCGCAGCCCCTTCCTTCGTCTGCCGCACCCGTTCCGCACCGGCTTGCCGACGCATCGGCAGGGGTGAGCACCCCCCGTCAGTGAGGACGAAGACATGAAGCTGTTCGAAGACCGGATCTCCTCCGCCGTCGCCCGTGTGCGGATCGCGCTGGCCCTGAAGGCAGTGGAGGTCGAAAGCGTACCGACTTCCATTCTCGGTGCGGAACCGCGCAGCCGGAGCGCCGATTACCTTGCGGTCAATCCGCAGGGCCTCGTGCCGGCGCTTCTGACCGATGACGGCGTGTTGATCACGCAATCGCTGGCAATCGTCGAGTATCTCGACGAGTGGTTTCCCGAACCGGCGCTTTTGCCGGCCGATCCGGCCGAGCGCGCGCTCGCCCGGTCAGTAGCCCTTTCCATCGCATCGGACATCCACCCCCTTTTGCCGCCCCGCGTGGCGAAGCGGCTGGGCACCATTCCGGGCGCCGATTCCATGACCGCTATGGAATGGAACCGTCACTGGATACAGGAAGGATTGACTGCGATCGAAGCTCTGTTGTCCCGGCAGCCGGAGAGACTGTTCGCCGTTGGGAACGCTCCGTCGGTCGCCGATATCGTACTTTTTCCGCAAGCCATCAACGCAGAGCGGGCGGGAATTTCCCTTGAGCGGTGGCCGCGCATCGCTGCCGTAATCTCGTCCTTGCGCACCATTCCCGCATTTGCAGCCAACGCGCCGGTGCCTCGGTCGGCAGATCATCGCGGACCGCGGCGGTGAGCGGGCCTGGGCCTGCGACCTCAGCTTCCTGCCCCCGGCCGCTGAACATCCGGATACGCCGCTTTTCGCATGGGGTGGTGATGAACCGGCAGCGCAAGCAAAGAGGGCGGAGCCATCTTGGCCCCGCCCTCTTTGCTTGCTCTCAGGGTCCGGAGAGGGACCCTGCCGTCTCCCGTGAGACAACGGTTAAAAGTGTCTCAAACATAGGATTCGGTTTCTCATCTTTTGCTTAACTGACCAGATGGATCAAACGTCCAGGTTCGACACCTTCAGCGCGTTGTCCTGGATGAACTCGCGCCGCGGTTCGACGATGTCGCCCATCAGGGTGGAGAACACCTCCTCCGCCTGATCGGCGTGGTTGACCCGGACTTGCAGCAGCGAACGCTTGGTCGGGTCCAGCGTGGTCTCCCACAGCTGGTCGGGGTTCATCTCGCCCAGACCCTTGTAGCGCTGGATGGTGACGCCGCGGCGCCCCAGTTCCATCACCGTGTCGAACAACACGACTGGACCGGTCAATGCGCGGGTTTCCTTCTGCTTCTCGAAGGCCTTGCCTGCGGTACCGAACACCCGCTTCAGGTCGGCGGCCAGCCCGTCCAGCCGGCGGGCCTCGCCACTCTTCAGCAGGTCGACGTCGAACAGGTGACGGTGGGTGACGCCACGCCGGGCGCGGATGACGGCATAACCGCCCTGCGGCAGGGCCTCGCCGCGCCAACCACCGTCGGCATCCATCAGGTTCATCCGTTCGGCGACCGCCTGCGCGGCGCTCTGCGCGGCGGCCTTGTCGTCGGCAAGCGTGGCGGCAAGTGCGCCGGCGACCGCCGCCTGTTCCACCACCAGGGCGTGGCCGACCTTGCGCGACAGCGTGTCGATCGCCGGCCGTGCGGTTCGGGCCTGCTCGACCAGACCGGACAGCTGGTCACCGATCAGCAGCGTACCGTCGGACAACTGGACCGACAGATCGCCGAGCGCGGCCTCCACCAGATACTCCTCCAGCGCCTTGTCGTCCTTCAGATACCGTTCCCTGGCGTTGCCGCGCTTGATGCGGTAAAGCGGCGGCTGGGCGATGTAGAGATAGCCGCGCTCGATCAGGTCGGGCATCTGCCGGAAGAAGAAGGTCAGCAGCAGGGTGCGGATGTGGCTGCCGTCCACGTCCGCGTCGGTCATGATGATGATCTTGTGGTAGCGCGTCTTGTCGGCATTGAACTCGTCGCGGCCGATGCCGGTGCCCAGCGCCGCGATCAGCGTGCCGATCTCCGCCGAGCCGAGCATCTTGTCGAAACGCGCACGCTCTACGTTCAGGATCTTGCCGCGGAGCGGCAGGATGGCCTGGAATTGGCGCGAGCGGCCCTGCTTGGCCGAGCCGCCGGCCGAGTCGCCCTCGACGATGAAGAGCTCCGACGCCGCCGGATCGCGTTCCTGGCAGTCGGCCAGCTTACCGGGCAGCGACGCCATGTCGAGCGCGCCCTTGCGTCGGGTCAGCTCGCGCGCCTTTCGGGCGGCCTCGCGGGCAGCGGCGGCCTCGACCACCTTTTGGACGACGCGCCGCGCGTCTGCCGGATGCTCCTCGAAATACTGGGCCAGCGCCTCGCCCACCACCGCCTCGACGACGGGGCGGACTTCGCTCGATACAAGCTTGTCCTTGGTCTGGCTGGAGAATTTCGGATCCGGAACCTTTACCGACAGGACGCAGGTCAGTCCTTCACGGGCATCGTCGCCCGACAGGTTGACCTTCTCCTTCTTGGCGATGCCGGATTCGGTGGCATAGTTGTTGATCGCGCGGGTCAGCGCGGCGCGGAAGCCGGCGAGGTGGGTGCCGCCGTCCTTCTGCGGGATGTTGTTGGTGAAGCAGAGCGTCGTCTCGTGGTAGCTGTCGTTCCACTGTAGCGCGCATTCCACCGTCACCACGCCGCCATGTTCGGTCGGACGCTCGTTCTTCAGGGTGATCGACGGCTTGTGCAGCGGCACCTTGGAACGGTCGAGCCACGATACGAAGGCTTCCAGGCCGCCTTCGTAATGCAGGTCCTGCACCTTCGGCTCCACCCCGCGCGCATCGGTCAGCACCAGGCGGACGCCGGAGTTGAGGAAGGCCAGCTCGCGCAGCCGGTGTTCCAGCGTGGCGTAGTCGAACTCGATGTTGGTGAAGGTCTCCGTCGAGGGCATGAAGGTGACTTCGGTGCCCGACAGCTCCTTGCCCTTTTCCGGCACCATCGGGGCCGGGCCGACATCGGCCAGCGGCGCCTCGGCGACGCCGTGGCGGAAACGCATGGTCCAGGTGCGGCCGGCACGCCAGATGCGCAGATCCAGCGTTTCGGACAGGGCGTTCACCACCGACACGCCGACGCCATGCAGGCCGCCGGAGACCTTGTAGCTGTTCTGGTTGAACTTGCCGCCGGCATGCAGCTGGGTCATCACGACCTCGGCCGCCGAGACGCCTTCTTCGGAATGGATGTCGGTCGGGATGCCGCGGCCGTTGTCGCGCACCGTGACCGATCCGTCGGCATTCAGCAGAACCTCGACCTTGTCGCAATAGCCGGCCAGCGCCTCGTCGATGGCGTTGTCGACCACCTCATACACCATGTGGTGCAGACCGGACCCGTCGTCGGTGTCGCCGATATACATGCCGGGGCGTTTGCGCACGGCGTCGAGCCCGCGCAGAACGGTGATCGACTCCGCCCCGTAGTCCGCCTGTTGGGGCTCCGACTGCGGGAGGTCGTTCTTCAGTGCTTCCTGTGCCATGGCGTCGACTATAACAGATTCGGTTGCGGATACGGCGGTTTAGCGTGCGGCAGCACGCATTTTTTCGGGGCTGGAGGCCATCTTTTTGTCTCTAGCCGGGGCGGATACGGGCATCCTCGATACGGAAGCGCCGGGCATCGTCGCCAAGGGGGTCGAAAACGCCGTCATCGGTGCCGGTCATCCAGGCCTGGGCGCCCAAAGCCAGGATTTCGCCGAACAGCGCCGCGCGCCGCTCGGGGTCCAGATGGGCCGCAACCTCGTCCAGCAGCAGGATCGGTGCGGCGCCGCGTTCGGCCGCCAGCAGGCGGGCGTTGGCCAGGACGATGGCGATCAGCAGCGCTTTCTGTTCGCCGGTGGAGCAGAAGGCGGCCGGCATGTCCTTGGGCACATGGCTGACGGCGAGGTCGCTCTTGTGCGGTCCCACCGTGGCGCCGCCGGCGTCGGCATCGGCGCGGCGGCCGGTCCGCAGCGATTGGCGCAGCGCATCCTCGGCTGCCAGCGCCGGGCCTTCGTCGAGCCAGCGCTCTACCGTGCCGTCGACGGCGAGGCCGGCGCCGGGGAAGGGGCCGACCGAGCGGGCGCAGGCGGCGCGCAACCGCTGCACGACCTCGCGCCTTGCGGCGGCGACGGCGATGCCGGTGGTCGCCATCTGATCCTCCAGCGCTCCCAGCCAGCCTTCGTCGAAACGGCCGTCGCGCAGCAGCCGGGCGCGCTCGCGCAGTGCATGCTCGTAGCGCGACAGCCGGCCGGCATGGGCCGGGTCGAATCCGAAGACCAGCCGGTCGAGGAAACGGCGCCGTCCGCTCGCCCCCTCGATGAACAGGCGGTCCATCTGCGGGGTCAGCCAGACCATGGCGACATGATCGGCCAGCGCGGTCTGACCCTTGGCCGGATGGCCGTCGATGCGGACCAGCCGGCGGTCGCGGTCGGACGTGCGCTCCTTGCCATGGGGCTCGCGGCCGGTGCCGATCTCCACCGATCCCATCGGGGTGTCGAGCGTCGCCGCCACCGCCCAGCCGGAACCGGGGGGCGAGCCCAGCCGCTCCACTTCGGCCAGACGGGCGCCGCGCAGGCCGCGGCCGGGGGCGAGGAAGCTGACGGCTTCGAGAAGGTTGGTCTTGCCGGCGCCGTTCGGGCCGATCAGGGCGATGGGGCGGCGGTCGGGTTCCAGCCGGGCGGAGTCATAGCCGCGGAAGCGGGTCAACGTCATCCGCCGCACCGCCAGCGCGGGAGCCGGCGCCGGTACCGGACCCGGGGCGCTGCCGGTCATTGAAGCTGCTGTATGCTGCAAGGAATCCGTTCCGCCCGGAGCAGGGACGATCCCCGGCTCCCCTTCAAACACGTCCCGATCAGACACGCATCGGCATCAGGACGTAGAGCGCCGTGGAGTCGGCAATGTCGCGGATGATGGTCGGCGACGCGGCGTCGGCCAGCGTGAACTGGGCACCCTCGCCCTCGATCTGCTGCGTGATGTCCAGCAGATAGCGGGAGTTGAAGCCGATTTCCAGCGGGGTCTCGGCGTAATTGACCTCCAGCTCCTCGGTGGCGCTGCCGGATTCGGGGCTGGTGGCGGACAGGGTCAGGGCGCCGCGGACGAGCGACAGTTTCACCGCCCGGCTCTTCTCGGTTGAGATGGTGGCGACGCGGTCGACGGCGGCGGCGAACAGCTTGGCGTCGACCTCCATCACCTTGTCGTTGCCGACCGGAATCACCCGCTCATAGTCGGGGAAGGTGCCGTCGATCAGCTTGGAGGTGACGACGACGCTGTCGAAGCCGAAGCGGATCTTGTTGTCGGACATCGACAGCTCGATGCGGTCGGCGGCCTCGTCCACCAGCTTGCGGATTTCGGTGACGGTCTTGCGCGGGATGATCACGCCGGGGATGCCGTCGGCACCGTCCGGCAGCGGCATCTCGACCCGGGCTAGGCGGTGGCCGTCGGTGGCGACCGCGCGCAGGACCGGCGTCTCCAGGCTGCCCATCTTGCTCTTGGCGGCGTGCAGGTAGATGCCGTTCAGATAATAGCGCGTCTCCTCGGTGGAGATCGCGAAGCGGGTGCGGTCGATCAGCGCGCGCAGGTCGGCGGCGGCGACCGAGAAATTATGCTTCAGCTCGCCGCTGGACAGCTGGGGGAAATCCTCCACCGGCAGGCAGGACAGCTTGAACTGCGACCGGCCGGAGCGCAGCGTCAGGATCGTGCCCTCACCGGCGATGTCCAACTCCACCTGGCTGCCGTCGGGCAGCTTGCGGACGATATCGAACAGCGTGTGGGCCGGCGCAGTGGTGCCGCCGGGACGCCCGACCGAGGCCGGAACCGTCTCGACGATTTCCAGGTCCATGTCGGTGGCGGCCAGCGACAGCTCGCCGTTGCCGGCACGCAGCAGGACGTTGGAGAGGATCGGAATGGTGTTCCGCCGCTCGACCACACTCTGCACGTGACCCAGGGAACGGAGAAGGGCGGCGCGTTCGATGGTGATGTTCATGCTGGCGTGGTCTCGGCCGGGCTGAGATTGCGAAGCTCGCCGGGGTGATTGCCGGAAACCGGCCGCCCAGCCCCGAGCGGGCGCGCATCATACCACATCGGCGGGTGGGTCGAACCAAATTGTTGCGGTCAGGGCCTTCGGCCAGGGGGGATCCGAGGAGTTCTCGCCCGGTGCCCCCTCAGGCCCCCCTTCGCCGCGCCTCGTGCAGGCGCAGGATGTCGACGAAGTCGGCGCGCTGCCAGTTGCGGGAACGGGCCAGCTCGCCGCGGACCGCGGTGACGAAGGCATCGATCACCGCCCATTCGTCGGCATCGATCGATGCCTCGGCGTCGAGATAGCTGTGGACGACCCGGTGCAGGCCCTGGCTGACCGGACTGATCCAGTCGTCCACCGTCTCGCCCACCGCCGCCATCAGCCGGCGGATGCGCAGCAGATGGGCCATGCGGTGGGCGGGCTTCTCCTCCGGTTCCGCCTTCATCGCCTGGAGAAAGGCGAGGCGGCCGGTCTCCACTGCATAGAGGCGCAGGGACTTCAACTCCGGATTGGCATAGCCGGCATTGCCGAGATGGCGGCCCCAGCGCCAGACCAGGTCCAACAGCCAGACGATGTCCTCATGGTCGGGCACCGGGGCATGCCGGGCGTTCATCGCCGCCTGGAGCCGGGCCGCCAGGGCCGGCATCACCGTGCCGGTCAGGTCGCGGCTGACCGCGTTCAACTCCGCCCGGAGCGCCGGCCCGGTCGAGCGGCTGGCGAGGAAGCCGGTGCCGCTCAGCGCGGTCAGCGCCCGGTCGAACCGCTCGACCGCCTCGCCCAGCAAGACGCGTGTCGGGGCGGGAGCGGACAGCACGCCGCCGTCCTGGATCTCCATGTCGCCGAACATGCCGTCCACCACCTCGCGGATGGTGATGCAGGCGGCGTGGAAATGGCACAGCAGCGCACGCAGCAGCGGATGCGACTCGCGCACGGCCGGGCCGCCATGCTCGCGCACATGGCGCAGGAACACGTCATAGCGGCGTTTGACGTTCAGCCCGTAGAGCGGGGCGAACCAGGCCAGGACCTGCGACTGGTCGCGGAAGGGCAGGCCCAGGTCGCGCACCCGGCGGACGAAGCCCACCATCAGCGCAGACTGGCAATCGACCTCGGCGGAGCGTGGGCCGGAAGCGGCCTGCATCCCCTCCTCCCCCCTGATCTCCTCGATGTCGCGGCGCATGCGCTCGGTCAGCGGCACCAGAACGGCATTGTGTTCCAGCAGGGCGCGGACGAAGCCCAACAGGTCGCCGTCGATCGGCGCCTTGCGGCCGAGATACTGGGTGCGCAGCCCGGCGTCCTGGTGCGCCTCCTCGTTCGCCAAGGCCAGGAAGCGGTCAGTCAGCTTGCGGTCGCCGGCCAGGGCATAGAGGAAATCCAACGCTTCCCGCCGCATCAGGTCGCGCATCACCAGGGCATCGGGGCTAGTCAACACCGCGTCCAGCATCGCCTCGCGCGCCATGGCGTCCAGCCGGCCCTGCACCTCCGCCGCCAGGCCGGGGAAGGCGTAGCGGGCCAGCGCCGCCCAGATGCCGCCCATGTCCACCCGCTGGATCAGCGCCGGCACCGCTTCCGGCGAGCGGTAGAGGATGGGGTCGTCGACCAGGAAGGGCTCGAACAGGCTGGTGAACAGGCGCCGCGCCTTCATCGGGCGCAGGCGGTTGAAATGATCGACCAGCGCGTCGCGCAGGTGCCGCGCCCGCTCGGCATTCGGGCTCGCCGCTCCCTCCACCGCGTTGAGGACCGAGCGGATGGCGTGCATGGGGATGCGTGAGACGACCTCATCCATCTGGCGGCGGAAGGCAGCCTGATTCAGGCCATCCCCGACCGGACCGCCGGTCGACGGGCCGGTGGACAGAATGGCGGTCGTGTCCGTCGGCGTGCTGCTCATGCGCCCAACACCTCGCGGGATTGTCCTCGCCTGGACGTCCATGATCCCGGGAGATTATTAAATAACCTTTGCTATTTCCATGCGCATCTTGGTTACGGTTTTATGATTACCGGCATATGTCTGTTATTTGCTTTGTAAGCTTAGGTTGACCATTTGCCGGACCGTTTGCCTATAGCCCCGCCGCCAGTTGCGCCTCCAGCCCGGCACGGAAGTCGGGATAGGCCAGGGTGACGCCAAGCTGCCGCTTGATGCGGTCGTTCTTTACCCGGCGGGAGTCGGCGTAGAAGCTGGCGGCCATCGGCGACAGGTCCGCCTGATCGAAGGGGACCAGCGGAGGCGGCTCCAGCCCCAGCAGGCGGCAGGCATACTCCACCACTTCGTGCGACGGGCCGGGCAGATCGTCGGCGACATTGTAGACCGCGCCCAGCGTCGGCCGGGCCATGGAGGCGCGCAGCGTCGCGGCGATGTCGGCCACATGGATGCGGCAGAAGACCTGACCCGGCTTGTCGACCCGCTTGGCGGTGCCGTCGCGGACGGAATCGATGGCGCTGCGGCCGGGACCATAGATTCCGGCCAGCCGGAACAGGTGCATCGGCACGCCATAGTGGCGGTAGAGGTTCAGCCAGCCGCGTTCGGCCTCCACCCGGCGCTTCTGGCGCTCGCCGGTCGGTCTCAGCCATGCCGCCTCGCCGACCCATTCGCCCTTGGTGTCGCCATAGACCCCGGTGGTGGACAGATAGCCGGCCCAGTCCAGCGTGCGCAGATCGGCGAGGTCACCGGCATGCTGGTCCAGCACCGGGTCGCCCTTCGCATCCGGCGGCACGCTGACCAGCAGGTGGGTGGTGCCGGCGAGCGCCGCCCCCGCGTCGGCCAGCGGCCGGCCGCGGTCGAACAGGAAGGCCTCGATTCCCCGGGCCTCCAGCTCCGCCTTCTTGGCCTCGCTGCGGCAGGTGGCGGCGACGCGCCAGCCGTCGGCACGCAGCGTATCGGCGAAGACGCCGGCGCTGTAGCCGAGGCCGAACACGAACAGGCGGGGATCGGTCATCGCGGGCGGTTCCGGTTGGTGCGGTGGTCTCGGTGAGGCCGGGAGTTGGTGCGGGTCCTGTTCCGGAGCTTGCGCGCCGCCCGGCGATGGCGGAGTGTAAAGGCACCATGACCCGACGCAATCCCTACCTTTCCGGTGCCCCGGCTTTGGGGTTTTTCGTGGCCCTGCCTCTGGCCCTGGCCTTTGCGCTGGCGCTTCCGTCTGTGGCCGCCGCCGGCCCGCCGTCCGGGCTGGACCGCAACCGCGAGCTTCAGGCCTGCGTCGCCAAGGCGGAGGCGAATCCCGACGGCGCCATGGCCGACGCCAAGCGCTGGCAGGAGCAGGGCGGTGGCGATTTCGCGAAACTCTGCCAGGGGCTGGCGCTGTTCCATGCCGGCGATTTCAAGGCGGCCGGTACTCAGATCGAGGCGCTGGTGCCGACGCTCGGCAAGGACGATCCCAAGGCGGCGGCCTCCCTGCTCGGCCGGGCCGGCTGGGCATGGCTGCGGGCCGGCGACCAGGGGCGGGCGGAACGGTTGTACAGCGCGGCGCTGAACAAGACGCCGGGCGACACCGACCTGCTGATTGACCGCGCCTTCGCCCGTGCCGAAGGCGAACGGTTCTGGGACGCCATCGCCGATCTCGATGCGGCGCTCGCCCGCGACCCGCGGCGGGCCGACGCCTATCTCTACCGGGCATCGGCCAACAAGGCATTGTCGAACCACCGGCAGGCGCTGGCCGACATCGACCGGGCGCTGGAGCTGAAGCCCGGCGATCCGGAGGCGATCCTGCTGCGCGGCAACGTCAAGGCGCTGGGCGGCAACCTGCCAGCCGCGCGCGACGACTGGGCGCTGGCCCGCCGCGTCGCTCCCGACAGCGAATGGGGCCGTGCCGCCGCCGACAACCTCGCCCGCACCGCGGAGATCGCAGCCGGTGCAGGTAAGGATGCGGTGAAGGAGAAGGCGAAGAAGGTGCAGTGAGGGGGGGCGCCGGCGTTGGACCCCAACGAAAAAGCCCCGCCGCGGTGAGCGTGGCAGGGCTTTTCCTTACCTGGACCGGTGAGGGTGGCGGCTTACAGCGCCGAGTCGACCCACTGGAACAGCGCACCCTTCGGCAGGGCGCCGATCTTGGTGGCGGCGACGCTGCCGTCCTTGAACAGCATCAGGGTCGGGATGCCGCGCACGCCGTACTTGCCGGGGGTGTCCGGGTTCTCGTCGATGTTCAGCTTGGCGACGGTGACCTTACCCTCATACTCGCCGGCCAGCTCGTCGAGCGCCGGGGCGATCATCTTGCAGGGGCCGCACCATTCCGCCCAGAAATCGACCAGGACCGGGCCGCTGGCCTTCAGGACGTCCTGCTCGAAGCTGTCGTCGGTAACCTTGATGGTGGTGCTCATGTGACCTCTTGCCTGGATTAGGAAGCGCCGCGGACCGGTTGTGGAGGGCCGGCGGGCATCGCCCCGTCAGTGGAATTGAGCAAAATGTAGGGCGGAGGTACACGGCCGGTCAAGTCACCCCATCTTTCGGGTCACGTCCCGCCCGCCGCCCGTCCGTCATCCCGCCCGCGGCGCCAGCCCGGCCGCCGCCGCGTCGAGCAGGGAAGGCGGCAGTTCCATGGTGAAGGGACCGTCGGTCCACAGCAGCACGCAACGCACCCGGCGGCCGGGGTAAACGGCGCGCAGCGCCTCGCGGTAGGCCGCCATCTGACGGCGGTAAACCATTGGAACGTCTTCCAGATCCCGAGGAGGCGGCCGGTTGGTCTTGTAGTCGGCGATCCACACCGTGTCCCCGGCCAGCGCCAGCCGGTCGATGCGCCCGGCCAGCGCCCGGCTGCCGTCGCCCAGCGCCACCACGCCGACCAGCGGCACCTCCGCCCGCGAGTCCGGGCCGAACAGATGCGCGAACTCCGCATGGCTCAGCACCGCCAGCGTCTCGCGCGCGATGGCGTCCTGCTGTTCGGCGGTCAACTGGTGCGCCGGCCGGGCGAGGAAGCGGCGGCAGGCGGCCTCCCGCGCCGCCTCGGCCAGAGTGGGCAGGGTCTGCAGCAGCCGGTGAACCAGCAGACCGCGGCGGAAGCGCTGGCCGTCGTCGGCACCGAGCGGGGAGCGCGCCGCCGGCTCCTCGCCATCGGGGCGCGACGGGGTGAGGGGGCGCGACGGTTCCGGCTCGACCGGCGCCGGCTCGGCGATCCAGGGCGGTGGCGGGGCCGCGGTGATGCTGTCCTCGCTCTCGACATGGCGCGGCACCGCGGCGGTCTGGGCGCCGACCAGCCGCCAGCCCTCGCCGGCCCAGCCGTCGGGGCACAAGCCGGTGAAGTCGAAGGGATGCGGCACGCCGTTCCCGCGCATCGCCTCCTCGACCAGCCGGTACCAGCAGTCGTCGGACGGCTCGCGCTTGCCCTGGTGGCCGCAGATGTAGAGCCGGTCCTCGGCCCGCGTCAGTGCGACATAGAGCAGCCGGCGGTATTCCTGGTCGCGCCGCCGGTTGGCCCGTGCCCGCGCCTCGGCGCTCAGCGCGTCCTCCTGGCTGCGCCGTGCGGCGAACAGCGGCACCGGGCAGGACTCGTCCGGCCACAGGATCGGCGGGCTCTGGGTCGGGCTGCCCAGCGTGTCGGGCAGGAAGACGATCGGCGCCTGCAACCCCTTGGACCCGTGGACGGTCATGATCCGCACGGTGCCGCCGCCCTGTTCCAGCTCGCGCTTGATCTCCGCGTCGCTGGCCGCCAGCCAGGCGAGGAAATTCTGCAGCGACGGCGGTTCCGTCTTCTCGAAGGCGAGGCAGACGGCCAGGAATTCCTCCAGCGGATCCTGCGCGTCGGGGCCGAGCCGCTTCAGGATCGCCCGGCGTCCCGAGCGGGTGTCGGCCGGGCAGGGCCGGTTCAGCAGGCCGGCGAACAGCTCATAGGGTGCCGAGAAGTCGGTGCGTGCCAGCAGGTCGCCCAGATAGCGCCGGGCCGGGCGGAAATCCGGCTCGGTCTCCGCCAGCGCCACCAACGCGCGCCACAGCGTGCCGCGCCGGCCATGGGCGACGCGGAACAGCTCCTCCTCGGTCAAGCCGATCAGCGGTCCCTTCAGCACGGTGGCCAATGTCAGGTCGTCGTCTGGCAGCAGCAGGAAGTCGGCCAGCGCCACCAGATCCATGACGGCGAGCTGTTCGGTCAGCACCATGCGGTCGACTCCGGCCACCGGCACGCCGCGGTCCTTCAGCGCGCGGACCAGTTCGGTGACGAAGGCGGTGCGGCGGCGGACCAGCACCATGACGTCGCCGGGCTGAACCGGCCGGCCCTTGGCCTCCAGCCTTTCCCCGCTGTCGATCCAGCGATGCACCGTCGCCGCGATGACCGAGGCGAGGCGGGCCGACGGCGAATCGGTGGCTTCGCGGGCCACCGGAGGCGCCCAGGCCGTCGTCTCCACCACCTCCGCCGGCTTCACCGGCGGCCACAGCTCGACCAGGCCGGCCTGTCCGCGGCGGAAGGCGCGGTGGCGGATGACCGGGCTGGCGTCGGACGCCACGCCGTCGCGGGCGCGGTCGATGGCGAACACGGCGTCCACCGTCTCCAGAACCGCGGATGTCGAGCGGAAGGAGATGTCGAGATCCACCCCCGACCACAGCCGTTCCGCCGTTTCAGCCTTGTCCTGGAAATGGCAACGCATGCGAGCGAATTCCGCCGGATCGGCGCGCTGGAAGCTGAAGATCGACTGTTTCTCGTCGCCCACCGCGAAGACGGTGCGGATCTTGCCGTCGGGGGCCGCCGCCTCCAGCTCGGCGAAGAACTCACCGGCGAGCGCGGCGACGATGGCCCACTGGTCGGGGTTGGTGTCCTGCGCCTCGTCGATCAGGATATGGTCCAGGCCGCCGTCCAGCTTGTAGAGCACCCAGGGCACCCGCGCCGCCGTGCCGTCCTTGCCGCCCAGCAGCCGGTTGGCCGCCAGGATCAGGTCGTCGTAATCCAGCAGCGCGCGCGCCGCCTTGCGCTCGCGGTAGGCCTCCAGCATCGCCTGCGCCAGCGTCAGCAGCGCGGTGGTGGAGGCGGCGACCCCGGCGGCCTTCACCCGCTCCGCTATCTCGACCAGCCGCTCCGCCTCCTTCTGCAGGGCGGCCAGCGCCTGGGGACAGGCGGTTGCCGGCTTCTTGGTGATCAGCGTCTTGCGCGGGCTGCCCTCGGCGGTCAGGAACAGGCGCTTGTAGGCCTCGAAGGCGCGAACCCGGCGGTCGGCGGCGTCCAGCCACTGCTGGATGGCGATGCCGCGCTCCTGGTCGCCGGCGCTGCCGCCGGACAGCGCCCGGCAGGCCTCGCGCAGGGCCGGCGGGTCGCAGCGGTCGTCGTGGCAGGCATGGGCGAGGATCGACTCCTCGGTGACGCCGGGCGGCACGTTGAGGGTGTCGTGGATGGCGTCGACCAGCCCGTCCAGGCCGCCATGGGACTCGAGCAGCTTCTCGATCTGCCCGCGCTGGCCGGCCAGTTCGGCCAGCAGGCCGGCGAAATCCTCGGCGTTCAGGTCGGCGGTCAGCCGAGCCATGGCGCGGCCGAGCGGGCGGTCCGGCTCGGTCCGGCCGGCGTGGAGCACGGCGTCGCGCGCCTCGGTCAGCAGCCCGTCGGCGGTGCGGTCGTCCATCACGTCGAAATGCGGCGCCAGTTCGGCTTCCAGCGGGAAGCGGCGCAGCAGCGACTGGCAGAAGGCGTGGATGGTCTGGATCTTCATGCCGCCGGGGCAGTCGACCACCTGGGCGAACAGCCGCCTTGCATTCAGCCGCGCCTCGACCGACGGCCGTTCGCCGCACAGGTCGGCCAGCCTGTCCTCCAGCCCGTCGTCGGGCAGGGTCGCCCACAGGCCCAGCGTGCGGTTGATGCGGATCGCCATCTCCGCGGCGGCCGCCTTGGTGAAGGTCAGGCACAGGATGCGCGCCGGCGGCGTCCCGGCCAGCATCAGCCGCAGCACCCGGTCGGTCAGCACCTTGGTCTTGCCCGAGCCGGCCGACGCCCCCACCCACACCGAGGCGGTCGGATCGGACGCCTGCCGCTGTGCCACGTTGGGGTCGGGCGGCAGGGTGCGGGCGAGCAGGTCGGTCGCGCTATTGCCGAGAGTGTCGGTCATGCTCAGCCTTCTCCCTCCCCACCGCCGGCCGACCATTCCTGGACGCGGGCGAGATGGGCGTAGTCGGTGTAGCGCGGCGCCATCGCCGGGCGCGGGCGGGAGCGGTAGGGGGTGTCGGGGTCGTCGAAGCGGGCGATCAGCGCCTCCAGCCCGGCCTTCGCCTCCTCGGCCAGCGCGGCGGGATCGCCCTTGACCGGCTTTTCCTCGCCGGCCGGGTCGCCGCCGGACAGGCGCCAGAAGGTCAGCTCGGCCACCGGAGCGGCATCGATGCCGCTGAAACGGCCGGCGGTGGCGATGGCGGCCTCCAGTGGCAACTGCGGGGCGAAGCCGAGCTCGATCTCGCGCGTGCCGGGCGGGGTGCCGGTCTTGTAGTCGATGACGACCAGCCCGTCGGGGCCGCGGTCGATGCGGTCGGCCTTGGCGGTCAGGGTGAAGGGGCCGCCGGGGCCGGACAACTCCAGCCGGCCCGGCACCTCGGTCGCCAGCGGGCGGAGGCGGGGACGGCGCTCGCGCTCCAGATCGACGAACCAGGCGGCGACCCGCTCGAAGCGCGGCCACCAGAAGGCCCAGACGTCGGGATGGCTGCGCAGCAGCGGGCCGAAACGGTCCCGTCCCAGCGCGATCAGCCGGTCCAGCGCATCATGGGGCAGCGGGCCCGGATGCTCGCGGACGAAGGCGTCGAGCGTGTCGTGGATGATCTGGCCGCGGTCGGACGCGCCGGGATCGGCGGCGATCGGGTCAAGCGCGCGCAGCCGCAGGGCGTGGCGGGCATAGATGGCGTAGGGGTCGCGCATCCAGGTCTCGATCTCCGTCACCGACAGCTTGCGCGGGCGGGCGGACAGCGGCGGGCGCGGTTCGGGGGCGCCGACCGGCTGCACCCGGTCCGGCTCGTCCAGCCCGCGCGCCCAGGCGAGCCAGCCGGCCCCGCGCTCCTCCACCACGCCGTCCATGTCCAGCGCCTTCAGCACGGTTTCCAGCCGCAGCAGCCAGCGCGACGGCACGGTCGGCGTGCCCTCCACCCGTGCGGCGCGGGTCAGCACCACCTCCGGTGCGCCGCAGGCATGGGCGAAGTCGTGGGCCGACATGCCGACCAGCCGTTCCGGGCTGGGCAGGCCGAAATCGCGCCGCATCGGCCGCGACATCCAGGGATCGGCGGATGCTGCCGGCGGCCATGTCCCCTCGTTCAGCCCGCCCAGGATGGTCAGGTCGAGATGCTGGAGCCGCGCTTCCATCGGCCCCAGGATGAACAGGCGCGGGTGCAGGCCATAGCGGGGACGCACCGCCCGTGCGCTCATCAGCGCGTCCAGCAGCGCCGGGTAATCCTTGGCCGGGATCGCCGGGAAGCCCTCGGCCGCCTCCAGCAGATCCGCCAGGAAGCGCGCCGCCTCCTCGCCGTCGTCCTGGCGCCAGAGGCGGTCCTTGCCCTCCTGCTCATGGTCGGCGGCCAGCGCCTCGCAGAAGGCGACATGGGCGCGCAGCAGGTCGGCCAGCGGAGTCTCGCCATTCAACGCCTCCAGGAAGGGGGCGGCGCGCCGGCCGATGTCGATCAGCCACTCCCGCAGGAAGCCCTGCTGGTCCTCATGGTCGAAGCGGTCGGCCTGCTCCAGCGCGGCCAGCACGCCATCGAAGCCCTCCGCCGGGCGGGGGCCGCGCAGCACCACCCGTTCCAGCGCGCGGACGGCGGCGCGGAAATCCCCCGAGTCGCGGCCTCCAGCGGCCATCGGATGCTTGGCGAGAGCCAGCAGGGCCAGCGGATGGACGCGGCTCGCCGCCAGCTCCGCCGTCAGCCGGAGATAGGTGCCGACCGCGGTGTGGGCGAGCGGCTGGCCGCCCGAGTCGTTGACCAGGATCCCCCAGCGTGCCAGCGCCATGGCGACCCGGCGGCCGAGGTTGCGGTCGGGGGTGATCAGGGCCGCGGTGCGGGTCGGGGTTTCCAGCGCATGGCGCATCAGCAGGGCGATGACCTGCGCCTCTTCCTCCGACGTGGCGGCGTCGATGCGGGTCAGGCCGGTCAGCGCCGACGCGTCCAGCCCCGACAGCTCGCGCCAGCCCTCGGTCGTCGCCGCGGGCCGCATCGCTTCGGCGATCAGGCGGGCACGGGCGCCGCGCGGCTCCGCCACGTCGGTCCAGGCCCGCACCTCGTCCCGCTCGACGCCGAGATGCCGGATCAACTGCGACAGGCCGTGCTGCGGGTGGGATTCGTCCTGTTCGATCGCCTGCCAGATGGTGTCGTCGGCGTCCTGGTCGAGGCCGGGCAGCACCATCGCCCCCTGCGGCAGCCGGGCGATGACCGACAGCAGGTCCGACGCCGCGACGATGGAACCGGTGGAGCCGGCGGCGATCACCATCCCCGGCGGCGGGGCGGCCTGCCAGAGTGCGGCCTGCGTCTCCAGCGCCAGGTTTCGGCGTTGGGCCGGGTCGGTCTCGCCGCTCGACTCGAGTATGGCGGGCCAGACCTCGGTGACAATGTTGAGAAACTCCAGGGTTTTCTTCCAGTGCTCCGCGTAATCATCGGGAACAAGGGTGTGGAGCCGCTCGAAACCAACACGTTCCGTCCACACGGCATCGATCAACCGACCCAAGTCGGCTCCAAGGCGTACCGCCTGAGCTGTCGTTGCCGATAACGTGCTGGCCAAGACCAGCCGCGCCAGCGTCATCTGCCGGCTTAGCGGGGAGATTGCTTCGGGCAGGTCGAGCGGGAGGTCCGGCAGTTCCTCCTCGGTCAGGCTTAGGTCGCCGGCGTCCAACTCGCCCAGCGGTGCCATCCGCGGCAGCAGCGTCGGCTGTCCGCCGGAGCGGCGCAGGAAGGCCTGTTGCAGCGACCGGCAGGCGCGCCGGGTCGGCAGCAGCACCGTCACCCCGGCCAGCGCCATCGGGTCGCCGCCGACCCGCTCCATGATCCCCGCCGCCAGCATGTCGACGAAGGGCGCACCGGAGGGGATGCTGTAGACTTTGGGGTGGGTCATGGACTGTCCGGATTGGTGCTTGTTGGTGCGGGCGCCGATTGCCCCCTCCTTAACCCTCCCCCGCTTTTGGCGGTGGAGGGAACTGCCGCCACTTCGCAGAAGGCACCCTCTCCCGCACAGCGGGGGAGGGTCGGGGAGGGGGCAATCATCGGCAACGCACCCGATGGACTGGATGATACCTGAACGCCGCCCTCAATGGGCAACCGCGCGCACGCCGCCGATGGCCAGCAGATCCTCGGCCTCCCGCAGCCCACCGGGGGTGCCGACATGGAACCACAGCCCGTCATGGGCGAGGCCGAAGAGCCTGCCTGCCTGCTGCGCCCGGTCCCAGATGCGGTTGGTGGAGAAGGCGCCGTCGGGGGTGTCCGCTGCGAACAGCTCCGGCTTCACGATCTGGACGCCGGCATAGACGAAGGGGGCCAGTTCGAGTTCGCCGCGGCGGGTCAGCCGGCCCAGCGGGTCCATGTGATAGTCGCCGGGCCCGTCATAGCCGACCGACTTGGTCGTCGCCATCATCAGCAGCAGCGCGTCCATCTCCGCCGGGTTCCAATAGGCGGCGAGGCGGCGCAATGCCGGGATCGGTCCGTCGAGCCAGAAGATGTCCGCGTTGACGGTATAGACCGGCGCGGCGCCCAGCAGGGGCAGCGCCTTCTTCACCCCGCCGCCGGTCTCCAGCAGCGTCTCTTCCGGCGAGAGGGCGATGGCCGGCCAGCTTGGATTCTCCGCCGCCCGGCTTTTCAGGTGATCGCCGATCATAGCGCCGAGATAGTGGCTGTTGACCACCGCCTTGGCCACGCCGGCCGCGGCCAGCCGGTCGAGCGCATGGTCCAGCATCGGCCGGCCGAGCACCGGGATCAGCGGTTTCGGCCGGTGGTCGGTCAGCGGCCGCATGCGCAGGCCCTTGCCGGCGGCAAGCACCATCGCGGTATCGGGAACGGTCAAGGTCATGTTCACGGCGTCTCCGGAACGGCCAGGGCGGCACGGGAATCGGATGGCAGGTGGCGGTCGAACCAGGCGGCGACCGGGCCAAGCTCCGGCTTCGCCAGCTGCGTTTCCAGCAGGCGCCACACCCGTGGCAGATGGACAAGATAGGAGCGGCGGCCCTGGCTTACCGCCAGACGGACGAAGATGGCGACGATCCGGGTATGGCGCGCCGCGCCCAGCACAGCCATGGCGCGGCGGAAGGCGGCGGCATCGGTGGCAGGAAAGGCGTCGAGATAGCGTGCGACCATCGCCTCCGCCAGATCGGGCGCCACGTCGCGCCGCGCATCCTCGAGCAGGGAGACGAGGTCGTAGGCCTGCGGCCCCCAACCGGCGCTTTGGAAATCGATCAACCCGGCAGCACTCACCCCAGGCCGAGGCAGCCGCATCACATTGTCGACATGGTAGTCGCGCAGCAGCAGCGACGGCGTCCCGGCGCAGGCCGGCTCCAGAACCGCGCGCCAAGCTGTTTCGAATTCGGAACGTTCCTTGTCGCTTGCGGGGCGGCCGAGCGCAACCGGGACATACGCATCGATGAACAGCCCGGTCTGCGCCAGGAACAGGGCGGGGTCATAGACCGGCAGGGCGAGCCGTTCCGCGACGTCGACGGGCCAGTCGCGATGGATCGCGATCAGCGCATCGGTCGCCAGTTCGTAGAGCGGCCACGGGTCGGCACCGTCCGCCAGCAGGCGGGTAAAGGTTTCGCTTCCGAAATCATCCTGGATTGCCAATCCTCGTTCCACATCCGATGCGAGGATGGTGGGAACCGACAGACCGATGGCGGCCAACTCGCTGCCGATGGCGATGAAGGGGACGAGATCCTCGGCGGGAACCGGCGTGTCGACCAGGATCAGCGTGCCGCCGTCCGGCTTGTGGATGCGCTCGTAGCGGCGGGCCGACGCATCGCCGGCCAGCGGCTCCCGCATCGCGGCGGACAGGCCGTGGGCGGCAAGGAAGGCGGCGATTTCCGCCTCCCGCTTTGACAGGGCCACAGGCATCACGGCGTCCAGTCGGCGGCGGCGATCCGCGCGGCAAGCGCGCCATGGCCGGTCAGCGTGGCGCGTCGGGCATCCGGGCCGATATCGGGGCCGGCATGCTCCAGCATCACCTCGACCCGGTCGGGCGGCAGCAGCGGCCCCAGCCGGTCCGGCCACTCCACCAGCGCGACGGCTTCGGCCCGCGCATCGTCCCAGCCCAGTTCATGGACCTCGTCCGGACCGGACAGGCGGTAGAGGTCGAAATGCCAGACCGGGCCGATGGCAGTGTCGTAGGTCTGCACCAGCGTGAAGGTGGGCGACGGCACCTCGGCATCCTCATGGGTGACGCCGCAGATCAGCGCCCGCGACAGCGCGGTCTTGCCGGCGCCGAGGTCGCCACGCAGGGCCACGAGGTCGCGGGGGCGCAGGATGGCGGCCAGCCGGCGGGCCAGCGCCGCGGTGGCGGCCTCGTCGGAAAGCGGGATGACGACGACGTGGGGGGCATGGGGGCCATGGGGGGACGTGTCCGGCATGGCGCGGATACTGTGCGAAGCCGCCGCCCGCCTGCAAGCCGGAAAGAAGGATGGGTTACCGGCCGATCCGCCGTTTGGGCGACAGCCGGTCGGCTGCGGGTCCGGCCGGTCCCTCAGCCGACCCCGCGGCCATTACCAGCCGGGGCGCCTTGTTGAAGTTCATGGTGATCATGAGCGTCAACGCGCCGTTGATCAGGTGCAGCATCTTGTCGGACGCCACCGGCAGGGGAATGCGCCGGCCCATGCAATAGCCGACCAGCGCGGCCGTCACCTCGGTGTCGGACAGCGCCAGTTCGGTCACGGTGCCGTCGTCGCCGGTGACGGTCAGACGGGTCTCGATGCCCTCCTGCTCGCGCCCTTCGGGCTTGTGGTAGAGGACACCGGACACGGTGCCGACCGGCAAGGGATCCTTCACCCGGCGGCGGCGGTCCAGCACGGCCCGGATGACTTCCTGGTCGGTGAAGACCAGACACCGCAATTCCTTCATTCCGGACCTCCACCCGACCGGCTCCCAGGCTGGGGAACCCTGTCACTGTCCGCCTTGCCGGGGCGGGCTGCAATCAACAAATTTAAGCGAATTTGCCCAAAATCCTACGAATGCCCGCCGCCCTCTCATGCCGAGACATGCGGGACGCGCGACACGGGGCCGCTTTCCCCTTGCTGGGGGTTGACCCGGCCGGGAAATGCGGACAATGGAAGGTCCATCCATCCGCCTTCGAGTCTCAACTGCCCACCCGTCCCCAAGGAACAGGCTTTCATGTCGCAGACCGCTTCCAGCACCGATGTCCTCACCACCGACGTCGTCATCGTCGGCGCCGGTCCTGTCGGACTGTTCGCCGTGTTCGAATGCGGCATGCTGAAGATGCGCTGCCATGTGGTGGACGCGCTGGACATGGTCGGCGGCCAATGCACGGCGCTCTACCCGGAAAAGCCGATCTACGACATCCCAGCCCATCCCTCCATCGAGGCTGCCGACCTGATCGACCGGCTGGCCGAACAGGCGGCTCCCTTCGCGCCGACCTATCATCTGGGCCAGCAGGTGGAAAAGCTGACCCGCCAGGATGATGGACGCTGGCTGGTGGAAACCAGCATCGGCACGAAGATCGACGCCCAGGCGGTGATCATCGCCGCCGGCAGCGGCGCCTTCGGCCCCAACCGTCCGCCGCTCGACGGGCTGGAGGCGTATGAGGGCAAGTCGGTCTTCTACATGGTGCGCCGCCGCCAGGACTTCGCCGGCAAGAAAGTGGTGATCGCCGGCGGCGGCGACAGCGCGGTCGATTGGGCGCTGTCGCTGGCCGACGTGGCCGAGCGGGTCTATGTCGTCCACCGCCGTCCGAAGTTCCGTGCCGCGCCGGAAAGCGTCGCCCGCATGGACGCGCTGGTCCGTGACGGCAGGATCGACATGGTGGTGCCCTACCAGCTGTCCGGCCTGGACGGCGAGAACGGGCAGCTGACCGCGGTCCGCGTCGCCACGCTCGACGGCGAGGAGAAGGCGCTGCCGGCCGACGCGATGCTGGCCTTCTTCGGCCTGTCGATGAATCTCGGACCCATCGCCGACTGGGGCCTCGATCTGGAGCGCAGCCACATCGCCGTGGCCCAGCCCGGCTGCGCCACCAACGTGCCGGGGATCTTCGCCATCGGCGACATCGCCACATATCCGGGTAAGCTGAAGCTGATCCTCTGCGGCTTCGCCGAGGCGGCCCAGGCCGCCCACGCCATCCGCTCGCTGGTCTATCCGGGCGAGGCGCTGCATTTCGAATATTCCACCTCGAAGGGCGTGCCGGGCGCCGCCTGATCCGCTGCGGCCCATCGGAATGCCAGTGGGCCGTGCTTGCGCTCTCCCGCGCCGCACCGCATCATCGCGGCAAAGAGACCGTCGGCAACGACGAGACGGGGGAGTTTTGCCATCATGTCCATCGCCAAGCAGGGCTTCACCCTGGCGGCTTTCGCAGCATTGGCATTGGCCGCCGAATTGGCCGCCGGTCCGGCCACGGCCCAGCCGCGCACCGACCTCGTGGTCGGCATGGCGCTGGAGCCGCCGCATCTGGACCCCACTGCCGGGGCGGCCGGCGCCATCAAGGAAGTCACCTACGCCAACCTGTTCGAGCCTTTGCTGCGGGTCGATGCCGACGGCAGGCTGGTTCCCGGCCTGGCGGAACGCTGGTCCGTGTCGGAAGACGGGCTGACCTACCGCTTCAGCCTGCGGCCCGGCGCGAAGTTCCATGACGGCAGCGCCGCCGATTCGGCCGACGTGAAGTTCACGCTGGACCGGGCCCGCGCGGCGTCGTCGGTCAACGCCCAGAAGGCCTATTTCACCCCGATCGCCTCCGTGGAGACCCCCGACCCCAAGACGGCGGTGGTCACGCTGTCGCGGCCCGACGGCCTCTTCCTGTTCCATATGGCCAGCGGCGACGCCGCCATCGTCGCCCCGGAGACGGCGGCGACCAACAAGCAGAAGCCGGTTGGCACCGGCCCCTTCAAGTTCGAGCGTTGGGTTGCCGGCGACCGGGTGGTGCTGGTCCGCAACCCGGACTATGACGGCGTGAAGCCGAAGCTGGACCGGGTGTCCTTCCGCTTCATCAGCGATCCCGCCGCCCAGGTCGCAGCCCTGAAGGCCGGCGACGTCGATGCCTTCACCCTGTTCAGCACCTACGAGGCGCTGGCCGAGTTCCGCAGCGACCCGAAATTCACCGTCATGGTCGGCTCGACCGAGGGCGAGACGGTGCTGTCCACCAACAACGCCCGCAAGCCCTTCGACGATGTCCGCGTCCGCCGGGCCATGGCCCATGCCATCGACCGCAAGACACTGATCGAGGGCGTGCTGTACGGCAACGGCGCCGCCATCGGCAGCCATTTCCCGCCGCACCGCGAAGGCTATGTCGACCTGACCGGGCTCTATCCCTACGATCCGGCAAAGGCGAAGGCGCTGCTGGTCGAGGCCGGCTATCCCGACGGTTTCGACACGACGCTGCGCCTGCCGCCGCCGCCCTATGCCCGGCGAGGCGGCGAACTGGTCGCCGCCATGCTGGCCGAAGTCGGCATCCGCGCGAAGATCGAGCCGATGGAATGGGCCTCCTGGCTGGAGAAGGTGTTCAAGGGCAAGGATTACGACCTGTCGATGATCGCCCACACCGAACCGCTGGACATCGACATCTATGCCCGCCCCGACTACTACTTCAATTACCGGAGCGACCGCTTCAACGCCCTGAACGACGAGCTGAACCGCACCCAGGATGCCGCGAAGCGCAATGCGCTGTATGGCGAGGAGCAGAGGATCCTGGCGGAGGATGCGGTCAACGGCTTCCTCTTCATGCTGCCGTCGGTGACGGTGCAGAAGGCGTCGCTGACCGGCCTTTGGGTGAACCGCCCGGTCCAGGCCAACGACGTCACCGCCGCCGCCTGGAAGTGAGGGCGGGCCGGTGAGGCTGGATCAATGATGATGTCGGGCAAGTAAGGATCGCCCCGGTGCTCGCCTTCCTGCTGCGACGGCTGTTCAGCCTGATCGTCACCGTCTGGCTCGCCACCGTCGCGGTCTTCGCGGTGCTGCAACTGGTGCCGGGCGACCCGGCATTGCTGATGCTGGGCGTCAACGCGCAGCCGGACACGCTGGCGGCGCTGCGTTCCCAGATGGGGCTCGACCAGCCGGTTCCGGTCCGCTACCTGCACTGGGTCGGCGGGCTGGCCCGCGGCGACCTCGGCGTTAGCCTGACCTATGCACGCCCGGTCGCCGAGCTGGTGGCGGAGCGGCTGGCGGTCACCCTGCCGCTGGCCCTGCTGGCGCTGGCGCTCAGCACGCTGGCCGCCCTGCCGCTCGGCCTGCTGGCCGCGGCGCGGCGGGGCAGGGGCGGCGACTGGGCGGTGCTGGGCTTCGCGCAGTTCGGCGTGTCGATGCCCAGCTTCTGGATCGCGATCCTGCTGATCCTGCTGTTCTCCCTGACGCTGCACTGGTTTCCGGCCGGAGGCTTTCCCGGCTGGGATGGCGGCATCGGTCCGGCGCTGCATGCGCTGGTCCTGCCCGCGCTGGCGCTGGCCGTGCCGGAGGCCGCCATCCTCGCCCGCGTCACCCGTACCGCCGTGCTCGACACGCTGGGCGAGGACCATGTCCGCACCGCCCGCGCCAAGGGGGTGGGCCGGGTCGCCGTGCTCCTGCGCCACGCCCTGCCCAACGCCCTGATCCCGGTGGCGACGGTGCTGGGGTTGCAGATCTCCTTCCTGGTCGCCGGTGCGGTGGTGGTGGAGAATGTCTTCACCCTGCCGGGGCTGGGACGCCTGCTCTACCAGGCCATCGGCCAGCGCGACCTGATCGTCGTGCAGGGGGTGGTCGTGCTGCTGGCGCTGTTCGTGGTGGTGGTGAACGCCCTGGTGGACATCGCCTGCGCGCTTGCCGATCCGCGGCCGAAGGGAGGGGCGTCGTGAGGGCGCGGCTTCCCCTCTCCCTGCGCCTTGGCGCCGTGCTGACCGCGCTGCTGGTGGCGCTGGCGCTGCTGTCGCTGCTGTGGACCCCCTATCCGGCCGAACAGATCCGCGTGCTCGCCCGGCTGAAGCCGCCGAGCGCCGCGCACTGGCTCGGAACCGACCATTTTGGGCGGGACGTGCTGTCGATGATCATGGTCGGAGCCCGCAATTCGCTGGCGGTGGGAGCGGCTGCGGTAGGGCTCGGGCTGCTCGGCGGGGTGCCGCTCGGGCTGCTGGCCGCCGCGCTGGGGCGCTGGGGGGACGAGGTGGTGGCGCGGCTTGGCGATCTGGTCTTCGCCTTTCCCGCCGTGCTGTCGGCGATCCTGCTGACCGCGGTGCTCGGCGCCGGGGCGGTCAACGTCGTGCTGGCCTTGGCGCTGTTCAACGCCGCGGTGTTGGCGCGTGTCACCCGCGGAGCGGCGCTGGCGGTGTGGCGGCGGCCCTTCGTCGGCGCCGCGCTGGCGCTGGGTCGCGGGCCGCTGTCGGTGACGCTGGTGCATGTGCTGCCCAACATCGCCGGCATCGTCGTGGTGCAGGCCACCGTCCTGTTCGCCGTCGCCATCGTCAACGAGGCGGCGCTGAGCTATCTCGGGCTCGGCATCCAGCCGCCGAGCCCGAGCTGGGGCAAGATGCTGGGCGATGCGCAGACCCACCTGTTCACCGCCCCCCTGCAGGCGGTCTTCCCCGGCGTGGCGATCGCGCTCGGCGTGATGGGGCTGACGATGCTGGGGGATGGCTTGCGCGACTGGCTCGACCCGCGGCACCGGTCGTCCGGACTGTTGTAGAGGGGGTGGTCAGCCCACCTGCCGCGTCCGCTCCGACAGCTCGATCAGGTCCATCAGCTCGTTGCTCTTCCAGTAGCGCGACTTGCCGACCTCGGTGCGGGCGGTGGCGACGAGGTCGTCGATGATGGCCTGTTCGTCGGTGCCAAGCGTGCCGCCGCGTTCCAGCCGGTGCGACAGCAGGCGGGTCATGTTCTGGCTGAAGGTCGGGATCCAGCCGCTGACCCGCTGGCCGAACACGCCGGCCAGCGCATTGACGCGCAGCAGATGCTCCATCCGTTCGTCGAGCGGGTCGGTCTCCTCGAACTTCATCGCCTTCTCGACGTTGGCGCGCATCTCTTCCAGCAGGGTCTCGCGCCACTTCACCAGGTCGTAGGTCTCGAATCCGAACTCGCGCGACATCGCCTGCCAGCGCCACAGCAAGCGGTTCAGCCAGACGATGTCGGCATGGTCGATGACGGGCTGGCGCCGGGCGGCGGCGGCCTGGGCGGAGCGTTCCAGCGCCACGGTGGTGACGCGCGAACCGATGATCTTCGCCGCCTGGGTCCAGGCGTTGCGGAAGGCGGGTTCGCTGCGCCGGTCCTCCATCAGGCCGGAGGATGTCGCGGCGTGGACCAGCTGGTCCAGCCGCTGTACCAGGGCCTCCAGCCGCGCCTTCTCCTTGGCGCTGGGGCGGATGGCGGAGCCGGGAACGCGGTCGTTCAGCTTGAGCACGACGCTCAGCGCCGCGGTCAGCGCCCGGGTGACCCCGATGAAATGGCCGGTCAGCGCCGCGGTCACGGCGTCGCCGCGGCCGGGATCGACACCGCTCTGACGGATGTAGAGCGCGGCGACGGCGTAGTTGCGCTTCGTCGTCACCACCGACAACGGCAGCAGGTTCGCCAGATCGTCGCCGCAGCGGTCGCGCAGTTGGTCCGTCGCGTCCAGCAGGCGGTCGGCCATCCGGTTCGCCTCCGCCTCGTCGGCGCAGGATGCCGGGAAATCCTCCAGCCGGTCGGCGACCGGCTTCACCGCGCCTTCGGCATTGGCCAGGATCAGATGCATCAGCCGCAGCGTGCCGATGTCGATGGCCGGCGTCTTTTCCAGGAAGCCCGACATCAGCCGGGTACGGCGCGGCCGGTTGCGCGACAGTCCGGCCAGCAACTCGTCCACCGCCTTCTTGTTGGTCAGGACGGTGTCCAGATGCCTGACCGCTGCGACGCGCATCCGCTCCTTCATCACCATGGCGACGGGGGAGCGCAGCACGCGGTCGATCACGTCGCCGCGTGCCATCTCGTCCAACATCTCCTGCGCCTCGACCGCCAGCAGCGGAAAGGCGTCGCGGCTCATCGCCTCCCACAAGGCGCCGACATCGACCCGCTGCAGCATGCCGGGGATGACGACGCCGGCATGGTACAGCACGTCGTCGTCGATCAGGAAGGCTTCGAACAGGTTGGTGAACAGGCGCCGGGCCCGGTTGGTGCGCTGGCGGTTCAGATACTCGATGACATATTGGCGGACGAGCTGGACGCGGTCGGCCGGCTCGCTGTCCATGCCCTCGATCTCGCTGAGGAGGCTGTAGACGAGGCTGGCCGGCAGCCGGGTGACCAGCGCGTCGATCTTCCGCCGCAACTCGTCCTGGTGAGGCTCGTCCGGGCGGGTGTCGCCAGATGGGTCGTCGGTCATGCGCGAGTTGGGACGCGGTGTTGTGAAGCGATGATGTGAGGCAGGCGGGCGCGGACGTTCCGTGAGCCCGGTTGTAGTCCGGGAACGGTAAATTTTTTGTGATGCTCTTCGATATGGCCGGCCCGTATGCCGCGGCCACCGCGAAACCGGCGGAGACCGCGGCTGAGGTGCCGCATCAACCGTTTGGCGTCAGCCGTTCCGCTGCTTGGCGATCGGCTGCGAGAATTGCAGTTCGATGTCCCAGGGGAAATGGATCCAGGTGTCCTGGCTGACTTCGGTGATGAAGGTGTCGACCAGCGGCCGGCCAGCCGGCTTGGCGTAGACGGTTGCGAAATGCGCCTTGGGCAGCATCTTGCGCACGACCACCGCGGTCTTGCCGGTATCGACCAGGTCGTCGATGATCAGCCAGCCCTCGCCGTCGCCGGCATTGGCGCCCTCGACCCCCTTCAGCACCATCGCCTCGCGCTGGTTCTGATGGTCGTAGCTGGAGACGCAGACGGTGTCGATCATCCGGATCTCGAGCTCGCGCGCGATGATCGCCGCGGGAACCATGCCGCCGCGCGTGATCGCGATGATGCCCTTCCACGGGCCGCGGTCGATCAGGCGCCAGGCCAGCGCCTTGGCATTGCGGTGGAGCTCTTCCCAGGACACCGGGAAATGCTTGTTGAAGGGGGCTTCGGCCACGGGACTGACTCTCCAGAAACAGCAAGCGGACTGTATAACCCAGCCGCCGCCGCCCGGCAATCCGGGGTGCTTTGCGTGATCGGGCCGCTCCCCGAAGGCTTGGCGAAAATCGTCGAAAAAAGCGCTTGCGGGGCAGGGGGTGTTTGAGTATGTTGCGCGCCTCGACGCCGACGGCCTGCCGCCGACGCCGGGGACAGACGGTGGATGTCAGGATATACAAGGCGCCCGTAGCTCAGCTGGATAGAGCATCAGACTACGAATCTGAGGGTCAGGAGTTCGAATCTCTTCGGGCGCGCCATCCTCCGCAGCATGACAAGCAAGGCCACCTTCGGGTGGCTTTTGTCGTCTGGGGGCCACCGGAATCCATCTTTTCGACATGTGTCTTTTCTTCGCGAAAAGCGCTTGCGCAGGATGAAGGATTTGAGTAGGTTGCGCGCCTCGACGCCGGGGGAACACTCCGACGCCGCGGCAGACGGTAGGTTAAGTGTTAGGATATACAAGGCGCCCGTAGCTCAGCTGGATAGAGCATCAGACTACGAATCTGAGGGTCAGGAGTTCGAATCTCTTCGGGCGCGCCATCCTTCCTAAAAAAGATCAGGTACTTACGAGTGGGCGGCCTTCTGGCCGCCTTTCGTCGTTTTGGGCTTCCCACCGTAACCCTTCCGTGGGTCGGATGGTGCTCTGCGGGGCGCAGAACGGGTATCGATCAGATGAAATCCGGGTCGGTCGGCCGCGAGGGCGGCAGATCGCTGCCGGGAACCGGTACATCGGTGCTGCCGGGGCCGCCCGGGTCGGGCAGGTCCGGGTTGTCGGTGATCGGCACATCGACGACCGGAACATCCTCGTTCGGACGCGGTTGAGGGCGGGGCGCGGCGGCAAGGATGCCAGGGACGCCGGTCCCGGCGCCGGTCTCTGCGGTTTGCATGGCTCGTTTCCTGTCGGTTGGTCGCTTCGGTCAGGCAGTTCCCCGTTTCAACAGCGGATTCCGCAATCCGCTCCCTCATGCGGACCGGTTGACCGATGACGACGAGGGGGTATGCTCTTCGGAGATCACCATCGACGACGAACCACGAATGGGCGGCGCGAACCGGCGGCGCCCAAACCATAGGCACAGATCATCCGAGGGAAGGACGCAATCATGGGCGGCATGGCAGGGCAGGCGTGGAGCTGGATCCAGGGCGAATGGGTGGAGGGCAACCCCCCGATCGTCGGACCGCTGTCCCACACGCTGTGGCTCTCTTCGACGGTCTTCGACGGTGCGCGCGCCTTCCAGGGTGTCGCTCCCGACCTCGATCTCCACTGCGCCCGCGCCATCCGCTCGGCCCAGGTCATGGGGCTGGAACCGATGGTGACCGCGGGTGAGATCGAGGAGCTGTGCTGGGACGGCATCCGGCGTTTCCCCAAGGAGGCGGAGCTCTACGTCCGTCCGATGTTCTACGCCGAGGACGGTTTCGTTTCGCCGGCCCCGGAGAGCACGCGCTTTGTCCTGTCGATCTACGAGGATCCGCTGCCGAAGCCGACCGGCTTCGCCGCCTGCATCTCCACCCGCCGCCGGCCGATCCCGAGCATGGCCCCGACCGAGGCCAAGGCCGCCTGCCTGTACCCCAATGCCGGGCTGGCGCTGGTCGAGGCGCGCAAGCGCGGCTTCCAGAACGCCATCATGCTGGACGCCATCGGGAACGTGGCGGAATTCGCGACCTCCAACATCTTCATCGCCAAAAACGGTGTGGTCCGCACGCCGGTGCCCAACGGCTGCTTCCTGAACGGCATCACCCGCCAGCGCATCATCGCCCTGCTGCGTGCTGACGGCTTCACCGTGGAGGAATGCACCCTCACCCCGCATGACGTGCTGGAGGCCGACGAGGTCTTCTCCACCGGCAACCATGCCAAATGCGTTCCGGTGACGAAGGTGGAAGACCGGAGCTTCGCCGCCGGGCCGTGTTTCGAGCGGGCGCGGGCGCTCTACTGGGAATATGCCTTCCGCTGATCGCGGAGCGCGACCGCCGCCCGGCGGTGATGGGCCAGCGTGGCGGCCAGCCGGGCCAGCCACGCGTCGGCCCGCGCGGTTGCGGCGCTTTGCGTCCGGCGTCGGCCCGCGACCGCGAGGCGTGCCTCGGCCGCCAGCGACTCATGCAGATGGAGGGCGGCAGCGCGGCGCAGGGCGTTGGCGCGGGTTTCTCCGCCGAGGAGGACCACCCGCAGGTCGCTCTGCGGCGGTCGGCCGTCATGGGTACGGAGCAGGGCGTCGAGGCGGGAGGCGCGGTCCATGGAGTGGACGATAGCGCTTGCCGGATCTGGCTGTAAAGGCTAATTTTCCTAGGATAGGTGGCCGCGGGAAAAGGTATTTCCCCCCCAGGATACCATCTTGCAAAAGACTGGGAGAGGGGCGGCCGGACCGTGGTCTGCCTTACTGGCTGGCCCAGATGATCCTTGCCATCCAGGCGACGTCCGACAGCGGGATGCTGCGGTCGGGATGGGCGTGGTTGATCGACAGCAGTTCGATCTTCGTCGCGGTTTCGCGGATCAACTGCTTGGCCATCACCTCGCCGCCCCTGGTGCGGACGACGACGCGGTCGTTGCGGCGGATTTGTGCGGCAGGGGAGACGATGATGGTGTCGCCGTCGCGGTAGACCGGTTCCATGCTGTCGCCGGAAATCTCAAGCGCATAAGCATGGGGGTCGCCCAGGCTGGGGAAAAGCAGCTCGTCCCAGCCGCTGCCGGCGGGGAAACCGGCATCGTCGAAATAGCCGGCGGACCCGGCCTGTGCGTAGCCGATCACCGGAACCCGCTGCAGCGGATTGGTGCCGGTGCCGTCGCCGACCAGAGTGACGAATTCCGACAGCGAAGCGCCGGTGGCGTCCAGCACCTTGGAGATGCTTTCAGTCGACGGCCAGCGCAGCTTGCCGTCGCTGGTCGTGCGCTTGCTCTTGTTGAAGGTCGTCGGATCCAGTCCGGCGCGCCGCGCCAGTCCGGAAGCGGAAAACCCGTGCTGCGCCGCGAGGCGGTCGATGGCCCGCCAGATATCCGTGTGTTTCAGCATGGGACGATAGTCTCATAGATATGCGATCCGGTCCCTAGGAACTTTTTCATAAAACCATTGACCGGGCGTGGCAGCCGGAACATAACGCAAACATAAGGCGCCACCGCCGGCCGGTTCCAGCGGTTCCCGCACTTCCCCCGTTCAAATTCCGAAGCCGCAAGGAGACCAGCATGCTGAGTCCGGCCGCCACCCCTTTGTCTGCCTCTCCGCCTGTCCGGCAGCCGACCCGAGCCGTTCCGCTCCGGGCCGAGCCCTTCATGGCCGAGGGCCAGCCCTTCGCCGGGGCGGAGGAGGCGTGGTTCTGGGCGGTGCAGGCGCAGGACGCCAAGGCGGCTGGTGCACGGGTCGCCGCCGGACGGGGGCTGATCGAGCGGCCCTGCGAACCTCAGGACGTGCTGCGGGTGGTCGACCGGTTGTACCGGACGCGAAAGCTGCTGCGCGACCACTTGCATGTCCTGGTCCATTACGGTCGCCGCCAGGGCGCGCCGGAACCGGATCGCTTCCGTGAACAACGCGCCCACGCCCTGTGGTCCGAGGCCTTCGATCTCATCGGTCCCGCCCTGCGCGAGAAGGGCATCGCACGATGAGCACACCCAATGCAGGCGCGCCGGCGACCGCCTGGGTGGTCTACCGGGGGGAGGCGCCGCTGTGGTGGCTGCGCGTGTTGAAGCCGGGGTTCCGCCACTGCCTGGCCCTGCTGAACGATGGGCGGCGCTGGGTGGCGGTCGATCCGCTGGCTGGCTTCACCGACGTGGCGGTGCTCGACCTGCCCGCCGATTTCGACCTGCCGGGCTGGTATCGCGCGCAGGGGCTGACGGTCGATGCCGCTGCGCTGCGCCGCCCATCGGGTGCCGCCCCCTGGGGGCCCTTCACCTGCGTCGAGGCGGTCAAGCGCCTGATCGGCCTGCGTGCCCGCCGGGTGCTGACCCCCTGGCAGCTGCATCGCCACCTGAACCGCTCCTCCCCGCGGCATGCCACCGTTCGACCCTGATCCGGAGACCGCCGATGACCCAATCCCCAGCCATCAAAACGGCGTCCCGGAAGGCGAAGGAGCTGTCGGAGCCCGAAGCCTTGCTGGAGCGCTACCGGGCCGCGCGCGAACGCCGCGCCGTGTGGGAGCGCCACTGGCAGGAGTGCTACGATCATGCGCTGCCCAATGGCCGGCCCTTCCGCGGCGACGGCACCCCCGGCGAGCGCCGCGTCGACCGGCTGTTCGACGGCACCGCCCCCGACGCGGTGGAACAGCTCGCCGCCAGCCTGCTGTCGGAACTGACGCCCCCCTGGTCGCGCTGGTTCGGCTTCCAGCCCGGGCCGGCGCTGACCGGGGCGGAGCGCGACCGCGTCGCTCCGCTGCTCGACCGCACGGCCGGCATCGTCCAGGCCCATTTCGACCGCTCCAACTTCGCGGTGGAGATCCACCAGGCCTTCCTCGACCTCGTCACCGTCGGCACCGCCAGCCTGCTGATGGAGGAAGCTGCCCCCGGTGCCCCGTCCAGCCTGCGCTTCACCGCCGTACCGCTGGCCGAAGCGGTGCTGGAGGAGGGGCCGGACGGCCGGCTCGACGCCACCTTCCGCCGCAGCGAGGCGACGATTGCCCAGATCCTCCAGCGCTTTCCCGGTGCCGACCTGCCCGATGAGCTGCGCAAGCGGGCCGCCGACGAGCCCGACACCCGCTTTGCCCTGGTCGAGGCGGTGCTGCCCGACGGCACCGCCTATCGCTGGGCCGTGGTTCTGGACAGCGGGCTGGCCGAGCCGTCCTGGCTGGCCCAGGGGCGCTTCGCCCAGTCGCCTTTCCTCAATTTCCGCTGGCTGAAGGCGCCGGGCGAGACCTACGGCCGCTCCCCGGTGATGAAGACGCTGCCCGACATCAAGACCGCCAACAAGGTGGTGGAACTGGTGTTGAAGAACGCCTCCATCGCCGTCACCGGCATCTGGCAGGCGGAGGATGACGGGGTGCTGAACCCGGCGACCATCCGGCTGGTGCCGGGCACCATCATTCCAAAGGCGATGGGATCGGCCGGGCTGACGCCGCTGGCCAATCCCGGCCGTTTCGATGTGTCGCAGCTGGTGCTGGACGATCTGCGTGGGCGCATCCGCCATGCGCTGCTGATCGACCGGCTGGGGCCGGTGGAGTCGGCGCGCATGACCGCGACCGAGGTGCTGGAACGGTCCGTCGAAATGGCGCGGCTGCTGGGCGCCACCTATGGCCGCCTGCAGGCGGAACTGATGACCCCGCTGCTGCTGCGCGCGGTGTCCATCCTGCGCCGCCGCGGCGAGATCCCGGACATCACCGTCGATGGCCGGCTGGTCGAGTTGCAGCACCGTTCGCCGCTGGCCCAGGCCCAGGCGCAGCGCGACGTGCAGGCGACCCTGCGCTGGCTCGACAGCGTCAAGGCGCTGGGGCCGCAGGCGGAGGCCGCGATGGACGCCGCCGCGACCGCCCGTTGGCTGGGCGAGGCCTTCGGCGTTCCCGCCAAGCTGATGCGGGCGGAGGCCGCCGCACCCGCACCCGTTTCCGCACCGGCTCCTGCGGCATCGCCCGTGGAGTTGCCCGTGGAGGTACCCAATGGCTGAGCGCGCCGGCTGGGACTGGCTGGAGGCGCTGCCCTCCGACGGTCCGGATATAGCCGAGGTTCCCGCCGAGGTTCCCACCGATCCGGCCCCCAGCTTCGCCCGCTGCTTCGCCGGGGCCGACGGGTTGCGGGTGTTGACGGTGCTGCGGGCGATGACGCTCGACCGCGCGCTCGGTCCCGATGCGCCGGAGGCGGCGCTGCGTCACCTCGAAGGCCAACGCCAGCTGGTGGCCGCCATCCTCGCCCTGGTCGCGCGGGGACGGTCGGGCTGACCGACGATGTCCTTTTCCTTTTTCCTTCTCTGCTGGAGTCGATCATGGCCGACAATCTGCTGACCGCACCTGTCACCCCCGCCGCCGTGCCGCCCGTGTCCGATCCGGCCCAGCCGCCGGCGATCCCGGAGAAGTTCCGCGATCCCAAGACCGGCGCGCTGCGTGTCGAGGCGTTGCTGAAATCCTATCTGGAACTGGAACGCCGCCTGTCGACGCAGGCGCCGCCGGCCCCCCAGCCGGTTTCCGACCTCGCCTCCTCCGAACCGCCGCCTTTCGATCCGGCCGCGCTCGATCCGGCGCAGCTTCGCCGGCTGCTGGGAGCGCCGGACTCGGCGGACGGCTACCGGATCGCCTGCGACCACGGCATGTTCCAGCCCGACCCGGAAATCAACGGCCGCCTGTTCGACGCCGGCTATACCCCGGACCAGGCCCAGCTTCTCTACGACCTCGCCGCCGAGCGGATGGTGCCGCTGATCCAGCATCTCGCCGCCGAGTTCCAGGCGGAGCGCGAGGTCGAGCGGCTGGTCGCCCGCTTCGGCGGCGAGGAGCGCTGGCGCGAGGTGTCGCGTCAACTCCTGGCCTGGGCCGGAAAGACCCTGCCCGCGGCGGCGGTGGAGGGGCTGTCGACCACCTTCGAGGGAGTCATGGCGCTCTATTCGATGATGACCGGCAGCGAACCGTCGGCCCTGGCGATGGCGGGAACCCGCTCCGGGGGCGGCGATGGCGAGACCGAGCTGCGCACCCTGATGCGCGACCCGCGCTATTGGCGGGAGCGCGACCCGACGGTGATCGCCCGCGTCACCGAAGGCTTCCAGCGGCTCTATCCCGGTCAGGGCTGATCCGTCGCCGGGGCGCCTGACCGCGCCCCGGACCGGCGGTCCACCCTGTCAAGCTGGCGGTGCGCCGGTCCGGACGGGACAAACCGTCGCAGCACGCACCCCTCGTATCAGTTGGACAATTATCTGCTGCGTGTGCGAAGAAAAAATTCGATTGCGCGTTTGAAATGAAGACGCCACCTTTCCCTTCATGCAACTGACAATCCGTTTGTCGAACGGACGAGAGAGCGACGCCGGGCACCGATGACGCTGCGCCGCAAGATACGCTGGCTGACCTGGATCGGCCTGATCGGCTGCCTGATGGCGGCGATCCCCGCGCTCTTCCTGCTTCGCCAGGGCATGATCGCCGAACGGGGACAGGTGGCGGCCGCCCTGGTCTCGTCTGCCGAGGGGCTGCTCGGCGATCTGGACCGGTCGGCGGCATCCGGGGCGATCTCCGCCGACGAGGCGCGCGAGCGGGCGCGGCAGGCGCTTCGGGCGCTGTCGGCCAAGCCCTTCCATGTCACGATCTTCACGGACGGCGTCCTCCCTCCGGGCTGGCCGGCCCTCGATCGCGCCGTGACGGCGAACGGCCGGTTCGAGCCCTGGGGCTGGGCGATCGGCGCCGCTGGCGACATCGGCGACCTCGACCGCGATTTCCTGGTGGAGGCATCCGGCTTCCTGTTGTTCCTGGGCGCCCTTCTGGTGCTGAGCTGGCCGGGATCGCTGTTCCTGTCCCAGCATGTGGTCGGTCCGCTGGAAGCCCTGTCGGTCCGCATGCATCTCCTGACCCAGGGCCGAACCGACATCGACATCCCCGGTTGCGACCGCCGCGACGAGTTCGGCGCGATGGCCCGCGCCATGGAGTTCTTCCGCCGGGCCGCCATCGCCCTGATCGAGCGGGACGAGCGACTGGCCGGCATCATGAACAATGTCAGCGAGGCGATTCTCCTGGTCGATTCCAGCGGCCGGATCGAGGAGCACAACCCCGCCGCCGTCGCGCTGTTCGGCGTTCCCGCCGCCGCCCTGCGCGGGCGTACGCTGTCGAGCCTGTTCGCCGCTCCAGACTGCGGGCGGGTGGACGAACTGCTGGCCGATATGGACCTGCGGGAGGATATGGCGGCGCCGGTGCGTGCCGAGGCCCTGGGGATCGAGCGTCGGGATGGCGGCGAGCGCATCGACGCCTCGCTCAGCGTGTCGCCGCTGGTGGTGCAGGGGCGGCGCGGCTTCGTCTGCGCGCTGGCCGACGTGACCGACCGGCTGCGGCACGAGCGCGAGCTGATGCGACTGGCGACCCGCGACCGGCTGACCGGGCTGCCCAACCGGGCGATGATCGAATCGGTGCTGGAGCGGGCGGTGGAGCGCAGCCGCCGCCATGACCGCAATTTCGCCGTGCTGTGCCTGGACCTGTCGCGCTTCAAGCTGATCACCGACACGCTGGGCCATCAGGCCGGCGATGCGCTGCTGCAGGAGGTGGCGCGGCGGGTGGTCGCCAGCGTTCGCGCCGCCGATCTGGTCGGCCGCATAGGCAGCGACGACTTCGCCGTCATCCTGGAGGAGATCCGCGACGCCGACGAGGCGGCGGCCATCGCCGGCCGTATCCTTGACTCCTTTGACGCGCCGGTCACGCTGCCCGGCTGCGAGCATTACGTCCGCCCGGCGGTCGGCATCGCCGTCTATCCGGACGACGTGGCGGGCGAGGCGGAGGATCCGCAGGCGTTGCTGCGCGCCGCCGAGACCGCGCTCTATGCCGCCAAGCGGATGGGCGGGCGCCGCCATGCCTTCTTCCGCCCCGAACTGGCCGAGCAGGCCCGGCGCCAGCTGGCGCTGGACGGCGACCTGCGTGCGGCGCTGGCATTGAAGCAGTTCCGCCTGCATTACCAGCCCAAGGTGTCGCTGATCGATTTCTCGCTGGAGGGGTTCGAGGCGCTGCTGCGCTGGGAAAAGCCGGGGCATGGCATGATCCCGCCCGGTGAGTTCATCCCGGTGGCGGAGGAGACTGGCTTCATCGTGCCGCTCGGCGACTGGGTGCTGGACGAGGCCTGCCGGCAGATGCGCGAATGGCTGGATGCCGGGATGGAACCGGTTCCGGTCGCGGTCAACATCTCGCCGAAGCATCTTCGCAACCGCAGCGCCGAGGATTTCCGCCGGATCATCGACCGCCACGGCCTGCCCCCCGACCTCGTCGAGCTGGAGATCACCGAAGGCGCCGTGATGCAGGATCTCGACCATGCGCTTGCCGTGCTGGCAGCGTTGAAGGCGATGGGCATCCGGGTGGCGGTGGACGATTTCGGCACCGGCCATTCCTCCCTGAGCTATCTGAAGCGGTTGCCGATCACCACGCTGAAGATAGACCGCTCCTTCATCAGCGGCGTCCCGCAGGAGCGGGAGGATGCCGGCATCGTTTCCACCATCATCGCGATGGCCGACATGCTGGGCCTGCATGTGGTGGCCGAAGGGGTGGAGAAGACCGAGCAGGCCAATTTCCTGCGCCATCACAATTGCACCCAGGTCCAGGGCTGGCTGACCGGCCGCCCGGTGCCGGCGGACGCCGCCTGCAGCCTGTTGATGGAGCGGTTGCGGGAGATCGCGTGAATTTTGGAACGGCATGAATCGGGCCGCATGACAGCTTTGTCCGGTTCTTTTTCCCAGTGCGCGACCGGCGGATAACGGGCATTTCATATGTGGGACCGGATCCGGTCTCATGCATGCGGACCATTTGCCGTCCGCTTTGCGGACCATGCCAGTGCCCGCTTTGCGGACCATGCGACGGCCTTATATGGACTCACTCCGTTTCCGGACCGTATGACCATGCAGTCTTCCGATCACAGCGTTTTCGACCTGATGGCCCAGGCCCACAGGCGCTATGAAGCGCAGGATGCCGACGGGTTGCTGAGGTTGGCTTCGGCATTTGCGCCTGATGGGGATCATCCATCTTCCCGATTCAGGGAAGACATCGCGAACATGCTCCATAATCTCTCCTTCACATGCCATGCGGCCGGGAATCACGATGCTGCGTTGACCTGCTCCACCGAGGCTGCCCGTCTTCTTCCGGAAAGCCATTTGATCGGTCTTCACCGCTCCTACCTGCTGCTCGCCCGCCGGGCCTATAGGGAGGCCTGGGATCGGACTGTCTGGCAACGGGCGTTCCAACCGGCGCATCCGTTGATGTGGGATGGCGTCACCCTGATCGACAGGCGGAGTGCAGGCGGGGTTCGAGGTACTGTCCAAGGATATTGCGAACTGGTCTGCCTGCCCTTCGCGATGGGGCTGGGGCCGGAGGAGGTCGCGATGCCGGTCCCCTGCCTTCGCCCGCCGGCCAACCGCACCCGGCCTTGGCGCGAGGTCGTTGCCGCTCACGGCGGCATTCCGGTTGGTCTGATGTGGGCTGACCGTGGAGCCGGAAGCCCACGTTCTCTGCCGTTTTCCGCACTGCGCGGTTTGATGGACATATCCGGGATCCGCTTCTTTTGCCTGCAAAGCGACAAGGACAAAAGCCAGATCCATGAACAGATGCTCCCCGATAATTTCACTGATCTGGGGGTGCATGACTTGCAGAATACGGCCGCCATCATGAAGGCCATGCGACTGATCATCGCGCCCGACTGCGGGCTTGCCCATCTTGCCGGTGCGCTGGGCGTGGAAACCTGGATGTGCCTCTCACATGCCTGCGACTGGCGCTGGGGCAATGACGGCACCGGGAGCGACTGGTATCCGACTGCCACGCTGTTCCGCCAGGATGCTGCCGGACGAGTTGGGGAGGAAGCGTGGACCTCCGTCCTTTCCGCCATCTCCGGACGGTTGCGGCACCTCGTCCTTCACGAGTCGGAATGACATCGGCGGCGCATTTTTCCACGGCGCCGACACCCCTGATCCATTCGGGATTTTCCGGTCGGACGGACTTTGACGGGAAGCCCTTGCCTTTTCCGGGCGAGTCCGCCGGCACGGCTGCGGAGGGATTGCCCCACAGCCGTGCCGGCAGTCGGGATCAGTGCTTGTGGTCGCCCGCTGCCGGATCGAGGAAGCGGTGCAGGTGCACGATGTAGTAACGGATGTGGGCGTCGTCGATGGTCTGGCCGGTGGCACCGCGCCATGCCTTGTAGGCGTCCTCATAGCTCGGGAAGATGCCGACGATGTGCAGCTTCGACGGGTCGACGAACTGGTCCGAGTCCGGACGCACGAGTTCGCCGCCGAACACGAGGTGGAGGAGCTGTTTGTCGGGCATGGCAAGGTCCTTGTCGCCGGGGGAAGGGGGAGGTCAGGCTGTCGTTGCGCCGGTTGTCCGGCCGATGCTTCGCATTCTCATATCCGGCGGCCGGGCAGCGCATCAAGCCTGTTGACTCGGCATTCGACCTTTGCCACCACGGGAGTAAGGCATCTTCAGGACCAGCGCAAAGAATCCGTCTCATTGCCGCAGATGACGGACATCCAAAACACGGCAAAACACTGCGAGGATCGAGCGATGGCAAGTGGTCATACCGCGACTCGGGAGAAACATGGGCGCGAGGTCCGGGTCTGGGACCTGCCGACCCGCCTGTTTCATTGGACATTGGTCGTCACGGTGGCGGTCGCGATTCTGTCGGCCGAGCTGGGTGTGCTTTCCCTGCATATGTTGGCCGGGGAAACAGTCCTGGTCCTCGTGCTTTTCCGTCTTGTCTGGGGCGTGGTGGGCAGCCAGACCGCGCGCTTTGTCCAGTTCGTGAAGGGGCCGCGCGCTGTCCTGGATTATCTGAGAAAGGCGCGTGTCGGCGGGGAGGCCGCCTTTTCCCTGGGCCATAACCCGCTGGGTGGCCTGATGGTGGTGGTGCTGCTGCTGGTGCTGCTGGTCCAGGCGACCAGCGGCCTGTTCGCCAGCGACGATGTTGTGAACGACGGCCCGTTGGTTCCGTTGGCCTCCGGCGCCACGGTCGCGGCGCTGAGCTCGCTGCACCGGTTGTTGGCCAACGGCATCTTCGTGCTGGTCGGGCTGCATGTGCTGGCGGTGGTCTTCTATCTGCTGGTCAAGAAGGACAACCTGATCCGCCCGATGGTCACCGGCCGGAAGACACTGCCCCGCCGGGTCGCCGCTGGAAACCATTGGGTAGAACCGCGCCGCGCCCCGCTGGCGCTGGCGCTGGCCGTTCTCGCCGCATCGGCCGGGCTGGTCCTGTTGGTCCTGCGCGCCGCCGGGTGACCTGCGGCTGCGGGCCGCGGGCCCTGCCTGCATGACGGAATATGCCATTGGTTGTGTGCGACAACGCGTCGTCTGTGCCTGGAGATTGGCTTGTCTAGAATGACTCCAGATTGATCCAAGCCAGAACCAACGAGCGGCCCGATTTCCGGGATCGATCGGCCATGCCTGGTCGCAATGACCGGTCGTGGATGACATCGGCCGCGCCGGGGGACAGCCATCCATGCACGCGCACTCCAAATACCGTCCGACCGCCGCGCTGAAAGGCCTGCTGGTCGGTACCGTCGCCGTCCTCGGCGTCCTTGCCGCAACCGCCGGCACCGCGGCCGCCGCCGATCCGCCGGCCGGGGACGCCCTGATGGGCCGCGCGCGGGAGATGTTCAAGCCGCTGCCGGCAACTCTGCCCGTGGTCCGCAACAACGCGGTCACCCATGAGAAGATCGACCTCGGCAAGATGCTGTTCTTCGATCCGCGCCTATCGGCCAGCGGCATCTTCTCGTGCAACAGCTGCCACAATCTGGGGCTCGGCGGTGTGGATGGGTTGGAGACCTCGGTCGGTCACGGCTGGCAGAAGGGGCCGCGCAATGCGCCGACCGTGCTGAACGCCGTGCTGAACGTTGCCCAGTTCTGGGACGGCCGGGCGGAGGATCTGAAGGCCCAGGCCAAGGGTCCGATCCAGGCCGGGGTCGAGATGAACAGCACGCCCGACCGCGTGATGGAGGTGCTGAACAGCATCCCCGCCTACAAGGTCAAGTTCGCCGCGGCCTTCCCGAACGAGAAGAACCCGGTCACCTTCGACAACGTCGCCATGGCGATCGAGGCATTCGAGGCGACGCTGACCACGCCGGCCGCCCCCTTCGACCAGTATCTGGAGGGCAAGGCCGACGCGCTGACCGACACGCAGAAGGCGGGGTTGGAACTGTTCATCGACAAGGGCTGCGCCGGCTGCCACAACGGCGTCAATGTCGGCGGCCACGATTATTTCCCCTTCGGCGTCGTCACCAAGCCGGGGGCGGAAATCCTGCCGCCGGGCGACAAGGGCCGCTTCGCCGTCACCAAGACCGCCGACGACGAATATGTCTTCCGTGCCCCCACCCTGCGCAACGTGACGCTGACCGCCCCCTACTTCCATTCCGGCAAGGTGTGGGATCTGCGCCAGGCTGTGGCGGTGATGGGGTCGAGCCAGCTCGGCGCCACCCTGACCGACCAGGAGATCGACAAGATCACCGCCTTCCTGACGGCGTTGACCGGCCAGCAGCCGCGCGTCGAATATCCGCTGATGCCGGCCAGCACGCCGGCCACGCCGCAGCCGGTCTTCAAGTAGGCTCCGATCAAGGAAAAGGCCCTTCCCCACCGCGGTGGGGAAGGGCCTTGTTCGTGAGGCCTGCGCTTATTCGGAGCGGTAGCGCTGGTGGCAGGCCTTGCAGCTGTCGGCCATGGCGCCGAACGCCTTGGCCGTCGCAGCCTTGTCGCCGGTGGAGGCCGCGACCTTCAGGGCCTGGGCGGAGGCCTGGAGCCCCTGCGCCTTGGCGGTGAAATCCGGGAAATTCGCCCAGATCACTTCCTTGGCCGCCGTCCTGCCCTTGTCGGAGCCGGGAGGGAACAGGCCGGGGATCTTGGTGGCGAAGGCGTCGACACGGTCGGCGACCGGACCGACGGCGGCCAGATCGCCCTTGCCGACCGCATCCTTGATCTCGCCCATCGCCTTCTTGTAGTCCTCGAACCCGGCCTTGCGGGTCTGAATGACGTCCTGGGCCAAGGCGGCGCCGCCGGTCAGCATCAGTGCGGCCGACGCCGCAAGCACGATACGGGAAAACACGGTTCTCATCCCTTCCTGAATTTTATCCCCCGGACAACGCTTACACACTGTCGAGCCAAAACTGTCAAGTGAAGCGGGTGAAACGGAGCGATTCCGGTACGGCATTCATTTGTAGAGTAATAAATAATGCTGAGGCGCTCCATTTCGGTATTGCCGGCGCCGAAAGCTAGCCCCACAAACAGTCTGAACTGCCCGTGGAAGGCCGCCGGACGTCCTGCCGCACCATGCCGCCACAGGGCGGAAAATCCGCGGAGCCGGGCGGTTTCGACGGGCCGACCGGCCTTGCAAGCGGGGTGTAGCGGAAGTAAGGTCCGGCCTCGCGCCTTCCACCCGGAGGGGCAGGCGTCGAACGACGTCTCCGCCACACCGTCATCACAGCCCTGAGGGGGCCCGCCGCCATGTCGATTATCGCGTCCCGTCTCTCGCGCATCAAGCCGTCGCCGACCATCGCCGTGACCAACAAAGCCCGCGAACTGAAAGCGGCCGGTCGCGACGTCATCGGCCTCGGCGCTGGCGAGCCGGACTTCGACACCCCCGACAACATCAAGGCCGCCGCGATCAAGGCGATCGAGTCCGGCGACACCAAATACACCGCGGTGGATGGCACGCCTGCGCTGAAGAAGGCGATCTGCGCCAAGTTCGAGCGTGAGAACGGCCTGACATACACGCCGGACCAGATCACGGTCGGCGTCGGTGGCAAGCAGGTGCTGTACAACGCGCTGATGGCGACGCTGAACCCGGGCGACGAGGTCATCATCCCGGCCCCCTACTGGGTCAGCTATCCGGACATGGTGGAACTGGCGGAAGGCACGCCGGTGGCCGTCTCCTGCCCGGCCGAGCAGGGCTTCAAGCTGCAGCCCGCCGACCTGGAGAAGGCGATCACGCCGAAGACCAAGTGGCTGATCCTGAACTCGCCGTCGAACCCGTCGGGCGCCGCCTACACCCGCGACGAGATGAAGGCGCTGACCGACGTGCTGGTTCGCCACCCGCATGTCTGGGTCATGACCGACGACATGTACGAACACCTGCTGTATGACGGCCTGGAGTTCGTCACCCCGGCCCAGGTCGAGCCGTCGCTGTACGACCGGACCCTGACCGTCAACGGCGTGTCGAAGTCCTATGCGATGACCGGCTGGCGCATCGGCTATGCCGGCGGTCCGAAGGATCTGATCAAGGCCATCGGCGTGATCCAGAGCCAGTCGACCTCCAACCCGACCTCCATCGCCCAGGCCGCCGCCGTCGAGGCGCTGAACGGTCCGCAGGACTTCATCAAGGAGCGTGCGGAGGTGTTCCGCCAGCGCCGCGATCTGGTGGTGTCGATGCTGAACCAGGCCAAGGGCCTGCACTGCCCGAAGCCGGAAGGCGCCTTCTACGTCTACCCGTCCTGTGCCGGCACCATCGGCAAGACGACGCCGGACGGCAAGGTGATCGGCACCGACGAGGATTTCGTCACCTATCTGCTTGAGTCGGAAGGCGTCGCCGTCGTCCAGGGATCGGCCTTCGGCCTCGCCCCGCATTTCCGCATCTCCTACGCGACCTCGACGGAAGCGCTGGAGGAGGCCTGCCGGCGCATCCAGCGCGCTTGCGGCAACCTGCGCGACTGATCGCACGGCTGCGGCGTTGAGTAGGAAAAGGGCCGGCACCGCAGGGTGCCGGCCCTTTTCGCTGGGGCGGATCAGGTTGCGGCTGCTTACTTGCCGATCAGCACGTCCGACGCCTTGATGATCGCGGTGACGTCGTCGCCGACGGCAAGCCCCAGCTCGTCGACCGTTTCGGTGGTGACGGTGGAGGTGACGATGATGCCGCCGCCGACGTCGATCTTCACCTTGGCCGAGACCGTACCCTTGTCGACGGCGATGACGGTGCCCTTCAGTTGATTGCGCGCGCTGAGCTTCATGGGGATGATCCTTGCAGCCGGAGGAGACTGTGCACCGCGACGGTGCAGCCGGAGAAGAGTAGCGCAGCGAACGAAATATCCAAGTGGAAACAACGCTTGCCATAACCCACTGCTCGCGGCGCGAGCAGTGGGGGACACTGACCGGCTATTGCGCGGCCAGCATGTCGCGCCGGATTTCCACGGCGCGGTCGGCGGCCTTGCCCACCACCTCCTGCAATCGCTCGAATTCGGCGCTGTAGCTGCCGACGCCGAAGGTCAGCGACCGCAGCTCGACGATCAGATCCTGCATGTCGGCCTGGGGCATGCACGCCTTCACCTCATCCCAGCCAGACCAGCCAGGACGCGCGTCGAACCCCAGCAGCTGGCCGCGCCGGCCGCTGACCAGCCGCTGCACCTTGGGCGTGAAGGCGCTGGGCACCGCGATGGTGACAGTCAGGATCGGCTCCAGCAGCACCGGCTCGCAGGCCGGCAGTGCCTCTGCCATTGCCTGCCGCGCCACCGTCTTGAACGCCATGTCCGAACTGTCGACGGCGTGGAACTGGCCGCCGGTCAGGGCCACGGCGAAATCTACCACCGGGAAGCCCAGCGGGCCGCGCACCGCCGCCTCGCGCACGCCGGCTTCCACCGCCGGGATGTACTGGCGTGGCACGGCGCCGCCGACCACCGCATCCTCGAACTGGATGCCCGAGCCACGGGGCAGCGGCCGGACCTCGACATGGATGTCGGCGAACTGGCCATGGCCGCCGGTCTGGCGCTTGAAGCGGGCATGGTGGCTGGTGCCCTTCCGGATCGTCTCCTTATAGGGCACCTGCGGCGGCTGGCCCTTCACAGCGACGTTGAAGCGGCTGCGCAGCCGGTCCATCGCCAGCCTCAGATGGACGTCGCCCTGGCCCCACAGCACCAGTTCCCCGGTTTCGGCCGACTGGTCGAGCGTCAGGGACGGATCTTCGTCCCGCAGCTTTTGGAGGGCGGCGGACAGCTTCACCTCGTCGTTGCGATTCTCGGCACGCAAAGCCAGCCCATGGACCGGCGGGGCTGCGGCCGGCCAGTCTGCGGGGGCCCCCAGGTTGGCCTTGTCGGTCAGCCGGTCGCCGGTCGCCGCCTTCTCCAGCCGGCCGAGCGCCACCAGATCGCCGGCGACCGCCTGCGGCACCTTGGTCTGGTCGCGGCCGAACAGCTGGAAGATGCCCGACACCCGCTCGCCCCCCAGCGCCATGCCATCGGTGACGGTGCCGTGCCAGATGCGGGCCAGACTGAGTTTCCCGGCATGGGATCCCATCATCGTCTTCACGATCTGGGCCGCCACCGTCGTATCCCGCCGGATATCGCTGCGGGAAGCGGTGACGGAAACCTCCGGTCCCTCGTGGCGCAGGGCCTTCAGCAGGCGGCGGATGCCGTTGTCGTTTTCCGCCGATCCGAAGAAGACGGGGACGATCAGGTCGTCGGCCAGTTCTTGCGCCAGCGTCTCGTACAGCTGGGTGCTGTCGGGGGCCATGTCCTCCAGCAGCCTCTCCAACAGCGCGTCGTCGAAGTCGGCTGCCGACTCCAGCATCGCCTGCCGCGCCTCCGCCTCGCGGTCGCGCTCGCCGTCGGGCAGGGCAACCGGCTCGGACGGCTTGTGCGGGTTGAAGCGCCAGGCGCGTTCGCTGACCAGATCGACCAGCCCGGTGATCTGGCCGTTCTCGCGCAGCGGCACCTCGCGCAGGACCAGCTTGCGGGCCGAGACCTCCTGATAGGCGGCGACCACGTCGCGCACGCGCAGGTCGCCCAGCGTGTCGATCTTGTTGATGAACAGCAGATGCGGGATGCGGTGGTCGTCCAGGATCTTGAACAGAGGCGCCAGCAGCACCGCCTTCTCGGGCGCCGCCTCCGCCACCACGACGGCGATGTCGGCGGCCATCAGGGCCGCCTGCGCCTCGCCGGTCAACTCGACCGAACCCGGGCAGTCCAGGAGCGACCAGCGTTCGCCCAGATAGTCGAAGGAGGCGACGTTCAACTCGGTGCTCATCGACCGGGCCTTTGCCTCCGGTGACGTGTCGCCCACGGCGTTGCCGTCGCGCACGCTGCCCTTGCGGGTGATGGCCCCGGCGGCGGACAGCAGGCTTTCCAGCAGCGTCGTCTTGCCGGCGAGATAGGGGCCGACCAGCGCCGCGCAGCGCGCCGTCCGGATTTGCGTATGCGGCATTCACACCTCCCGTGGAAGTTTCGGGCCGTTCTGGCCGAATTGTGGGGGCTGGGCTGCCGGGGCCGGACAGGGGGCGCCGACCGCCGGAGCGGCCCGTTCGCATATGGCTTCGAAACGTGACCTCGCACTTTGCCCGGCCGCTGGGGGGCGACGGGACCGCTGCAGGCGGTGGGCGGCGGACGGGCGTCGGAAGGCGCGTGATCCGGCACCGGCGAAAGTCGCCCGCATCGGACTTTCGATGCTCCACCCGAACGCCGTGGCTGTCGATGGAAAAAAGGGGCGGCAAACCGTCACGCGGGCGGCTGGAAGCGCAGCTTGCGGCGACCGATGCCGAAGGACGGACGACGCGGCGATCGGTCGCAGGGCTGGGTAATTGGCCGGCACCCCTGGCCGCGCACACCGGAACAACCTTGATAAGACGTTGGAATAGAAGAATGTGTCTTGCGAGAATTGTATGCCGCTCAATCGTTACGGAAATTGACGTGGTGCAACGCAATATGATCGCAAAGAAATGGTACGGACAAACGGATGAAACCTTCTGCTAGTAGGGTGGCTTGAAAATGGCCGCACGCTGAAGGCGACGACGGCCGGACAACAATCGACGGGGCCGGCTGGCGGTTGCCAGCAGGCCCTGAAACCCTTGGGGAAGAGCACATGCGCCTGTGGTTCCGTTTGCTGGTTGCCGGCCTGATCTCCGTCGGGACTGCCGCCCCTGTCCCGCTGTCGACCCCAGCCGCCGCCGAAGAGGCCAAGCCGACGCAGGAGGACGCCAGGTCCATCACCATCAAGGCCGTCGACCTGATCGCCGCGCAGGGGCTGGACGAGGCGGCCAAGGCCTTCAATGCGGAAGGCCCGTTCAAGCATGGCGAGATCTACGTCAACGTCATCGACTTCGCCGGCGTCTGGAAGGTCTACCCGCCGCGCCCGGCCGGCGCCGGCCAAAGCGTCATAAACGTCAAGGACCCGGACGGCCGCTACGTCGTCCAGGACGTGCTGGCAGTGGCCAAGGACAAGGGCGAGGGCTGGGTCGAATATCGCTGGCTGAATCCTGCCAGCAACAGGATCGAGCCGAAGATCACCTATGTGAAGCGCGTGCCCGGCCAGGAACTGGTCGCCTATGTCGGCATCTACAAGTGACGGCCTCCGCGTGACGCGGCGCCCTCGGGATGGAGGCGAAGGCGGCAAGGACGGTGGGGACGGCGGGAAGGGGGTGAGGATGGGCAATGGTGTCTTTGCGCGTCTGTCGGGCCTGTCGGTGGCGGGCCGGCTGTTCGCGGCGCCCCTGATGGGGATCGTCCTGACGGTGGCGGCGCTGGCGTTGGCCGACCGGGAGTCGGAACGGGCGCTTAGCGCGGTGGACGGCATCCATCGCGAAGCCGCCGGGCGGCTGGGCCGGATCGACCGGCTGGTCGCCGTCGTCTACGTTATCCACAGCGACGTGTCCCGCCATCTCGCCCTGTCTGGCTCCGGCATCGAGGAGGCCAGGCTGCAGGCCATGCGCGACGCCATCGCCGCCAACCTGGGCAATGCGCGGACGGCTGTCGCCGACCTGCGCGTCATGCAGCTGGACGAGGCGGAGCGGGCGATGCTGGACGAGGTGTCGGCCCGGCTCGGCGCCTATGCCAAGGCGGTCGACGAGATGAACCAGATGGCGGCGATCGATCGCCTGATCGGCATTCCGATGATGGCCCACACCGATGCCCAGTTCGCCGCCCTGACCGGCAAGGTGGTCGAGGCGCAGACCGCCATCGGCCGGTCCACCGCCGCCGCCATCCAGGCCACCCGCGACGTGGCCGCCGCCGCACGGCGCGACTTCGCGCTGGTGATGGCCGGGCTGCTGGCGGCGATGATGGCGGCGGGCCTCCTGTTCGCACGCTCCATCACCCGGCCGCTCCAACAATTGTCGCGGAACACCACAGAGCTTGCGGCAGGCCGACTCGACGCCGTGGTCGAGGGCGGGTGGATGCGCAACGAGATCGGTGCCATGGCTCGGGCGCTGGAAGTGTTCCAGACCAACGCCCGCGAGGTGGTGCGCCTGACCGCTGACCAGCAGCGCCAGAAGGCCGAAGCGGAAGCGGAGAAGCGCCGGGCCATCGACGGATTGGCCGACCTGTTCGAGGCCCGCGTGGCCGAGGTGGTGCAGCAGGTCGGGGCCGGCGCCCATCAGGTGCGCAGCAATGCCGCCGGCATGCTGGAGCGCGCCACCAGCGCCAACCGGCAGGCCGCCACCGTCGCCGCCGCCAGCGCCCAGGCGGGCACCGGCGTTCAGACCGCCGCCGCCGCCACGGAGCAGATGCAGGCCTCGATTTCCGAGATCGGCGGGCAGGTCCGCCGCTCGTTCGACATGGTGCGGGGAGCCGTGCGCGCGGTGGAGGAGACCAACAGCCATGTCGTCGGCCTGTCCGACGCCGCCCAGCGCATCGGTGAGATCGTCGGGCTGATCAACTCGATCGCGGCGCAGACCAACCTGCTGGCGCTGAACGCCACCATCGAGGCGGCGCGGGCGGGGGAGGCCGGCAAGGGCTTCGCCGTCGTGGCGTCGGAGGTCAAGAACCTCGCCACCCAGACGGCCAAGGCGACCGAGGACATCGGCACCCAGATCGCCGCCATGCAGCAGGTGACCGGTGCCGCCGTGACCGCCATCAAGGGGGTGGGGGAGACGGTGGTGGGGATCGACGAGATCGTCGGCTCCATCGCCGGTGCCATGGAACAGCAGGCCGCCGCTACCCACGAGATCACGCGCAATGTCCAGGAGGCGGCGGCCGGCACCCAGGAGGTCTCCCGCACCATCGCCACCGTTTCCACCAGCGCCGAAGAGACCGGAACCGCCGCCGGCGAGGTGCTGCGCGCCGCCGAATTGTTGGATGGCCAGGCGGTGACGCTGAACCAGGAGGTCAAGCACTTCATCGGGCGGCTGCGGCAGGGATGAGTGCCGGTCCCCGTCCGGAGCGCCGGATTGTCATGCGTTCTGCGAAGTTTGGTCGCATCAGCCTTGAAACCATTTGCCTGCGCCCAAGCTCATGTCCCGGACCGCGGGGTGCTGCCGGTGACGGCTGCGCCTGCGTTGGGGTATGATGCAGGACCCAGACAAGAAGGATCGAACCATGAAGATCGACATCGGGATCTCGGACGCAGACCGCAAATCCATCGCCGAAGGATTGAACAAGGTTCTGGCCGACACCTTCGCGCTCTATATCAAGACCCATTCGTTCCATTGGAACGTCACCGGGCCGATGTTCAACACGCTCCACACCATGTTCATGACCCAGTACACCGAGCTGTGGACCGCGCTCGACGAGATCGCGGAACGCATCCGTGCGCTGGGCTATCCGGCGCCGGGCAGCTTCTCTCAGTTCGCCGAACTGGCCTCGATCAAGGAAGAGGTTGGCGTTCCGAAGGCGAACGACATGATCCGGCAGCTGGTCGAGGGGCACGAGGCTGCCGCCCGTACCATCCGCAGCGTCTTCCCGCTGGCCGAGCAGGGCAGCGACGAGCCGACCGCCGACCTGCTGACCCAGCGCCTGCAGATCCACGACAAGACCGCCTGGATGCTGCGCAGCATGCTGGAGTAGCCGTTACGGCTGCCCGCCTTCGCCGAACTTCCCGGCGGAAGCGGGCGGCCTTCACGGCCTCGTCCCCGGCCTCGTTTTGTGCCGCCGCCATCCTCATGCCGCGCTCTTGGCGTGCTGGCGGACCGGCTGGTTGGGAATCGACAGGGTGAAGATGCTGCCGCCGTCGCGCTCGATCTTGAGCGAGGCGCCGGCCTGATGCGACAGCGCCTGCACCAGGTTCAGGCCCAGCCCGCTGCTGGCCCCGCCGCGGACGGGGCGCTTGTGCTGACTGGGCATGCCGGCCGGCAGCCCGACGCCGTCGTCGCGGACGATCAGCCGCATACCGTTCTCCTCCCGCTCCAGGACCACCCGGACGGTGCCGGGGTGACCATGCGGGAAGGCGTGCAGCAGCGCGTTCGACACTAGTTCGCTGGTGGCGATGGCCAGTGGCGTGGCGCGGTCGGCGTCGACGATCCAGTCCTCGGCCTCCAACTCCAGGCGGGCGGCGGTCGGGTTGTCGGAGCGGACCAGCCCGTCGCACATCTGGCGCAGCGCGTCAGCAAAATTGAGGTGTGCCGGCTCCTGCGACCGGTGCAGCAGTTCGTGCAACAGGCTCATGGTCTGGATGCGGCGCAGGCTTTCGTCGAAGCCGCGGCGGGCCCTTTCGTCGATACGGGCCGCCTGCAGGCGCAGCAGGCTGCAGATGACCTGAAGGTTGTTCTTCACCCGATGCTGCACCTCCTTCAGCAGCACCTCCTTGTCGGTCACCGCGGCTTCCAACTGGGCATTGGCCCGCTCCAGCTGGGCGGTGCGCTGGTGGACATGCTCCTCCAGCGTGTCGTAGGCATGCTGAAGCGCGTCCTCCGCCTCGCGCTCGCGCCGGGCGCGCTGGATAGCGAGCGCGCCGATCACCGCCACCGTGGCGCAGGCGGCGGCGGCGAAGGCGGCGTAGATCCACAGCCGCTCGCTCCAGCGCTGCAGCACGCTGCCGGTGGTGATCGTCACCGTGGCCGACAGTCCGCTGTCGCCGACCGGGCGGGAGACGGTGATGTCGTCGGCATGGCTCGCCGCATCATCGTCGCCGCCCCTCCCGCCCATCGTGCCCCGGCCCTCCGGCTCGCGCAGCAGCGGCGTGCCGTCGGGCTTCAGGATCGAGATGCTGTGGCCGTAACCGACCTCGAGTGCGCGGTAGACGTCGCGGAAGGCCCGCGCATCCAGCCCGGCCACCGCCCAGCCGCGTCCGGGTCCGCCGGGGAGGGGCTGGGCCAGGGTGATCACCGCCCGGCCGGCCATCCGGCCGTCGCCGATCGCCCGGCCTTCCGGTTTCAGGGCCGGCTTCAGGGCGGGCGGGGCGCCGGCGGGCGCATCCGGCAGGCTCGACAGGATCAACTCGCCAGCGGGGTCGCGAATCTCCAGCCCCACCGCATGAGGGGCGCTGGCGGCCAGCAGGGCCATCCGCTCGCGTGTCGTCCCATCGTCGGGCAGCGGCGATCCGGCCGCACCGGCCAGCGAGGCGGTCTGTGTCAGCAGCAGGTCGCCCGACTCGATCAGCCGGGCGGCATGCTCGGCCGCCAGCAGGCCGATGTTGCCGGCGACGCCGGCGGCCTGCCGCATCGCCTCGTCCCGGTCGCGCCAGGCGAAGATGGCTGACAACCCGATGGTCAGCAGAACCGCGGCCGTGCAGGCGATCAGGACCAGCGCCGAACCGGGGAGCCGGTAGAGCGGGGAGGATTGGGAACGCAGTGCGTGCAACGGCATCGTATCGGGAGCCATGTGGGATTACGGCCAGTTCATTCTTGGCCGGAAACGGTAACACCGTCCGGCGGGTGACGGTTCCGCCGAACGCTACCCGCGTTGAAGGGCCAGCGGCCACCGTCTATTGTGGAGTGCCGACAACGGCATCGGGCATTTGCCGGCTTTGGAGGATGGTCTTATGCGGATCGACGGAACGGCTTATCGCACCATCTGGCCGGAGGCGGACGGCATCCTCACCGTCATCGACCAGACCCGTCTGCCGCATGAGTTCGCCCTGGTCCGGCTGACGAACCTGAATGAGGCCGCCCACGCCATCCGGGCCATGCTGGTGCGCGGCGCGCCGTTGATCGGCGCAACGGCGGCCTATGGCGTGGCGCTGGCGCTGCGCGCCGATGCAAGCGATGCCGGGCTGGAGCGCGCCTGCATCACGCTGCTGGAGACCCGGCCGACCGCGGTCAACCTGCGCTGGGCGCTGGAGCGGATGCGCGCCCGTCTGGCGCCGCTCCCCGAGTCGCAGCGCCTCGCCGCAGCCGATGCGGAGGCGGCATCCATAGCCGACGAGGATGTGGCGATCAACCGTGCCATCGGTGGCCATGGCGCCGCCCTGATCCATGCCGCGGCCGGGCGGAAGGCGCCGGGCGGGCCGGTCAATGTGCTGACCCACTGCAATGCCGGCTGGCTCGCCACAGTCGATTGGGGGACTGCGCTGGCGCCGGTCTACGCCGCCTTCGAGCAGGGCATTCCGCTGCATGTCTGGGTGGACGAGACGCGGCCACGCAATCAGGGCGCCAGCCTGACCGCCTGGGAGCTGAAACAGCATGGCGTTCCCCATACCGTCATCGCCGACAATGTCGGTGGTCATCTGATGCAGCACGGCAAGGTCGACCTGTGCATCGTCGGCACCGACCGCACCACCGCGGCCGGCGATGTCTGCAACAAGATCGGCACCTATCTGAAGGCGCTGGCGGCGCATGACAACGGCGTGCCCTTCTATGTCGGGTTGCCGTCGCCGACCATCGACTGGACCATCGCCGATGGCTTGCGCAACATCCCGATCGAGGAGCGCGACGGCCGCGAGGTCAGCGAGTTGACCGGCCGCACCGCCGACGGCCGGATCGAGACGGTGCGCGTCACTCCCGACGGCAGTCCGGTCGCCAATTACGCCTTCGACGTCACGCCGGCCCGGCTGGTGACCGGCCTGATCACTGAACGCGGGGTTTGCGCGGCGACACGGGAAGGACTGCTGGGGCTGTTTCCGGAGCGGGCCTGACGGTAGGGCCCCCTGTTCAGCGGCGGCGGTCGGACATGAGCCGCCGCCACAGCGGCTGCGGCGTTCCTTCGGCATTCTTCGCGTCCAACCATTGGTCGGCCAATTCGCGGACCTGCCAGTCGCCGAGGAAGCGGTCACAGTCGATGGCGGTATAAAGCCGCACGCGCTTTTTCCCCAGCCGTTCGAAATAAGCCAGCGTTCTTTGGCGGTCGATGTCTTCCATAGGCCCCAATGAAGCGGAGATTGTGGACCGACATATACCATATGTTGGCCTGCGTTCCGGATATTGGAAGACCCATGCCGCCTGCGCAACTGTTCCTTCGTCGGGATTCCATCCCCCGGAAGGGGAGGGGACTCATCTCTATCGATGTTTGATGTCGAGACGGCCGGTGCGGATCACGACGTCTGACAGGGGAATGCCGGCCCGGGCTGCCGCGCGCTCCAGCGAACAGCGGTCCGGCCAGTACAGTCGGCCCTCGACCTCGGTCAATGCGCCCTGACGCTTGATGACCCAAATGCGGCTGAACGCCATTTCAACGATCCGCCCCATGGGCAAGCCGGATGAGGGTGGACGGTTCCCTTCCGGATCACGGTCTCCCGATTCTGATCCGGAAAGAGTGGCGAAGGAAAGGGGCTTTTCCGATACCGTCATCTCTGTCTTTCCTCGGATCGGGATTTGACTGCTGAATGGCAGCGTGCCCGCGGCAGTAGCCGATATTTTTTCCCTGGCATCGACGCTTTGGGAGGCGAGGAAACGTACTAACCAAGCCGCCGCTGAATTTCATTCAGAAATTTGCAATTATTTGTTATTCGCCGGATACAATTGGCCTGGTCTTCCCAATGATTTTGTAACCATAAATGAAATGTGGATATGGGGTTTGGCTTCATCCGGGGAAACCTTGGCAAGTCGGTGCTGTTGTTCTCTGCGTCTAGGCCGAGAGCCGACAAAGGCATCGGCTGCCGCAATGCCGATCACGACGATGGAGGAACCCGATGGACACCGACAAACCGAAGGCCGACAAACCGAAGAACGAGGGAGAGGGCAATCGGACAGCCGACGCGCAATACCGCCGCGGCGTGGCCGACCACGTCAAGAATCACGACGTCCAGGGTGACGCCGCCCGTGCCCGTGAAGCGGTCGACGGGCCGGAAGGCGAAGAGCTGCGCAAGGCCGAAGAAGCCGGCAAGAGCCACGCCAAGGGCGAGGATCCGCAACTGAAGCGCTGAGCCCGTCGTTCGTGCAGGCGCGAAGGGAGGCGGTTGTGGGCATCCGAGGGGGCGATACCCCGAAATTGTCACTGCAGCATTCCGCACCGATCCCCAAACATAGGCGTGGCCGCCGGAGGCATCCTTTGGACGGAGCCTCCGGCGGCCACGCCTATGTTTGAAGGAAGAGACCGATGAAGACCACCATGCGGATACACACGGCCGGGGCGATGGCACTGCTGATCGGTGCGACGCTGCTCGGCGGCTGTTCGAACATGAACCATCGCGAGAACCGCGCCCTCACAGGCGGTGCGATCGGTGCGGCCGGCGGAGCCGCCATCGGTGCGGTCACCGGCGGCAGTGCGATCTATGGCGGCCTGCTCGGCGGTGCGGCTGGTGCGGCCGTCGGCGCCCTGACGGCGGATGAGGGAAGGCATCGCAGGTGAGGGGAGGTGACGGGATGATCACTCCTCCTCGTCGTCCTCGAACTGGTCGAGACTGAGGGAACGGACTTCCGTACTGGGGGAGGGCGCGGGTGTGGCCGGGCGCGGAGCCGCGGACGGGGATGGGCGGCCGGCGGCGCGGCCGGGCGGCAGATGGGCGTTGGGACCCTTGAGGGGGCTGTTGACCGTGCCGCGCGGGCCGATGCTGGGTTCGTCGCCGAAGTCGGGCAGGGGTGGGATGCGGTCCATCACCCGGCGGATCAATCCGGTGATGCGGTCGGCCTCGGCGCGCAACGCCTGCCCGCGCTCCCCTTCATAGAGCGGATCGTCGAGAAACTTGCGGATTTCCAGCACGCCGCGCAACTCCACCCCGCACATCTCATTGGTCCCGATGGGCAGGGCCTTCACCCGCGCGAAGCTGGCGAAGAAGGCGGCGCTGCCCTCCACGAACTGGACCACCATGCGGGCATGCAGACGCTCCAACGCGGTGGTCATCGGGCCGATCAGGTCCTCCAACTCCTCCGGCGCGGCGTCCAGCCGCTCCTGCGCCAGGGCGGCGAGCGCGAAGAAGTCGCGCACCCGCCGGCTGAAGCGGCGGTAGCGGGCCAGCCCGCCGACCGATACCCGTTCGCGCGCCGCCTGGGCCAGCTCCGCCGACTGCTTCAGCATGGCGTCGAGCCGCATCAGCAGCGTCGCGATCTCGCGCTGGCGCTGGGCCGCGCTGCGGCCGGGCGAGGGCGCCGGCGGGGCGGCCGGGCGGCGGGGTGGATTGGAACGCATCATGCCGGTACGGGGTGGCTCCTCAACGGGTCGCGCCTCAGCGCTTGATACAGCAACTCGCGCCTCAGCGCTCGGTGCGGACGGTGACCGACTTTTGCCCGCCGCTGCGCACCACCGTCAACTGCACCGGCGTGCCGACGCGCAGAAGGCCGATGCGGTTGCGGAAGTCCGTGGCGCTGCGGATGGGCCGGCCGTCGACCGCGACCACCACGTCGCCGCTGCGCAGGCCGCCGTTGTCGGCGGGCGACCCGCGCTCGATCTTGGCGATCAGGGCGCCCTCGTCGCCCTTCAGGCTCATGCTTTCGGCCAGGTCGGGCGTCAGATCCTGGATGGCGACGCCCAACCGGCCGCGCCGAACCTCGCCGAACTCGCGCAATTGCTCCATCACCGAGCGGACGATGGTGACCGGCACGGCGAAACCGATGCCGACCGACCCGCCGGCCGGGCCGATGATGGCGGTGTTGATGCCGATCAGCTCGCCCTGGAAATTGACCAGCGCGCCGCCGGAGTTACCGGGGTTGATCGAGGCATCGGTCTGGATGAAGTCCTCATACCCCTCGATCTTCAGCCCGCTGCGGCCGAGCGCCGAGACGATGCCCGAGGTCACCGTCTGCCCCAGGCCGAAGGGATTGCCGATGGCGACGACAAAGTCGCCGACCTGCGAGCGGTCCGAGTCGCCGAGCTGCAGGGCGGTCAGCCCGTCGGCCTTGATCTGCAGCAGCGCGATGTCGGTGGCGGCGTCGCGGCCGATCAGCTTGGCGCGCAGGCGGCGGCGGTCCTTCAGCGTGACCGCGATCTCCTGCGCATTCTCCACCACATGGCTGTTGGTGACGACATAGCCGTTGCGGGCGTCGACGATCACGCCCGACCCGGCGCTGACCTGCGGGCGGCCCTGCGGCATCTGATCCGGCAGGTTGAAGAAGCGGCGGAAGAAGGGGTCGCGCAGCAGCGGGTTCTCGGCCTGCGGCGCCTGGCTCAGCACCGAGATGTTCACCACCGCCGGGGTCACCTGCTCCAGCATCGGGGCGATGGTGCCGCCGCTCACCGCACCCAGCGGCAGCGCCGCCGCCGCCGGCGACGCGCCCAGGCCCGGCAGCGGGGCGGACGGCAGCAGCGCGCCGCCGGTCAGCGCCGCCAGCCCGACAACCGCCGCAAACATCACCGGGCGCACCACCGACTTCATGGAGTCTTCCTTTCTTGAGGGGGGAGTTTCTTCGAGTCGCTTCGTCGACCGGGCTGATTTGGGACAAAAGCGGAGGCGGTTCAAGCCTGCCCGGCGTTCCCCCATTCCGAAGCCCTCAGCCCGTGAACCCAGGTCGCGATATGATAGCCTGATGGTGGCGGAAACTCCCGGTAAAGAAATTCAGTGCTATAGGACAGGACCGGGACGGGCTTCGGGCATGCCGGGGACGCGCGGTCGATTGAAACGGGTTGGGCGCTATGAGCGGCGGGTCACTGCTCGAACTGACCGAGCAAGAGTATCTGCAGATGGAGGAAGCCCTGTCGCAGACCGCGCGGGGGCGCGCCTTCCTGCGCATGCGCGACCGGCGCTGTCGTGTCGTCGCCTCCGACGATTTCCACCGGCTGGTCGGCCAGCTGGAAACCCAGGTGAACCGCCTGGGCGGGGCATCTCCCGGCGCATTCACCGCCTTCGGTCCGGGCGAGGATCCCCGCATCCAGCAGGAACTGACAGCCATCACCCAGGTGGTGCGCGAGGCCCGCAGCGACATCGCCGCGCTGAAGGCGACCGACACCGGATCGAACCGGATCGAAGCGGCGACCGGCGAACTGGACGAGATCGTTGCGGCCACCGAGCGCGCGACCACCGATATCCTGAACGCGACGGAGAAGATCCAGGAAATCACCATGTCGATGCCGCGGGACGACGCCGATCTGGCCGAACGGATCGATGCGATCGAGGCGTGGTGCATCGAGATCATGACCTCCTGTTCCTTCCAGGACATCACCGGCCAGCGCACCACCAAGGTCGTCAACACGCTGCGCTACATCGAAGAGCGCGTTAACACGATGATCGAGATCTGGGGTGTCGACAGGCTGTCCGTTGCCGCCGACCACCACGCGTCGGGCGATGTCGCCTCGCACCGCAAGATGGGGGACACCCGCCCCGACGCCCATCTCCTGAACGGTCCGCAACTGGGCGGGCCGGAGGTCAGCCAGGACGCCATCGACGCGCTGTTCGACAGCATTCCCGACGTGGCCGAACGGGCGGAGCCGCTGCCGGCCGCCGTGGCACCGCCGCCTCCACCACCCCCCCCACCACCCCCCCTCCTCCCGTCGCGAAGCCGGCCTCGCCGCCCCCACCCCCGCCGCCCAAGGAGACGGGCGATGGCGGTGGCGGCGGTTCGATCTCCCAGGCCGACATCGACGCCTTGTTCGCGTGACCGGCAATGGCGCAAGACGGCAAATCCCGCATCCGCCTGACCCAGGACCAACTCGACCGAGTGTGCGAGCGCCATGTCCGATTCGCCGAGGGACGGCCGAACGGCGCCCGTGCCAATCTTCCCTTCTTCGACCTGTCGGGCCTGTCGCTGGCCGGCCGCAACCTGACGGGAGCCCACTTGGCCGGCGCCATCCTGCGCGACGCCGACCTGCGTGGCGCGGTGCTGGACCATGCCGACCTCTATGGCGCCGATCTGCGTGGGGCCGACCTGTCGGAAGCGCGGCTGTTCCGGACCGACATGCGCGGCGCCAACGTGCGCGGCGCCCGGTTGGACGGTGCCGTCATGGTCGAGGTGGACCTGCGCGACGGCAGCATGGTCAACCGCAACAGTGTCGGCGAACTGAAGGTGGTCGGCTTCGACCCCGGCCCGGCCGACATGGCGTCCGCGCGGCTGACCAACGCCGACATGGCCCGGGCCAAGCTGTCCGGTAGCTTCGCCCGGGCGGCCGATTTCACCAACACGCGGCTGGCCGGCGCCCGGCTTGACCGCACCGACCTGCGCGACGCCAACTTCTCCGGCGCCGACCTGCGCGGGGCCGACCTGAACGGTTCCGACCTGCGCGGCGCCATCCTGGACGGGGCCAGCCTGGATGACGGTGGGCTGGAGCAGGCGATCCGCACCGACGAGCAGGCGCGCGCCGCCTCGCAGGCCTCGGCGGCCGAGCAGGAGCAGGAGGCGGAGGAGACGGTGGCGGCCGAACTGCCGGCCCTGCCGGGCGAACAGCTCGACAGCATGCTGCGACAGCACATGATCTGGCTGGGCACCAGCGGTAAGCAGGGCCGCCAGCTCGACCTGACCGGGCTGAACCTGGAGGGGGCCGACCTGACGGGCAAGGTCCTGACGCTGGCCAAGGGCACCGGCGCCCGGCTGCGTCACGCCCGGCTGAACGGCGCGCAGTTGCAGGCGGCCCAGTTCGACGGTGCCGACCTGCGCTCGGCCGATCTCAGCCGCGCCGACCTGCGCGGGGTGAAGCTGGACCGCGCCATTCTGATCGACAGCCGGCTGGACGGCGCCAACCTGGGCATGCTGCTGGTCAGTTCCGGTGCGAAGGTGATGCGCGCGTCGCTGGTGCGGGCGCGTCTGGCCGGTGCCTCGCTGAGCCAGACCAACCTGAAGGGCAGCGACCTGACGCTGGCCGACCTGACGGGCTGCGACCGGTCGTCGGCGGTGCTGGAGGGCGCCATCCTGGAGGGGACGCGGCTGGGCGGGGCCTGACCTCCTGGCGCCCCGATCCCTGCTGTCTTGCGCGAAGCCGTTGATTGCTTTCAAATTTTTGTCATGATCCGTGCCGGAGATTGCCGTGCAGGCCATGGCCGCTTCGGCTGCCGTAGGAACGGAGCCCTTTCGGCATTCCGGCCATAGTGCGGAAAAAGGGTTGCACCGTAACGGCTTAGCACCGCGGGCGGGGCTTGACGCCTCCCATGCCCGGTGGCACGCTGCTAACCAAGCGCGGCGCATCGCGAACCAAGGCGCCCGCATCGAATTGGGGGAACGTCGACGGTCATGACCAAGTCGGAACTGATCCAACGGTTGGCGGAACGCAATCCGCACCTGTACCAGCGCGACATCGAGAAGATCGTCGGCACCATCTTCGACGAGATCACTGAAGCGTTGGCGCGCGGCGACCGGGTGGAACTGCGGGGGTTCGGCGCCTTCTCCATCAAGAAGCGGGACGCGCGTACGGGTCGCAACCCCCGGACCGGGGAATCGGTTGACGTCGGCGAGAAATGCATCCCTTTCTTCAAGACAGGCAAGCAGCTTCGGGAGCGCCTGAACACGGACTGAACGCCGGGCCGGCCATCGCCGACCTTCGCTCCGTCGTCTCTTCCCGTCGGATTTCTGAGGAACCTTCGCCTTGCGCCATCTTTCCTGGATCGTCACCCTTCCCGTGGCCCTCGTCGCGATCCTGTTCGCGATTTCCAACCGCGGCATCGTGACCCTGTCGCTGTGGCCATTGCCCTTCACGCTCGACACGCCGGTCTATCTGGCCGCGCTGCTGGCGCTGGTGCTGGGCTTCCTGGCCGGCGGCTTCATCGTCTGGAACAGCCAGCGCCGCCATCGCCGTCGTGCCCGGCGCGAAGGCAACCGTGTGCTGTTCCTGGAGCGTGAACTGAAGGAGGCGCAGGCCCGCGCCGCCGCCGCCGAAAAGCGTCTGGCCGAGAGCACCCGCCCGGTGTCCGGCCCGCTGCCGGGCTCCTCCGGCGGCCTGCCGGTGCCGGCGGCCGAAAACCCGGCGCCGACGGTTCATTGATCGATCCGCTTCCTTCTCCGGCCGGGGAGAGGGGGGCGACCGGGCGGGAGGTCCCATGCGCACCGTCAGCGGCGCCGAGCTTCGATCCGTCCTGCACCACCGCATGCTGATCGAGCGGCTGCGGCAGAGCTTCCGCGCCGGCGTGGCGGCTCCTCCGGCCCACCGCCATCGGGTCGAGACCTATGGGGCCAGCGACGGCGCCCTGCTGCTGGCGCCGGCCTGGCAGGTCAACCAGTCGATCGGGGTCAGGATCGACACGGTCTTTCCCGGCAATGCCGGCAGCGACCTGCCGCAGACCCAGGGCGTCTATCTGCTGGCCGACGGCAAGACCGGCGTGCCGCAGGCAGTGTTGGAGTCCTCCGCGGCTCTCGGCCGGCGCAGCGGGGCTGCGGCTTCGGCGCTTGCCGCCTCCTATCTGGCTCGGCCGGATGCGGATCGGATGCTGGTGGTCGGCACCGGCCCGCTGGCGCTGGAACTGGTGGAGGCCTATACCGCGGTCCGGCCGATCCGCCATGTGCTGGTCTGGGGCCGCGATCCGCAGAAGGCCAAGCGCCTCGCCTCCCGTTTCCACCGTCCCAAATTCCGGATCGAGGCGACCACCGACCTGGAGGGCGCGGTGCGTGGCGCCGATATCGTCGCCTGCGCCACCGCGGCCCGCGAACCGGTCATCCGTGGCGACTGGCTGCAGCCCGGCCAGCATCTGGATTTGCTGGGAGGCGTGACGCCGGAGATGCGCGAGGCGGATGACGGCTGCGTCCGCCGCGCGCGTGTCTTCGTCGATGCCCGCGACCGGACGCCGGCCGAAGCCGGCGATATTGCGGAGCCGGTTTCATCCGGTCAATTGAGCCCGGACGATATCGCCGGCGACCTGTTCGACCTGAGCCGCGGCGAACGCGCCGGGCGCCGCTTCTACGACCAGATCACCCTGTTCAAGTCGGTCGGCACCGCGCTGGCTGATCTCTGTGCCGCTCAACTGGTGGTCGAGATGGTCCTGCACAACGATTCGATCAGATAGCGACAGGATTTGGTGGCACCCCGGTTCGATAGGTCGGAGTCGCAATCCCGCATCGCCAAAAGACGGTGTTACGGCAAGCGTCGTCCTGAGCTACTGTTGCGCGATCATCCTTGCCGCACCAGTCGTCCGGCGCGGCGGAGCGCGCCGATGGGAAAGGAACAGCGACTTGCATGCTCCTACCCGCCCAGCGTCCTGACGATCCCATGATGGACGGCACCCAGTCCTTCCGCACTCCGCGACTGGAGGCCGCCATCGGCTGGCTGGCCGCATGCGGCTTCCTGTTCCTGGCTGCCGTCACCGTGATCGTCGGTGTGCAGTCGCGCGAACGGGCGGTGAGCGGGGCGCAGGACCGCGCCCAGTCGGCGGTCCGTGTCCTGGCGGAACATGCGGCGCGCCTGTTCGATGCCGCCGACCTGCTGGTCGAATATGCAGCCCAGGAATCGGCGGGCCGGTCATGGGATGAGATCGCCCGGTCGCACGGGTTGTGGGACAAGCTGAATGCGCAGCGCGCCCGGCTGCCCTTTCTGGACGCCGTCTGGCTGAACGATGGATCGGGGGTGCTGCGGTTGACGACGGTGGCTTTCCCGGCCCCCCATTCCGACGCATCGGACCGCGAGGCCTTCCTGTTCCATCGCCACGAGCCGACGCCCGGCAGCGGTGTGGACCGGCCCCATATCGGACAGCGCATCATCGGCCGGGTGACAAACAGGGCGACCTTCCTGCTCAGCCGCCGGCTGTCGGGGCCGGACGGCCGCTTCCGCGGCATGGCGTCTGTGACCATCGATCCGTCCTATCTATCGGGCTTCTACAAGGAGCTGGACGTCCCGCACGAGCCGGTGACGATCCTGCTCCGGGCCAGCGACCTCGACGTGCTGGTCCGCGAACCAGGCGAGGCCGCCGGCAAGATGGCCGGCCCGATACCGCCGGACGATCCGGTCCGACGGGCGATCATGGCGGCGCCGGCAGGCGGTGTTGCGCGCGACGACGCGGTCATCGTCGCGCATCGGCAGGTCGACAGCTGGCCGGTCCATGTGGTGGTGCAACTGGAGCTGGCCCCGGTGCTGGCCTCCTGGCGCCGGCTGATCGCCCCCTATGCCGGACTGGCCGCCGCCGCCGCGCTGGCATTGGCGGCCCTGTCGATCTTCGGCTTCCGGCAGGCACGAGCCGCCCGCCGGGTGCAGCGCGACCTGGAATGGCGGGTTCGAGAACGCACGGCCTCGCTGGAGCGGACCATCGGCGAGCGAGACGCGGCGCTGGCCCAGAAGGACCTGCTGATGCGCGAGGTCAACCATCGCATCAAGAACAGCCTGCAGGTGGTGTCGAGCCTGCTGGGCCTGCAGGGGCAGGCGGTCGGCGATCCGCGGCTGAGCGGTCATCTGCTGGAGGCCGGGCGGCGCGTCCAGGCCATCGCCGACATCCATCGGCTGCTCTACCGGGTCGACGACATCCACTTCATCCCCTTCCACGATTATCTGACCGAATTGTGCCGGGAACTGGAGCATTCCGCCCAGTCCGAGGGCGGGGGGTGGCGGCTGGAACTGGAGGTGGAGCCGGTCGATGTGCCGACCGACCATGCCGTGCCGTTGGGGCTGCTTGCCAACGAACTGGTGATGAATGCCATCAAGCATGCCTATCGACCGACCCCCGCCACGCTCGGCTCCGCAGCAGGTCCTCAGGAGAAGGAATCCGGCGGGGACAATATGATTGCCGTCGCCTTGCATGCCGACGGCGGTATCTTGCGGATGAGCGTGTGCGACCGCGGCATCGGGTTGCCGGCCGATTTCGACTGGCGCCGCAGCCGCAGCCTGGGCATGCGGATGATCCACACCTTGTCGAAGCAGTTGGGTGCCACCCTGACGGTGGAGAATACCGACCCCGGCGTTTGCTTCTCCATCCGCCTGCCATATCGGACCGCAGGGGACGGGGTGGATACACGTCATACGGGAGTATGACTGCTTATCAAGGTTGTATTTTCCTTGCACAGGTCCGATTTTCTCTGGAGGATCGTCGCTGCGGCCCCAGGAACGGCCGGGTGGCGCGGCCCGATGTTCGCGCTAACGCCACGGACAGCGGACCCGACAGAACCACCCCCGATCGCCTTGCTGAGGGACGACCGACCGTGACCGTTTTCGCCTCGCCGCCCATGGGCACCAGCCCGCGCCTGCAGGTGCCGACGAACCGGCTGCTGTTGGGTGCCGGTTTCATGCTGCTTTCGGCATTGCTGTTTGGGATCGGCAATGCGGCGGTGCGGTGGGCATCCACCGTCATGGACCCTCTGGAGGTCGTGTTCTTCCGCAACCTGTTCAGCCTCCTGTGGATGCTGCCCTGGGCATTGACGGCGGGGGCGCCCGCCTGCCGTGCGGTTCTGGCGGAACGGCGGCTGCTCCCTTATCTGACGCGGGCGGTGACCAGCCTCTGCGCGATGGCGGCCTGGTTCTACGCCATTGCCCATCTGCCGTTGCCGACCGCGACGGCGGTCAGCTTCGCCATCCCGCTGTTCGTCACGGCCGGGGCCGCGCTGGTTCTGGGCGAGCGGGTGCGGCTGCGGCGCTGGGCTGCGGTGTGCGCCGGTTTCGCCGGCGTGCTGATCGTCCTGCGGCCGGGCGGAACGCCGGTCGATCTGGCATTCACGGCGCTGTTCGTCCATTGCGTCGCCGCCGCCACCACCGTTCTGCAGATGCGGGCGCTGAGCCGCAGGGACGGCGCGCTGGTGGTCGTCACCTTCCTGGGCCTGCTGGTCACGCCGATGGCGCTGGTGCCGGCGCTGTTCGTCTGGACTTGGCCGAGTTGGAGCGTGTTGGGTGCGCTGGCCCTGCTGGGCGGGCTGCTGACGCTGGGGCAACTGGCGATGACCCGCGCGCTGGCGTTGGCCGAATCCTCGGCGATGATGCCTTACGACTATGCCCGTCTGCCCTTCACCGCGTTTGTCGCCTGGCTTGCCTTTGACCAGACCATGGATCTGTGGGGCTGGGTGGGGGCTGCGGTGATCGCCGCGTCGGCGCTCTATACCATGCACCGTGACGTGGCGGACGAGCGCAAGGCGGCGGCGCTGGGATCGGCGCAGGCCGATTAGAGGCGATCGTCTCCCGTCTCGGCGCCTGCTTCGCTGCGCGCGGCTTCCGTCCATAGGGCCTGTTTCGCCCGGCCCCAGTGTGCCGGGGTCAGGTTCGTGCGCACCGTGTGGATGGCGGCGGCCAGCACCGCGGCGTCGTCGGTGAAGCCGGCGATCAGCAGCCAGTCGGGCACGGCGTCCACCGGCAGCACGAAATAGGCCAAAGCCCCCAGCAGGATCGCCTTCGCCCGGTAGGGCGTGGCGGGATCGGTCGCGCAGAAATAGGCGGCCAGCAATTCCTCCAGGAAGGGGACGCGATGCAGGTTGGCGCGCAGCTTCTGCCAGAAGCGGTGGCGGACCAGCCGTTCGTCGCGCTCGACCCGCACCGGATCGGGAATCGCCAGCGCAGTGCCGGGGGACGGAAGGCCGGCGGCGGATTGGGGAGTGGCAGGCGATGCGGTCATGGAGGCTCGGATTCCCTCAAATATGCAGATGGCGCGGCCGGTGCCGGTGCAACGCATGTCGTCACGTCGATGTCTCCTCACCATACGGTGTGGTATGGTGCGGCGGCCATCTGGCAAACAACAAGTGCGATCGTTTCCTGTTGGACACAAGGCCGGCGCCATGGGCCGATCGGCTGCAATTAAGGAGGAGATGCCATGAACATCCAGGGTCTGTCCGCCATCGTCACCGGCGGCGCTTCGGGCATGGGGGCGGCGACGGCGCGCCATCTGGCCGGGCTCGGTGCCAGGGTGACCGTGCTGGACGTCAACGAGGACGCGGTGCTGAAGACTGCGCACGAGATCGGCGGGCTGGGCCTGGTCTGCGACGTCACCGACGGCGCCTCGGCCGAGCGGGCCTTCGATCAGGCGCGGTCCGTCCATGGCCCGGCCCGCATCGCGGTGAACTGCGCCGGCATCGCGCCCGCCCAACGCATCGTCGGCCGCGACGGTCCGATGCCGCTGGAGAGCTTCCGCGCGGTGATCGAGGTCAACCTGATCGGCAGCTTCAACATCCTGCGGCTGGCGGCGGCCGACATGGCGAAGCTGGAGCCTCTGCCGAGCGGTGAGCGCGGCGTGATCGTCAACACCGCTTCCGTCGCCGCCTATGAGGGGCAGATCGGGCAGGCCGCCTATGCCGCGTCGAAGGGCGGCATCGTCGCCCTGACCATCTGTGCGGCGCGCGACCTTGCCCGCAACGCTATTCGCGTGATGACCGTGGCTCCCGGCCTGATCGGGACGCCGATGCTGCTGAACATGCCGCAGGAGGTGCAGGACAGCCTCGCCGCCACCGTGCCCTTCCCCAAGCGCTTCGGCATGCCGGAGGAATATGCCCGCCTCGTCCAACACATCCTGGAGAACGAGATGCTGAACGGCGACGTCATCCGCCTTGACGGTGCCATCCGCATGGCCCCGCAGTAAGCGCGTTCGCGTGACGGAGCGGCTCCGTGCCGGGGCCGTTCCGCCAATCCTCCGCTCTCAGCCTTCCGCCCTCAGCCTTCCGCCATGGCGGCTTCGTCCGCCCGCTCCGCCTCGCCCAGCAGGTCGATCAGCAGCGTGGTGCAGTGTTGAAGCCGCAGGTCGGCGGTCGCCGTCGCCATATCGCGGCCGGTCTGTTCCTGCCAATCCCGCAGCATCAGCGCCAGATGTTTCCGAACATGGTCTTCCCGGTCGAGGCGTCGCGTCGCCATGTCGCTTCTCCTTCCCTTTCCGATCGATCCAGAGGGCAAATCAAATCCGGGCTGTTTTGTTCCCTGGCCCACTCTGTGCCAATCTTCGTGTACCCTCCAATTGGGTAGCAGTCCCCTCCACCAAAAGTCAGGGCCCAAGATGGTCACAGCGATGATCGGGGAGGGGGCCATCGACCGTAGCCATTGCCGGCGCCATTGCCGGCGCCACTCCGCCCGACCATGTCGATGGCGGCCGGATATCGTCGCGAACCCGCGCGCAAGCAGACCCGTCACCCGTGAAAGAAAGGACTACCGCCTGATGACCGACGCAACGGTGCGTGCCAAATTGCTTGGGCTGCCCGGCAGCCTGCGCAGCAACTCCAACTCGCTCGCCGTGCTGCGCGGGCTTCAGGGCGCCCTGCCGGCCGATGTCGGGATGGACATCCGCGATCTCCGCCTGCCGCTCTACGATCAGGACATCGACGGCCCCGACGCCCCGGCGGAGGTCCATGCCTTCCGTCAGGCCATCGCGGAGGCCGACGGCGTCGTCATCGTCACGCCGGAATACAATTACGGCATGCCGGGCGTGCTGAAGAATGCGCTGGACTGGGCCTCGCGCCCTTACGGCAAATCGGCGCTGATCGGCAAGCCGGTCTTGGTCGTCAGCAATTCTCCCGCCTTCACCGGCGGCGTGCGTGCGCACCAGCAGGTGAACGACACGCTGCTGGCGGTGTCCGCCGATCTGGTGAGCGGCCCGCAGGTTGTCATCGGCACGGTCGGCGAGAAGATCAAGGATGGCAAGCTGGTCGACGAAGCCGTGCTGAAATTCACGCTCGGCATGGTTGACAAGCTGATCGCGGCGGCCGGCAAGTAGAAGCCCGGCAATGCAAGAAGGGGACGCCACGGCGGTGGCGTCCCCTTCCTTTCAAGCCGGCCGCTTCGAGGAAGCCTGCCTTCAGCCGATCTTCTGCTTGGCCATCGCGCCCAGGCGCAGGCGGAGCGCATTCAGCTTGATGAAGCCTTCCGCGTCCTTCTGATTGTAGACGCTGTCCTGCTCGAAGGTCACATAGTCCATGCGGTAGAGCGAGTTGGGCGACTGGCGGCCGACGACCGTGACATTGCCCTTGTACAGCTTCAGACGGACCGTGCCGTTGACCAGCGACTGGGTCTGGTCGATCAGCGCCTGGATGGCCAGACGCTCCGGGCTCCACCAATAGCCGCAATAGATCAGCTCGGCGTAGCGCGGCATCAGCTCGTCCTTGAGGTGCCCGGCGCCGCGGTCGAGCGTGATGCTCTCCATGGCGCGGTGGGCGACCAGCAGGATGGAGCCGCCCGGGGTCTCGTAGACGCCGCGCGACTTCATGCCGACATAGCGGTTCTCGACCAGGTCGAGGCGGCCGATGCCGTTCTCGCCGCCCAGCCGGTTCAGCTCGGTCAGCAATGCCGCCGGCGACAGGGCCTTGCCGTCGATGGCGACCGCGTCGCCGTTCTTGAACTCGACCTCGATGTAGGTCGGGGTTTCCGGCGCCTTTTCCGGGGCGACGGAACGGGTGAACATGTCCTCGTCCGGCTCGACCCACGGGTCTTCCAGCGCCTTGCCTTCGTAGGAGATGTGCAGCAGGTTGGCGTCGGTCGAATAGGGCGCCTCGCCGCGCTTGTCCTTCGCGATCGGAATCTGGTTCTTCTCGGCGTAGTCCAGCAGCGTGGTGCGGCTGTTCAGGCTCCACTCGCGCCACGGGGCGATGACGGTGATGTCGGGCTTCAGCGCGTAGTAGCCCAGCTCGAAGCGGACCTGGTCGTTGCCCTTGCCGGTGGCGCCATGGGCGACGGCATCGGCGCCGACGAGGTTGGCGATCTCGATCTGGCGCTTGGCGATCAGCGGCCGGGCGATCGAGGTGCCGAGCAGGTAGGTGCCCTCGTACAGCGTGTTGGCGCGGAACATCGGGAAGACGAAATCGCGCACGAACTCTTCGCGCAGATCGTCGATGAAGATGTTTTCCGGCTTGATGCCCAGAAGCTCGGCCTTCTTGCGGGCGGGCTCCAGCTCCTCGCCCTGGCCGAGGTCGGCGGTGAAGGTCACCACCTCGCAGGAATAGGTTTCCTGCAGCCATTTCAGGATGACCGAGGTGTCGAGGCCGCCCGAATAGGCGAGCACCACTTTCTTGATCTGTTTGCCGGACGCGCCGCTCATTGGACTGCTCTTGCAGAAGAGAAAGGTAAGGCCGCGACCGTACGGCCTTTCCCGTCCGCCTTCAAGCCCCGGTTCCTGGCGAAGCGCCCCGTGCCTACTCGATCTTCTCGCCGGGATAGGTGCCCCAGAAATCGGCGCGCTTCATCCAGCCGCGATAGCCTTTCAACTCCACCTCGCACCAGTCGTCGCGGCACTTCTTCAGCGAGCCGACGACCCCCGGCTCGGCCCGCGCCACGACGGCGCTGTCTGCACGCGGCGCCTCGTGGACCGTGCGTGTCTGGCCGACGATCAGGGCGCCGCGCCGGCCCGACAAGGCGCTCTGGTGCACCCAGCCCTCGGCCCCTTCCCAATCGCGGATGCGGCGCCAGGTGTCGAACTCCTGGACGATCTCCACCGGCATGTCCTTGCGCCGGAAGACCCATTCGATCGGGTAGTTGCCGTTGGGGCCGGAGCGCAGGTTCAGTTCGCCGACGCGCACCGTGACGAAGCGGGGGATCGGCAGGCCCGAGGCATGAGTCGGATCCTTCCGGCTTTCGCTGCGTCCCTGCGCCGCGCTGCCGGAGACCGCGCCAAGCCCGGCGAGCAGGGCCAGCGCGGCGAGGACGGAGCGGCGGACGAGCATGGCGGCACCGGAGTTGGCAAAGGGAGCGGAAATCGGGCCGCACTATAGAGACCACCCGTTCGATAGGGCAAGCGCCGCCGCCCCCGCCGCCACTCCCGATTGACCCGGCGGGCGTGCCGATATCCGCCGATATCCCTGCCGCAGGGCGGGCTTTCGCGACGGACAACTGGACAGCCCCACGACCGCTTGGTATGGCAACCATGGACCGGATGAGCCTCGCAAACGGGCGGGGCAGGGGAGGACCAGCACCGATGACCGACAAGAAGAAGCCGCTCGTTGTCGTCACCCGCAAGCTGCCGGACGTCATCGAGACGCGGATGATGGAGCTGTTCGACACCCGGCTCAATCCGGACGACGTTCCGCTGACGCCCGCCCAGATGCAGGATGCCATGGCCCTCGCCGAGGTCCTGGTGCCCACCGTGACCGACCGCATCGACCGGGCGCTGATCGAGGCGGCGGGGCCGCAACTTCGGATGATCGCCTCCTTCGGCACCGGCGTCGACCACATCGACCTGAAGGCGGCGCGCGAGCGCGGCATCGTCGTCACCAACACCCCCGGCGTCCTGACCGAGGACACCGCCGACATGACCATGGCGCTGCTGCTGGCCACCGCGCGCCGCGTGGCGGAGGGCGAGCGGCTGGTCCGGTCCGGCCAATGGACCGGCTGGGGCCCGACCACCATGCTGGGGCACCGCATCAGCGGCAAGCGGCTCGGCATCCTGGGCATGGGCCGCATCGGCTCGGCGCTGGCGCGGCGCGCGCGCGCCTTCGGCATGTCGATCCACTACCACAACCGCCGCCGCGTCCATCCGGAGCTGGAGCAGGAGTTGGAGGCGACCTATTGGGCCAGCCTGGACCAGATGCTGGCGCGGATGGACATCATCTCCATCAACTGCCCGCACACGCCGGCCACCTACCACCTGCTGTCGGAACGCCGGCTGAAGCTGCTGCGCCCGCACTGCTACATCGTCAACACCTCGCGCGGCGAAGTGATCGACGAGGTGGCGTTGACCCGCATGCTGTCCAAGGGCGAGATCGCCGGCGCCGGGCTGGACGTGTTCGAGCATGAGCCGGCGGTCAACCCGAAGCTGCTGCGGCTGGACAATGTCGTCCTGCTGCCGCACATGGGCTCTGCCACCATCGAGGGCCGCATCGACATGGGCGAGAAGGTGGTGATCAACATCAAGACCTTCATCGACGGCCACACGCCGCCCGACCGCGTGCTGGAGGCGCTGCTTTAGGGAACCGGTTCCCGTTCCCCCTCTTCCGGCCCACCGGAGGAGGGGGGCAAAGGGACACAGGAGACTTCGTCAGGAGGGGGAAGCCGCCAGGGCTGGAGACAGGCCGGGAGCCTCCAGGGCGGTCCCCGCCGGCGGGGAAGCAACCTGCAATTCAGCCTCCAGCCGGGCCTTGGCGGCCGCGGCCACCGCCTCGTCCGTACGGATCTGCGCCATGTCCTCGTCCGTGACGGCACCGGCGGCGATCACCAGCTCGGCGAAGTCGGAGAGATGGACGCTGCCCTTCACAGTGCGCTGGACCAGCACGTTGCGCTTGTCTTCCGCATCGCGCTTGCGCTTGACGAAGCCAAGCACCGACAGCCGGTCGAGCGCGCGGGTCACCGCGGGCTTGGAGATGTTCAGCAGGGATGCCAGACCGCGAACGGTGTGTGGCGGGTCGGTCAGATAGACCTGGAGGAGGATCGCCAGCTGGCGCGCCGACAGGTCGGGGCCATCCTGACGCACGCTGGCGACCAGTGCCGTGCGCCACAACCCAAGCGCCTTGAGGTTCCGTGCCATGCCTCCCCCCGGAAAGCCGCGTCCGCTCCCGCAACCGGAACAGGCGTCGCCGAAGTGTCGCTTACCCGAACGATGCAGGCAAGCCTTTCAAGGTCGCCGACTTAAGGCCGCCGACGGACAAGGGCGCACCGCCGGCCCTTCCAGCCGGACGGGCGCCCTGCCTTCCGTTACCGGGCTTCCCGTTTCAGCACCGTCGGTTTGCCGTAGCCGGTGGCCAGCACGCCGTCGCCGGCGAGCGGGACCAGGGTGACGCTGCCGCCGGCCGCGACCGCAGCGAGGCTGATCGCCCGCGTGGCGGCATCTGGTGCCGGCGCGGCGCCCGCCGCCTTGACCTCCTTGGGGTCGAAGGGCGCATCCTCGCCTTGTCCTGTCACGTCGTAGCCGTCGCATTCGCTGCCGACGCAGATCGTCGTGGCGTCGATGCGCGCCTTGCCGGCAGGGGTGGCGAAGGGCGTGCCCTCGGCCGCACCGCCGCTCCAGCTCCAGGATCCGCGCAGCCAGTCGGGGATGCGGGTGTCATTTTGGAGGTCCAGATTGTCGGTGATCAGGCCGATGCCGCTGCCCAGCCCCTGGGCGGCCACCGCCTGGGCCAGGCGGCGGGCTTCGGCGGGGGGCATGCCGTAGCGGCTGGCGAGTTGGGGAGTCCAGGACGTCACCGCCGCATCGACCGCCTTGTCGAGACGTTCGCCCCAGCCGGGCGCGACCCAGCGCGGGTTGGTCCAGCCTGCGGTGTCCTTGACCAGCGGAGCCAGTTCCGGCGCCTCGCCCAGGAACAGGCGCGGATCGACCGCCGATTTCAGCCGGTCGATACCCATCTGGCGGTAGCTGGCGAAGCGGATGGTCCCGGTGCGGTTGGACGCGGCCTCCAGCATCGGGGCTAGCAGGTCTTCCACCGTCTTCCAGGCGGGCGAGGCGAGGAGGGCACCGTCGTCCGGGCAGGCGGGCGGGGCGCCGAAACTGTCGCGGCTGCTGCCATAGAGCGGCTCCATTGCCTTCCAGGCCGGCGTGCCGCGCTGTTCCATCACCGAACAGGGCCATGCCATCTCGACATCATCGCTGACCACGCGCAGGGCGGTCAGGAACCCCTCGTCGGTGGCGGGATCGGCGCCGGCGGCGGTTTCGCGGGCGAAGGAATCGCCGATGCCTTCGACGGCCTCGCGCAGCAGCGCCTCGGCCTTCTTGCGGTCGGGGGAGGGGCCGAAGCGCAGCAGATAGGCCGTCCATCCCTTGCCCAGCCCTCCGCGGATGTCCGCCAGCCGTTTCGCGGCGCCGGCCGGGTCCGCGGCGATGCCGTCGACGATGGTGGCGACGGCGGCCGCCGCCTTCGGCAGCGACTCGGCCAAGGCGGTACGCCGGGCATCGAGAACCGGGCCCAGGCAGGAGGTAACGGACCCCGACGCAGCGCATTGGTTGCGCTGGCCCAGCCACGCCTTCTGCTCCGTCCGCAGGCGTTCCCGGTCGGCGCTGCCGGACAGGGATTGCAGGGCCTTGTAGCTGTCGGCGAGTTCCTGGTCGGCGTCGGCCAGCTTGGGATCGGCGCAGATCGCCTTCTCGACCGGGGTGGAGGCCGCCTTGCAGTCAAAGGACGGCGCCGCCCGGACGGTGCCGGCGGCAAGCATCAGCGGCAGGCAGATCAGTGCAGCACGGGCAAGCGCCGCCCGCCCTTGCGGCGGTACCGGCAGGCGGATCGACGATCCCATCATGTCTCCCCGGGGTTGTGACCCGCGGAAGATACGGAATTCGCGACCACTTGTCCCCGCCCGACATGCGGCGTGCCGCAGGAAAGGGGCTTACGGCAGGAAGGCCGCCGAGACGGCCGTGAAATGGCAGGCGGCGGCGGCCAGCACCAGCAGGTGCCAGATCGCGTTGTTGTAGGGCATCCGCTCCATCAGGTGGAAGACGACCCCCACCGTGTAGAGCAGGCCGCCGGCGACGAGCAGCCACAGCGCCAATGGCGGCAGCGCCGAGCCCAGCGGTTCGAGCGCGGTGACGATCGCCCAGCCCAGCCCGAGATAGAGCACCAGCCCGAGCCTTTCGAACCGTCCCGGAAAGCGCAGCTTCAGCGCAGCGCCGACCGCGGCCCCGCTCCACACCGCGCCCCCCAGCCCGGCGCCCTGGCCGAGCCCCAACGTGAAGGGCGTGTAGGTTCCGGCGATCATCACGAAGATCATGGCATGATCGACCCGGCGCAGCAGCGCCTTGGCGAAACCGGGGGGAGCGAGGTTGTAGGCCGCCGACGCCGACAGCATGCCGACCAGCCCCAGCCCATAGATCGACAGGGCGAGGGCGGTCCGCACCGGGACCGCGTCGGAAAACACGGCGCGGGCCAGCAGCCATATGAAGCCGGCGATCCCTGCAGCGACCCCGACGGCATGGACGACCGCATCGGCCCGCCGCTCGCCGGCGCTGTAGACGGGAAAATCCTGGGCATCCGGCATTGGCGCACCCGCCGCGTGAAGAAGGACTGCGGGCAAGCCGCCGCTGTTCGTTCAAGTGCGAACATGGGGTGCCAGCCGCAGTCGCGCCACGGGTGATGTCCGATGGTGGAGCCGGGCCGGTTACTCGGCGGCGACGGAAAGGGACTGCGCCCGGTGCCGCGGCATCGGTTCGGTCATGGCGGCTGCCCGCCGGAAATAGCACAGGGCGTAGACGCGGACGCAGCCTGTGAGGTTGTCGCTGTCGTAGCGCTCGGCGTCGATCAACGTCACCAGTTCGCTCATCGTCATTCGCTCGCGGGCACAGATTTCCTCGAGGGACTCCCATTCCACCGGCATCAGCTTCATGCTGGTCCGCTTGCCGTTCACCCTGACGTTACGCATGAGCATGGGAGCCTCCATTCCTGTCGCATAAACAGGTATGCGAAGTGACACGGGACATGCTGTGAAGTTCTTCACATGGGATATCGTCGGCCCAAACGGATCGGAGGAGAGGATGACGGATGGCGACGGTCATGGTGATGCCCTGCGCGCGATCATTGAGGAGGCGGCGGCTGCGCGCTCCGCCTTGTGCGAGAATGAACTGGTCATCCGTCTGGACAACATCCTGGCGATTGCGCGGGCAGCGCTTGAAGAACAGCGCCCGGACGCTGCTCCGCTATTGCACCCCAGATCCCGCCCATAAAAAAACCGCCGCTAACCCATTGGATTAGCGGCGAGTTGAACAGGGAGGCTTCACGTCTGGGAGACGCTGGGTCCGAGGACCCAACCCCGGAGGGGAGACCTCCGGGACGAAACATCGGGTGCTGCGTCGCAGCATCCAACGATCAAAATTTGACCATTCCGGTGCCAACTTTCCAGGCATAAATGAATAAATCTACCATGCAAGCCACGCATGGCTAGAGATGACCATTGGAAGGCTAATAAAAATGCCGAAATCGGCCGGGCTGCTCCGGAAATATGGTGCAGCGCGGTCGATTTCGGCAATGCTGTTACAAATCGCTGAAAACTGTCCCGGATCAGAACGGGGTTTCTGCCACTTTTTTGACCAGGAAGTCGCGGAAGACCGCGATGCGCTTGGAATGGCGCAATTCTTCGGCATAAACGAAGTAGGCGTCGACCTTCGGCCCGTCGACGTCCGGCAGGATGCGGGTGACGTCCTTGGAGAAGCTGTCGACCAGGAAATCGGGCAGCGCGCCGATGCCGAGCCCGCTCTCCACCGCCCGGTAGATGGCATAGACGCTGTTGACCTGCAGGATCGGTTTGCGCGCGGGCGACGGGTCGCCCATTTCCATGATCCAGTTGACGTTGGGGATCGGCGCCCGCACGTCGGGCGGGTAGGTGATCAGGTCGTGGCTGTCCAGCTCGGCCAGCGTCTTGGGCGTGCCCCGCTTCTTCAGGTAGCTCTGGCTGGCGTAGAGGTGGAAGCGGATCGACATCAGGTGCCGCTGGATCAGGTCCGGCTGGCGCGGCGTGTTCATGCGGATGGCGATGTCCGCCTCGCGCATCGCCAAATCCAGCTCGTCGTCGTCGATCAGAAGCGTCAGCTGGATGTCGGGATAGATCGACATGAACTCGTTGATGCGCGGCGTCAGCCAGGTCGAGCCGAAGGCGACTGTCGTCGTCACCCGCAGCGGGCCCTTGGGATGCTCCCGGCTTTCGGTCAGCATCGCTTCCGTCATCGACAGCTTGGCGAAGACGTCGCGGGCGGTGCGGTGCAGCAACTCGCCCTGCTCGGTCAGGATCAGCCCGCGGGCGTGCCGGTGAAACAATGGAACGCCCAGGCTTTCCTCAAGCGCGCTGATCTGGCGGCTGACCGCCGACTGGCTGAGGTTCAACGTCTCGCCGGCATGCGTGAAGCTGCCGGCTTCGGCCACCGCATGGAAAACCCGAAGCTTGTCCCAATCCATCATGCTGTCCCGCCCCAGTGCGTAACCGCCCGGAGCCTCCCGTTTTCTTGAGGACGGCGCATGGCCGCCATGCATGTTTATAGCGGGAACGCGCACGGAACGCACGCGCTACCAACCCTGACTCGCACGAAAATTAATCATGATCGCCGGAATTATTCTCATCCGAAGATGCAGCGGTTTTCGGATATCCACAGACAGGTTATGGATGTTTCCAGTGCTCGCCCATCGATGAGTCCCCGGGTTCGCCCAGACTTTGCTAATCCGCTTTGCTAATCCGCGGCATCGGGCAGGGCGGCCCTGCGCTCATCGTCCGGCAGGGCGGTCGCCGGTTTGTGCATCCGGTCGCCGGCAGGGCCGGTGACGTGTCCGCTGATCTCGTCTCCGGCTCCGGCGGGCAGGCGCCAGAAGAAGACGCTGGAGGCGCAGGCCATCAGACCGACCGTCAGGAAGGCCGGCACGAAGGAGCCCGGGGTCAGCGTGCCGCTCCACTGCACGGTCAGGTGCAGGGCTGTTGCGCCGACGGCGACGCCCAGGCTCAGCGACAACTGCTGCATCACGCTGGCCAGCGTGTTGGCGCGGCTGGTCATCGGCTGCGGCACCTCGGCATAGCTCAGCGTGTTCATGCCGGTGAACTGAAGCGAGCGGAAGAAGCCGCCCAGCAGCAGGGCGCCCAGGATCACCAGATGCGGCGTGTCGGGGCGGAAGGCGCCGTAGCTGCCCAGGATCACGCCGCTGACCAGCGAATTCACCGCCAGGACGAGGCGGAAGCCGAACCGGCGCAGGATCGGGCCGGCCAGCGCCTTCATCGTCAGCGCTCCCGCCGCCCCGGCGAAGGTCAGGGCGCCCGACTCGAAGGCGGTCAGGCCGAAGCCGATCTGTAGCATTACCGGCATCAAAAAGGGCACGGCGCCAATGCCGATGCGGAACAGCGTGCCGCCCAGGACCGAGGCACGAAAGGTCTGCAGCCGGAACAGCGCCGGGTCGAGCACCGGCCGCACCACCCGGCGGGCATGGCGCAGATAGGCGATCGTCGCCAGCAGCGCCACCGCCAGCAGGATGGCCACCGCATAGGGCGGCAGCAGGTCGCGCCCGATATTCTCGAAGCCGAACATGAAAGCGGCGAGTGCCAGCGAACTCCACAGGAAACCGCGGGCGTCGAAGGGGTCGCGCTGCTCCTCCTTCAGATTGGGGATGAGCGCCAGCACCAGCCCGATGCCGATCAGGCCGATGGGGACGTTGATGAAGAAAATCCAGCGCCAGGAGGCATAGGTGGTGATGGCGCCGCCCACCAGCGGCCCCAGCGCCGGCCCGATCAGCGCCGGCAGGGTCATCCGCGCCATCGCGGTCACCAACTGGTCCTTCGGCACCGTGCGCAGCAGGATCAGCCGTCCGACCGGCACCATCATCGCCCCGCCGATCCCCTGGACGATGCGGGCGGCCACCAGTTCCGCCAGACCGTTGGACAGGCCGCAGGCGATGGACCCCAGCGTGAAGACGCCGATGGCGCTGGCGAAGACGGTGCGCGCTCCGAAGCGGTCGGCTGCCCAGCCGCTGACTGGCAGGAACACCGCCAGCGCCAGCATGTAGGAGGTCATGGCCAGGCTGAGCCGCAACGGATCCTCGCCCATCGAGTGCGCGATCCCCGGCAGGGCGGTCGCGATGACCGTCGAGTCGAGATTCTCCATGAACAGGGCGCAGGCGATGATCAGCGGGGTGACGCGCGACATGACGAACCGTCAGGCAGGAATCGGAACCCTACGAATGTGAGGCCTTCCACCGCCATGACCATCGCACATGCGAAAGCCCTGCCATGCGTAAGCGGGACGTACGCCGGTCGGTTCCCGGGAGGTTCGGGGGGGGGCCGTGATGTCCGTGCAACTCCTGCAAGCTATCCTGGCACGGCCTCCCAGGATCACCGCCCGGTGAACATCGGTTTGCGCTTATCCAGAAACGCGCGGTAGCCCTCGCGGAAGTCCCGGGTGCCGAAGCAGCGGTAGCACTCGGCGATCTCCGCCTCGCTCAATGGAGCCGGGTCGGAAAGGCGGTGGACGTATCGCTTGTGCAGCGTCGCGGCCAGCGGCGCGCCGGCGGCGATGCGCCGGGTCGTGGCGGCGATCTCCGCCTCGAAGCCTTCGTCGGGGACGACGCGGTGGACCAGTTTCTTGTCCTTGGCCTCCGACGCGCCGAAGACGCGGCCTTCCAGCAGGATTTCCAGGGCCGCCGGGCCACCGGCCACGTCGGCGACCAGCTTCAACTCGGTGGGTCCCATCGAGATGCCGAGCCGGCTGACCGGCACGCCGAAGCGGCTGCTTTCCGAACAGACCCTGAGGTCGCAGGCCAGGGCGACCGCCAGGCCGATGCCGCAGCACGGCCCGTCGATGGCGGCCAGCACCGGATGGCGCAAGGACCGCAGGCCATCCAGCCCCTCGTCCATCAGGTCGCCATAGGCGGCCCCCTGTTCGGGGCTGTTGCGCTCGCTCTCGAACTCCGAGATGTCGGCGCCGGGGGAGAAGCTGCGCGCACCAGTCGACCCGGGGCTGCCGCGCATCACCACGACGCGGACCTCGTCGTCGGCCTCCAGCGTTTTCAGATGGCCGATCAGGGCAAGCCACATCGGCTTGTCGAAGGCGTTCAGCTTGTCCGGGTTGGACAGGGTCAGCGTGGCGACGACGCCATCGCTGCTGTCGTCGCGCCCGAGAGTGATGGTGCCGGCCATGCCGCAATCTCCATCCGTTGCCGTATGGCCGGACACCATAGCCCTCCGATGACGGGACGCAAGGCATCCGGTGCGGTGTTGCGGCAGGGGGGCGGAATGGGACGTTGGAAAAGTGGCGGCGGGGTGAATTTTTCTCTTGCGGCGGAGGCCGTGTTTCCGTAGAAAGCGGCTCCCGGACGACGGGAGCGCGGGCGTAGCTCAGGGGTAGAGCACAACCTTGCCAAGGTTGGGGTCGAGGGTTCGAATCCCTTCGCCCGCTCCAGTTCTCCGGTATAGCGAAGATCAAAGGGCCGGGCGGCGACGCACCGGCCCTTCGCTTTTTCCGGGGCGGGCCTTGCGGCTCCCCGCCCCCTCTTTCCTCGAAACATTCCTATTCCACGGAAGGCCGGGCATCCCGTATCGACACTGGCCGTCCGGCGCGCTAGATCCTTAATCCATGACCGACACTTCCCTCGCCGCCCGCGGCGTCGCGCTCGACTTGCTGCGCGACGTGCTGCGCAAGTCCGTTCCCTTCGACGATGCGTTCGATGCGCATCCCGAACTCGCGTCGCTTCAGCCGCGCGACCGCGGCTTCGTCCGCATGCTGGTCGCCACCGTCCTGCGCCGGCTGGGCCAGATCGACGAACTGATCCAGTCCAGTCTTGCCAAGCCGGGCCTGCCCAAGGCGGCGATCCACGACATGCTGCGGCTGGGCACGGCGCAGCTGGTGTTTCTGAACACCCCCGCCCATGCCGCGGTCGACACCGCGGTGGAGCTGGCAGCGGCACGCAACGCCGCCCCCTACAAGGGGCTGATCAACGCCGTTCTGCGCCGCATCGGGCGCGAAGGGGCGGCGATGGCGGAGAAGCAGGACGCCGGTCGGTTGAACACGCCGGACTGGCTGTGGCTGTCCTGGCGCTCGGCCTACGGCACCGCCCGCACCCGCGGCATCGTCGAGGCGCATCTGCACGAGGCCCCGCTGGACATCACCGTGAAGTCGGACCCGGAGGGTTGGGCGGAGCGTCTGGGCGCCATCGTGCTGCCGACCGGCTCCCTGCGCCGGCCGGCCGGCGGTTCGGTGACCGAGCTTCCCGGCTTCGAGGAGGGGGAATGGTGGGTCCAGGACCTCGCCGCCTCGCTGCCGGCCAAGCTGTTCGGCGATCTGGCCGGCAAGCGGGTGTTCGACCTCTGCGCCGCCCCCGGCGGCAAGACGGCGCAGCTGGTGGTCCAGGGTGCGCAGGTCACCGCCATCGACCGTTCCGCCCGCCGGCTGGAGCGGGTGACGGAGAACCTGAAGCGCCTGACTCTCGAGGCCGAGGTGCTGGCCACCGACGCCGCCACCTGGGAACCGGAGGCGCCGGCGGATGCCGTGCTGCTCGACGCTCCCTGTTCGGCCACCGGGGCGATCCGCCGCCATCCCGACATCCTGCGCGTCAAGACGCCCGACGACATCGCCAAGCTGGCCCGTGCCCAGTCGCGGCTGCTTGCCCGCTCGGTCGAGCTGCTGAAGCCCGGCGGCACGCTGGTCTACTGCACCTGCTCCATCCAGCCGGAGGAGGGAGAGGTGCAGATCGCCCGCCTGCTGCGGCAGGACCAGCGGATGGAGCGCTGGCCGGTCACCGCCGACGAATTGGGCGGGCTGTCCGAAGCGGTCAACGAGGTGGGGGAGGTCCGCTCCCTGCCGGGCATGCTGGCCGATCTGGGCGGCATCGACGGCTTCTTCGTGGCCCGGCTGCGCAGACGCTTGGCCTAAGCGGGGTTTCCGGACTTCGTATACGAAAGGCCGGGCCGAATGGCCGGTTCGGACCCGGGGATAAGACCCAGGCCCGTCTTGCGATGCGGACGGCGAATTGATACCACACGGTCCATGCTTTCGTCCGCGTTCTCCCGCACCGCATCATCACCCTCCGCCGGCTGCCGACGCCGCTCGCGGTCCTGAAGGAGTCGGCGCTGATGGGCGACGGGAATGGACGGTTTCGCAGCGGCATGGCACGCCTTGCCTATGGGAACCCCCTCTACGCCCTGATGCTGGGGGGCAAGGCGCCGGGGGCGCTGGCAGTGGTTCCTCCCGACCCCTGGCCGGGCGACACCGACAGCGGTAACGCCATTCTGGCCGGCCGGATGCGGTTCGCCGGTCAGGAGATCGCCGTCGATCCCGCCGGTGCGCCGAACTGGCGGCCGCAGGGGGCGACGTCCGGCTGGCTGCGCACCGCCCATGGCTTCGAATGGCTGCGCGACCTGCGCGCGGTCGGCGGCGACATGGCACGGCGCCGGGCGCGGGTGCTGGTGTGGTCGTGGCTCGACCAGAATGGCGGCTGGCATGCGCAGAGCTGGGCGCCGGACGTGCTGGGGGTGCGACTGGCCAGCTGGATCGGCCTGCATGACTTCTATTGCGCCTCCGCCGACGACGAGTTCCGCGCCCGCGTGTTCGAGAGCATGGCCCGCCAGCTGCGCCATCTGCTGCGGGTGGCGCCGGCCAAGCTCGACGGCGAGCGGCTGATCGGCGCCGTCAAGGGGCTGCTCTATGGCGGCTATTGCTTGCCCGACCAGGACAAGGCGGCGCGGGAGGCGCTGCGTCTGCTCGACCGCGAGCTGCCGCGCCAGATCCTGCCCGACGGCGGCCATGTGGAGCGCAACCCGTCGATCCAGATGCGGGTGTTGCGCGACCTGATCGACATGCGCGCCGTGCTGCGCGTCGCCAGGGAGGAGGTGCCGGAAAGCCTCCAGCATGCCATCGACCGCATGACTCCGGCGCTTCGCTTCTTCCGCCATGTCGATGGCGGGCTCGCCCTGTTCAACGGCGGGCAGGAGGAGGATCAGGCGCTGATCGATACGGTGCTGGCCCAGGCCGACGCCCGCGGCCGTCCGCTGAAGAGCGCGCCGCACACCGGCTTCGAGCGGTTGATCGCCGGCCGCACCCTGGTGCTGCTCGACACCGGCGCGCCGCCGCCGGCCGGGCTGGACCGCGCCGCCCATGCCGGCACCCTGTCGATGGAGGTCTCCGTCAACAAGGAGCGGCTGATCGTCAATTGCGGCAGCCATCCGTCCCAGCGCGGTCCCTGGCGCGCGGCCCTGGCCGGGACGTCGGCCCATTCGACCATGGTCGTCGCCGACACCAACTCGTCGGAGGTGTTGGACAAGGGCGGGCTGGGGCGCCGGCCGTCCCATGTCGGGTGCGAGCGGCAGGAATCCGACGGCGCCGTGCTGGTCGTCGCCACCCACAACGGCTACAGCAAGGGCTTCGGCCTGCTGCACCGCCGCCGCGTCTATCTGGCCGACAATGGCGAGGACCTGCGCGGCGAGGACACGCTGGAACCGGTGATCGGCGCCACGCCGCAGCCGCAGCCCTATGCCATCCGTTTCCACCTGCACCCGCAGGTCGAGGTGGTGCCGATCCAGGGGAGCGAGCAGGTGCTTCTCCGCCTGCCCAGCGGCAATTCCTGGCGCATGCGGGTCACCGGCGCCGCGCTGGAGGTGGCGGAGAGCGTCTATCTCGGCAGCGGGGACGAGCCGCGCCGCACCCGCCAGATCATGATGCAGGGACAATGCGGCCCCGAGGGCATCACGGTGAAATGGGCCTTGCGCCGCGAACGCAAGGCGGCGTAAATCCCGCCCATCCGCGGTGGCCGGGCCCTTTCCTTGTGGAAGGGGTGTGGAAACATGGATGAACACGGGATTTTCGAGCACGGACGACCACGGGACTCTTCATGCCGTGCTTATCCATGCCCGCGACGGCGCCATGCCGCCCGGCGGGCAGGGATAAGCATGGTTGAACGGCATTTCCGTGGCCGTCCGTGCTTTTCTTCTTCCCGTGCTTGTCCGCCGTTTTCCCTGACCGCTTGCGGCATCGACAACGCCAGCGATCAGGAAGCCCCCTCATGAGCCCGCCCAAAGCCAACCACGCCCCCGCCCCCGACAAGGTCCGCATTACCCGCGCCCTGATTTCCGTGTCCGACAAGGCCGGTCTGGTGGAGTTGGGCAAGGCGCTCGCCGACCGCGGCGTCGAGATCCTGTCGACCGGCGGTTCGGCCCAGCGTCTGGCTGAGGCCGGCGTGCCGGTCAAGGAGGTCTCCGACCACACCGGCTTCCCCGAGATCATGGACGGCCGCGTCAAGACGCTGCACCCGCGCGTCCATGGCGGCATTCTGGCCCGCCGCGACATCCATGCCGACGCGATGGCCCGGCACGACATTCCTGGCATCGATCTGGTGGTGGTGAACCTCTACCCGTTCGAGGCGACGGTGGCCGGGGGCGCCGGCTATGACGACTGCGTCGAGAACATCGACATCGGCGGGCCGGCGATGATCCGTGCCGCCGCCAAGAACCATGATTTCGTCGCCATCGTCACCGAGCCGTCCGACTATGCGGCGGTGCTGGACGAGCTGGCGACCCATGACGGCTGCGTCACGCTGGCGCTGCGCCGCAAGCTGGCCCAGCGCGCCTATGCCCGCACCGCGGCCTATGACGCTGCCATTTCCACCTGGCTGGCCGGGCAGCTGGGCGAGACCTTCCCGCCGCGCGCGACCCTGTCGGGCTCGCTGGTCCAGACCCTGCGCTATGGCGAGAACCCGCACCAGCAGGCGGCCTTCTACGTCACCGGCGAGAAGCGTCCGGGCGTGGCGACCGCCGTGCAGCTGCAGGGCAAGGAGCTGTCCTACAACAACCTGAACGACACCGACGCCGCCTTCGAGCTGGTCGCCGAGTTCGAGCAGCCGGCCGTCGCCATCATCAAGCACGCCAACCCCTGCGGCGTGGCGCAAGGGTCGAACCTGCTGGAGGCCTACCGCTCGGCCCTGCTGTGCGATCCGGTCAGCGCCTTCGGCGGCATCATCGCCGTCAACCGGTCGCTGGACGCCGAGACTGCCGAGGAGATCTCCAAGCTGTTCGCCGAGGTGGTGATTGCGCCGGACGCCGACGAGGCCGCCCGCGCCCTGCTCGCCACCAAGAAGAACCTGCGCGTGCTGCTGACCAGGGACGTGCCGAACCCGGCCGAGCCGGGCATGATGATCAAGCAGCTGTCGGGCGGCTTCCTGCTGCAGAACCGCGACAGCGGCCGCATCGATCCGGCCGAGCTGAAGGTCGTGACCAAGCGCGCGCCGACCCAGCAGGAGCTGACCGACCTGCTGTTCGCCTTCCGCGTCGCCAAGCACGTCAAGTCGAACGCCATCGTCTATGCCAAGAACGGCGCCACGGTGGGCGTCGGTGCCGGCCAGATGAGCCGTGTCGACAGCGCCCGCATCGCCGCCATCAAGTCGGCCGAGGCCGCGAAGGCCGCCGGCCTGGCCGAGCCGCTGACCAAGGGTTCGGTGGTTGCGTCCGACGCCTTCTTCCCGTTCGCCGACGGCCTGCTGGCTGCGGCCGAGGCGGGTGTGACGGCGGTGATCCAGCCGGGCGGCTCGATCCGCGACAACGAGGTGATCGCCGCCGCGGACGAGAAGGGTCTGGCGATGGTGCTCACCGGGATGCGGCACTTCCGGCATTGAGGTGTTGATGGGGTGGGGAGCGCTTGATTGTTGCCCCCTCCCTAACTCTCCCCCACCTCCGGTGGGAGAGGGGACTGCCGCCTGCTCCGTTGTCGAGATCCCCTGCAAGCGTCCTGCCCCCTCTCCCGCGATCGGACCGGCCTTCGGCCGGCCGAGAGCGGGGGAGGGATGGGGAGGGGGCAAGCGGTGCGAGGGCTTATGCCTCCGCCAGCAGATCGTCCGTATCCTCGACCCGCTTCAGCATCGACTGGCGCAGCTTCAGCAGGGCGCGGTGCTCGAGCTGGCGCACCCGTTCCTTGCTGACGCCCAGTTCGCGGCCCAGCTGTTCCAGCGTGGCGCCTTCCTCGCGCAGGCGGCGTTCGCGGATGATGGTGCGTTCGCGCGGGCTGAGTTCGCCGAGCGCGTCGGCCAGCCATTGCGACCGGGTGTTGGCATCGCGCATGCCGATCACCACGTCCTCGGGCGACGGGCGCTGGTCGGCCAGGAAGTCCTGCCAGTCGTCGTCTGAGCCGTCGGCCACCGGCGTGTTCAGCGACTGGTCGGCGCCGGATAGCCGCATCTCCATCGCCTCGACCTCCGACACCTCGACATGGAGTTCGCCGGCGATCCATTCGCGGCCTTCCTGGGTCAGGGGGGCGCCGCTGCCGTTCTGGGTGGCGCTGTCGATCTTGGCACGCAGGCGGCGCAGGTTGAAGAACAGCGATTTCTGCGCCGCGGTGGTGCCGGTCCGCACGATCGACCAGTTGCGCAGGATGTAGTCCTGCATGGCCGAACGGATCCACCAGGCGGCATAGGTCGAGAAGCGCACCTCGCGGTCGGGCTCGAAGCGGCCGGCCGCCTGCATCAGCCCGACATTGCCCTCCTGGACGAGATCGCCCATCGGCAGGCCGTAGTTGCGGAAGCGCGACGCGGTCGCCACCACCAGACGGGTGTAGGCACGGACCAACTCATGCAGCGCCCGTTCGTCGGAGCCTTCGCGCCATTTGCGGGCGAGCTCGAATTCATGATCGCGCGACAACAGTGGTTCGCGCATGGACGCCTTGATGAAGCTCAGGTTAGCACGCTGAGTCTCCGGATCGTCGATGTATGCCATCCGTCCCTTCCTTCCCGTCTGGGCGGCGTCGTGTTCCTTCGCATATCCCCGTACTCGTGGGTCTTCGCCGCTCTGCCGCCTGTCCCCGGTCGATGCCGTCGGGTTACACAACAAGCATGGGCGTGCCCTGTTGCGGAATCATACGCAGGTGTAGGGTCGGCGGATCACGATGGTCAGACGAATTTTGCAGGCGGCTTATTCCAAGCCGCCTGTGGGGATGGCTGGCCCTATGTCCGGGGGTATGGGCCCGGGGTTGTAACGGACGGTCGGAAGGGTGTGGGACCGGTGTTAAGGGTGGGTCAGACCTGGAAAAGGTCCAGCATCTCGCCGAAAGAATCGAAACAGGCGCAGACGAGATGCCCGCCCCGGCCGCAGCCGCCGTCCAGCGTGACCGCCACCGGTCCTGCGTCGACGCCTGGGCTGCCCGGCGTCCAGGCGGGATCGTAGCCGCGCACCAGCCGGCGGAATCCGCCATAGGGCTCCTCCAGCCGGGCGAAGGCGGCGCTGCCCCACCAGAAGGCGTCGCCCTGGCCGCCCAACGGGCGCTTGGGGTCGATGCCTGCACTGACCATCAGCAGGCTGCCGCCGCCCCTGCCGGCCATGCCGGCGTCGGGAATGCCATCGGCGGTCGTGCCGGTGCCGGTATAGGCGGCGCGGCGGAGCGCATTGAACAGCGCCTCGTGCCCTGGCCGGCGGGCCACCGCCTGACGCAACTCGCGGGTCCAGCGGCCCAGCATCACCGCCCCGCCGCGCGCCGCCGCCATGCCGGCGTCGGTGACGCCGCCATAGGCGGCCAATGTCGGTGCCACGCCCTGGTGCAGCATCCAGTCCAGAACGGTGCGGGGGTCGGGGGCGAAGTGGAGTTGCAGCAACTTCTGCCACATCTCCTCCTGCTGCCCGCGCAGATAGACGATGTCCGACGCGATCATGCCGGGCATCGCCAGCAGCGCGATGCGGAAGGCCAGCAGCCGGTCGATGGTCTCCACCACCTGTTCGCCGAAGCCGATCATGTTGCCGAGATAGACCAGCCGGTCGCCGGGCCGGAAGCGCTGGCCGATGGCGTGGTGGATCACGTCGAGCCGGTCGGGCTGCGCGTGGATCGCTCCCACCGCCCAGACACGGCGCGGCCGGCCGAGCGGCGCGAAGCGGCCGTCGTCCTCGGTCGCCGCGGCATGGTGCTGCGTCTGGCCGGGGCGGGGATGAGCAAGGCGGGGCGGCAGGCCCAAACTCGAACTCCTTCAACGTCGATCCGACGACGACGGCCCAAAGGCGGCAGCCGGAGGGCGGCGGGGAGTGTAGGCGTGTCGTGCATGGACACAAAGGCGAAAAAACGAAACGGGCGCGCGGCTAGACGTAGCAGCCGCGCGCCCGGTCGTGACACGGACGGAGTGTCGGAGCCCTATCGGGCAGCCATCAGGCCGCCTTGGACAGCACCGATTCCAGACGTTCTGTCGCCTTGGTCTCGTCGATCTTCTCGACGGCGGCCAACTCGCGGGCCAGACGCTCCAGGGCGGCCTGATAGATCTGGCGCTCGCTGTAGGACTGGTCGGACTGGTCGGCACCGCGGTACAGGTCGCGCACCACCTCGGCGATGGACACCGGGTCGCCGGAGTTGATCTTGGCCTCATACTCTTGGGCGCGGCGGCTCCACATCGTGCGGCGGACGCGCGAACGGCCCTGCAGCGTCTCCAGCGCGACCTTGATGCGGTCCTTGGACGACAGGCGGCGCAGGCCGGCGTTGCGGGCCTTGGTGACGGGGACCTTGAGCGTCATGCGCTCTTTCTCGAACGTGATCGCGTAGAGTTGAACCTCGAGTCCGGCAATGCTGTGGGTCTCGATCCCTTCGACCCGACCGACGCCATGAGCCGGATAAACGACGAAGTCACCGGCTTCGAAGTCAAGCTTGTTCGACATGTGGATTGGCTCTCACTTCTCGCGATCACGCCATTTTGCCGTCCCGGTGGAAGGGACGAAAAAGGACCCCGGACAGTTATGGCGCCGTGGGGATGGGGTCCATCCACGACGATCACAAAAGCCACGAGTCCTTGAACGAAAGGGAAACCGGCAATAGCGCGGAGGCCGGCTCCGGGCGCGCATTATAGCGATGTTACGCCCAAGTTACAAAGGGAACGCGCAAGCCCCCGGGTGGAAAACATCCATCCCCGGCCATGGCCGACCCGTCGATTTTGCATGGCAACATCGGCGGGTGCAATCGGTTGATGCGGCCCGACTCGAAAAAGCCGGCGGAACGGTCCCGGGCCCTGCGGGCCGCATCCGCTGGATCAGCCCGCGCCGCCCGGCTTGGGAGAGAAGAATTTCTCGAACTTGCCGTCGACGTTCTTGAACTCGTCGGCGTCGGCCGGCGCGTCCTTCTTGCGGGTGATGTTCGGCCACTGGCCGGAATAGTCGCGGTTCATCTCCAGCCACTTGGTCGCGCGGTCGTCGGTGTCCGGGACGATCGCCTCGGCCGGGCACTCCGGCTCGCACACGCCGCAGTCGATGCACTCGTCCGGGTGGATGACCAGCATGTTCTCACCCTCGTAGAAGCAATCCACGGGGCAGACTTCGACGCAGTCGGTGTACTTGCACTTGATGCAGCCGTCGGTGACGACGTAGGGCATGATTCATTCTCCGCTGTTCCGGCTGGCGGCGTCAGCCGCGCGTCGCTGTCACGGCCTCGCATGTTGGAGCCGAATCCCGAAACGGGCACGCGCGTTGCGCCGGGCCGGATGGCCAACCCGGGCCTGCCTAGCACGCCGCGGACAAGCCGTTCAACCCCGTGCGTGATGTGGGCGCCCCTGTCGCAGGGGCAAGCGGAGTCATTGCCGGATCGATTTGTATGCCCTTCGCCGGATCGTCGGACACCGCTTCGACAAAGGCGCGCAGGCTGGCCGTCTCTATGGCGTCGGTCCGGCGGACGAAGCGGGTCGGCATGCGGGCTAGGCCGTCGGGAAGCGGCCGGGCGGCCAGCAGGTCGCGCCAGGGATCGCGCTCGACCACCGAGCGGGGCATGACCGTCACCCCCATGCCGGCGCCGACGCAACCCAGGATGGCGTCGAGCGCGCCGAACTCCATGATCCGGAAGGGCACGCGTCCGGCCTCGCGCATCGCCATCTCCGCCCGGCCGCGGTAGGCGCAGGCACGGCCGAAGGCGATCAGGGTGCGGCGGGCCGAGTCGGTGGTCAATCCGGCGGCGGGTTCGACCAGCACCAGTTCCTCGTCGAAGACGCGCTGCGCGGTCAGGTCGGGGTGCGCCACCTCGCCGCCGACGAAGGCGCCGTCCAGCCGTCCGGCCAGCACCTCACCCAGCAGGGTTTCGCTCGGGCCGGGGGTGATGGTCAGTTCCACGTCGGAATGGTCTCGGTGGAAGCGGGCCAGGATCCGTGGCAGCCGCACCGCGGCGGTCGATTCCATGCTGCCGATCGCCAGCCGTCCGCCGCGGCCCGCCGCCTCCGCCACCGCGTCGCGGGCCTGGGCGACCAGCCGCAGCACCCGGTCGGCGTAGCCGGCCAGCACGCGCCCGGCAGGCGTCGGCTCCATCCCGCGGCTCAGGCGCAGGAACAGGTCGACGCCCAAATCCTCCTCCAGCCGCTTGATCCGTGCGGTGACGTTGGACTGGACGCAATGCAGGGACTCCGCCGCGCGGCTGACGCTGCCGGTGTCGGCGACCGCCTTCACCACCCGCAAACCGGCCAGATCCATCAAGACGCCTCCCGATCCATGCGCATGGCACCCATCACCAGGAGTGGAGCTTATCATTAGAACAATTCATTGGAAATGAGGGTTTGGCGCGGCCATCATGACGGCGGGGCAATCGCCAGGACAATCAATCCGCTGGCCAAGCAGTCGAAAGAGCCGGCGGAAACCGGGAGGGCGTGGATCATGGTTCGGGTGCTGGTCGGAGGCGTGATCGGGCTTGCCATCGCAATGGGTGTGGCGCGCTTCGCCTTCACTCCGATCCTGCCGGCGATGCAGGCGGCGACCGGGCTGGGGGCTGACGGGGCGGGGCTGCTCGCGTCGTTGAACTATCTGGGCTATTTCGTCGGCGCGCTGGCCGCCGGCCTGGTGCCGCACGGGGCCAGGCGCACCGCGGTCTTCCGGCTGTCGCTGCTGCTCAGCGTCGCCACCACCGCGGCGATGGGGATGGATCTGGGCGATGCCGGGCAGGCGATGCCGGTCTGGCTGGTGCTGCGCTTCCTCTCCGGCCTGTCGAGCGCGGGCATATTCATCCTGGGCATCGCCATGGTGCTGGATACGCTGTCCCGCGGCGGCGGCGAACGCCTTGCCGGCTGGCTCTATACCGGGGTCGGGCTGGGCATCGCCTCGTCCGGGCTGTTCGTGGCGCTGGCCGGCGGCCGGCTCGGCTGGGCCGGTGATTGGCTGGCGCTGGGGGCGATCTGCGCCGTGCTGGGCCTGTTGCCCGGCCTGTGGGTGACCGATCCGCCGCCGCGGCATTCCACATCTGCCGCCGGGGAGGCTTCTGCGAGGCCGGCAAGCGGCCCGGCGCGGGCCGGCGGCGGTCTGTCGGCGCCGCTGCTGCTGCTGACGCTGGCCTATTTCCTGGAGGGGGGCGGCTACATCGTGTCGGCCACCTTCCTGGTCTCGATCCTCAAGACCGATCCCGGCACCGCGGCGGTGGGCGAGGCCGCCTGGATGGTGGCGGGACTGGGGGCGATCGGGGCCGGCGTGTTCTGGGCGGCGGTCGCCCGGCGGACCAACAGCTGGTGGGCGCTGATCCTGGCCCATCTGACCCAGGCGGCCACCATCCTGCTGCCGATGACCGGCTCGCCGACTGTCGCCATTGCCTCGGCGCTGCTGTTCGGTGCGACCTTCGTCGGCATCGTGTCGCAGGCCTTCGCGTTGGGTCGGCAGTTGTCGGCCGGCGCCTCGGCCCGGGTGGTCGGTGCGTTGACCGCCGCCTATGGGCTGGGCCAGATCATCGGGCCGTTGCCGGCCGGGCTGGTGGTGACGCAGACCGGCAGCTTCAACGCCGCCCTGCTGGGCGCCGCCGCCGCGGTGGTGCTGGGCGCGGTGCTGCTGGCGTTCGGCATGGTGATCGCCGGACGGCAGGCCTCGGCTGACGCGGCGCTGGCCTCGCCAAATGTTTCGTAGGTATTCATAGGGATTGGCCGCGCCGGACGTTGCAGATACCTGCGACAATCGGCGCCCCGCCGCTGCGGATACTGCTGTTTTCCCTGATCGTCCGCTTTGGCTACAGTCTTGCCACAACAAGCAGATCGGGGGAGTCATGAAACGCAAGCTGGTTCCGGACGTGGTGAGGTCGCAGGAACTGATCCTGGTGCCGGAGGACACCTCCGTCGCCACCGTGTCGAAGATGATGGCCGAGAAGAACATCGGGGCGGTGCTGGTGGTGAACCACGGCGCCCTGATCGGCATCGTCACCGAACGCGACCTGAACAACAAGGTGCTGTCGAAGGATATCGACCCGTCGTCGGTCGAGGTCGGTGCGGTGATGACCCGCAACCCCGACAGCCTGCCGCCCGATGCCGACGCGGTCGACGCGCTGAAGCTGATGCATGATAAGCATTACCGCCACCTGCCCGTCACCCAGGGCAAGCGCGCGGTCGGCATCGTGTCGATCCGCGACCTGTTCAAGGTCGCCTACGAACACATGATGACCGAACGCGCCGGGGCGTGAGCGGAAAGGGGGGCGCCGCGTGTCGGCGCTGCGCCCCCCTCCTGTTCGGAGCCGCCTTCCTCAGTGTCCGACGGTCTGCTTGCGCCTTGCCATCAGGTTCAGCGCCTCGACCAGGGCGGAGAAGGCGATGGCGAAGTACAGGTAGCCCTTGGGAATGTGGAAGCCCAGGCCGTCCGCGACCAGTGCCACGCCGACCAGCAGCAGGAAGGACAGCGCCAGCATCTTCACCGTGGTGTGACGGTTGACGAAGTCGCCGACCGGGCCGGAGGCGAACAGCATCACCGCCATGGCGATGACTACGGCGGCGATCATCACCGGCAGGTGGTCGGACATGCCGACGGCGGTGATGACGCTGTCGAGCGAGAAGACGATGTCCAGAAACATGATTTGGACGACGACCGAGGTGAAGGTGGCGTGCTTGGGCGCCGTCCCCGTCTCCTCATGGCCTTCCACGGTGTGGTGGATCTCCAGCGTGCCCTTGGCCAGCAGGAACAGGCCGCCCAGGATCAGGATCAGATCGCGGCCCGACACCTCCCAGCCGAAGGCGGTGAACAGCGGCTGCGTCAGCTGCGCCACCCAGGCGATGGAAGCCAGCAGCATCAGCCGGGTCAGCAAGGCCAGCGCCAGGCCGATGCGGCGGGCGCTGTGCTGCCGTTCGGGTGGCAGCTTCGACGCCATGATCGAAATGAAGATGATGTTGTCGATGCCCAGCACGATCTCCAACGCGGTCAACGTCAGGAGGCTGGCCCAAATATTTGGGTCGGCAAGCAGGTCGAGCATGAAGGGCGGAACTCCGGCGGTCTGTGGACGCAGTCAAAGGGAAATGGTGCCGGCGCCGCAGGGCACCAGCTTGATCGCGACCACATGAGATCGAAGCCGCCCCGCTGCAAGAGGGGAAAAGGTTCGCTGCCGCCGGAAATCAAGTCATAGGCGGTTCGGCCGGGTCCGGGCCGGTCAGGTCGCAGGCCTGATCAGCTCAGATCAAGCAAGACGCGACCGCTCCGCCCGTCTGCCGTGGCGGGCGTCCGGCCGAAGGCGCCCCGGCCGGTGCCGTCCCGCGCACTCCAGGCCCGGCGTCGCACGGCCATCTGCAGCCGGCAATCCTGTGAGCAATAGCGCGGCGCCGGGCCGCGCGTGGATGTGCGGATGAATGGCCGGCCGCAGCAGGCGCAATAGAGGGTGGTCATGGGCGTTTCCTCCGCAAAAGGGCGGCCGTTCGATCCGGCCTTGCCCCCCAAGCCGCGGGGTGGAACCGGCCCCGCGGCTTTGTCGCTGTTGGTTTCATTGTGTCGGCCATGCCCGGCCCCCGCCACCGGTAAAAAGACATGATTGGCGGGCAGCGGGCCTGCAGTGGCCGCGAAACCGTTGCGGATGCAATCGTTTAGCGACGAAAACGCGTCAATTCGACGCTGGCGGCGGGGCTGGCGTCTTTCAAAGGTGGCGTCGCGGGCCTATCTCTTCCGCTTGATCCATAATCCGGAAAGACGAGACGCGATGACGCTGAGACGCCTCGCCACCTTCCTGAAGACCGAAAGCGCCAGCGGCGTGGTTCTGATGATTGCGGCGCTCCTCGCCCTGTTGTGGGCGAATTCGCCGGCGGCCCCGCTGTATGACGCGATCCTGGCGATGAAGGTTGCGGTGACGGCCGGCGGCGTCGGTTTGGACAAGCCGCTGATCCTGTGGATCAACGACGGGCTGATGGCGATCTTCTTCCTGCTGGTCGGGCTGGAGATCAAGCGGGAGGTTCTGGACGGCGAACTGTCGAGCCCGGCCAAGGCGATGCTTCCGGGCATCGCGGCCTTGGGCGGTATGGCGGTCCCCGCCCTGGTCTATTGCCTGTTCGCGCAGGCGGAGCCGGGTGCCCTGCAGGGCTGGGCCATTCCGGCGGCGACCGACATCGCCTTCGCGCTCGGCGTGCTGGCCCTGCTGGGCAACCGGGTGCCGGGCAGCCTGAGGGTCTTCCTGCTGGCGCTGGCGATCATGGACGATCTGGGCGCCATCGTGATCATCGCCATCTTCTACAGCCACGGGCTGGTGCCGCTGGCGCTCGCCCTGGCGGCGGCCTCCGCGCTGGGGCTCTGGCTGCTGAACCGGGCGGGTGTGCGGTCCTTGGCGCCCTATCTGGTGCTGGGGCTGGTGCTGTGGGTGTGCGTGTTGAAATCGGGCATCCATGCCACGCTGGCCGGCGTGGTGCTGGCCTTCGCCATCCCGCTCCGCGGTGCCGCCGGCGAACAGAGGGAGGCCGGGCGGGCGGAGGAGGAGGCGCCGCTTCATCGCCTGGAGCATGCGCTGCATCCCTGGGTCGCCTTTCTCATCATGCCGGTCTTCGCGCTGGCCAATGCCGGCGTGCCGCTGGACGGCATCACCCCGGCCAGCCTGCTGGAGCCGGTGCCGTTGGGCATCGCGCTGGGCCTGTTCCTGGGCAAGCAGGCGGGGGTGTTCCTGGCGGTCTGGATCGCCGTGCATGTCGGGGTGGTCGAGCGGCCGGCCCGCGCCAGTTGGAGCCAGGTCTATGGGGTCGCCGTGCTGACCGGCATCGGCTTCACCATGAGCCTGTTCATCGGCACGCTCGCCTTCGCCGATCCCCAGCATGCGGTCGCGGTGCGGCTGGGCGTGCTCACCGGCTCGCTGGCGTCGGCGGTGGTCGGGTACGCGCTGCTGTATGTCGCCGGCACGAGGCGGGTGGCGGTGGCTGTGCGCTGAGCAGGTTTCCCCAGCCCGCCCATCTGTGGGCGGAGTCCGAAAACCTGCTTGGGACTGTGGAACCCGCGCGGCCGTGGCGGGTTCTCCCCTTGCGGGAATTCGCGCGGCCGGCGCGGGACCGACAGATCGGGGGACATGCGATGATCGACGCCATCCGCACACGCCGACGCAGCGTCACGGAACCTCCCCCGCCGGGCGAGGCCCGCGACTCGGTTCCCATCGACTTCCAGCGGCTGGAGCGGCTGCGCCGCCTGTCTCGCCTGATGGACAGCCGTTGGCGCATTCCCTTCACCCGCATACCGGTCGGCCTGGACGGTATCGCCAGCCTGGTGCCGGTGGCGGGCGACACGGCGACCGCGGTGGTGTCCGCCTACATCATCCTGGAAGCCGCCCGCTTCGACCTGCCCAAGACGCTTCTGGCCCGCATGGCCTTCAACGTCGCGGTGGATTGGGCGCTCGGTTCCGTCCCGGTGATCGGCACGGTGTTCGACGTCGCCTTCAAGGCCAACCGGATGAACCTAGACCTGCTGCACGAGCATCTGGAGCAGCGTCTTGCCGGCGCCGCGGCGAGGCGGTAAGGCCGCGGCATCTGCGGTCTTGACGTGGATCAAGGCAGGGGCGGGAAGGCTGCGGCACTCTGTCGCTCATGAACGCCATCTCCGCCCCCCTGGCTCGCGCGGCCGTTTCGCCGGCCCCCGCCGCCCCGTCCCGTATCCATGGTGTCGATGCCGCGCTGCTCGCCAAGTATGACGGGCTGCGGGTGCCGCGTTACACCAGCTACCCGACCGCGCCGCACTTCACGCCCGAGGTGACCGGCGAGGTCTATGGCGGCTGGCTGGAGGCGGTCGAGCCGACGCGGTCCGGCTCGCTCTACCTGCATGTCCCCTTCTGCCAGAAGATGTGCTGGTACTGCGGCTGCCACACCAAGATTGTCGCGCGCTATGCCCCGATCGCCGAGTATCTCGGCCATATGCGGCGCGAGATCGCCATGGTGGCCGACCGCATTCCCGGCCGGCTGGCGGTGCGCCACATCCATTTCGGCGGCGGCACCCCGACCATGATGGCGCCCGACGATTTCGAGGCGATGATCGCGCTGCTGCGCTCGCGCTTCGACGTCGCCGCCGATGCCGAGCTGGCGGTGGAGATTGACCCCCGGACCCTGACGGCGGAGATGGCGGCGGCGCTGGGCCGCGCCGGGGTCAACCGCGCCTCGCTGGGCGTGCAGGATTTCGACGGCACCGTTCAGGAGGCGATCAACCGCGTCCAGCCGCGCGCCGTGACCGAGCAGGCACTGACCTGGTTGCAGGAGGCTGGCATCGCCAGCGTCAACCTCGACCTGATGTACGGCCTGCCGCACCAGTCGGTGGAGAGCGTCACCCGCTCCGCCGAAATCGCGCTGGAGATGGCGCCCGACCGGCTGTCGGTCTTCGGCTATGCCCATGTGCCGTGGATGAAGACCCACCAGAAGAAGATCGACGAGTCGGTGCTGGCCGACTCGCTCGGCCGCTGGGAACAGTTCGCCGCCATCGCCGACACGCTGTCGGCCGCCGGCTACAGCGCCATCGGCCTCGACCATTTCGCCCGTCCCGGCGACGAGCTGGCGGTGCAGCAGGAGGAAGGGCGGCTGGGCCGCAACTTCCAGGGCTACACCACCGACGATGCCGAGGTGCTGCTGGGCTTCGGCGCATCCTCCATCGGCGCGCTGCCGCAGGGCTATGTCCAGAACGCCGTCCCCTTCGACCAGTACGCCACCGTCGTCGAGGAAGGACGCCTGCCCACCGGCAAGGGCATCGCGCTGACCGACGACGACCGGCTGCGCCGCGACCTGATCATGCGGCTGATGTGTGACCTGTCGGTCGACACCGCCGCCGTCGCCCGCGCCCATGGGCTGAGCGAGGACGCCTTCGAGCCGGAGCTGGCCGGCATGGCCGATCTGGTCGCCGACGGCGTCGCGGTGGTGGAGGGCCGGCGCGTCCATGTGCCGGAAAGCGCCCGCCCCCTGATGCGCATCGTCGCCGCCCGCTTCGATACCCACCTGTCCAAGGGCGCCGGACGGCATAGCCGGGCGATTTGAGGCCGGTTGATTTGAAGGCGGCGGGGCCTCTCCGCCGGTATCCCTGAAAAGAAAAGGCGGCCGGCGCCACCCGCCGACCGCCTTTTCCCGTGCCGCGCATCCGAACCCACAAGGCTACGCGGCAACCTCGTTGATGCCCTGCATCAATGTCCGCAGCATGTCGCCGCTGAGGCGGTTGGAGGTCACGCCGCCCGTCTGCTGCTGCGTGCCACCGCCATAGGCGGCCTTCTTCTCCTCCTCCGAGACATAGCCGTCCTGGTTGGTGTCCAGCGGGTCGTAGCTGGTCGTGCCGCCCGCAGCCGCCGTGCCGCCCGAGGCCGACGACGACGAAGAGGAGGAAGAGGCCGAAGAGGATGCGGTCGACGTGCTGGCCGTGCTGCCGGAAGTGCTGTCCGAACTGTCGGCGGTGCTGCTGTCGTTGGCGGGCGGCGGCGGGGGCGGCGGACGGTTGGCCTCGGCCTCCTTCAGCGCGCTGGTCAACTCGTCTTCCGAGACCGATCCGTCCTCGTCGCTGTCGAGGCTGCTGAACAGCGACGAGGCATCGGTGTCGGTCTGCCCGGAGGAGGTCAGGGCCGAGGTCAACTCATCCTCGCTGATACCGCCGCTGCTGTCACTGTCCAGGCTGGAATAGAGGTTTTGGGTGGACTGCTGCTGCATGGTGCTCGCCTGCTCCTGCGCCGCCAGCAGGGTGCTGCCGCTGGCATAGTCGAACTGGCTGGAGAAGGAGCTGAACTCCGTCGCGTTGAGCGATCCGTCCTTGTCGCTGTCCAGGCTGCTGACCAGACTGTCGACCGCCGAGGAGAGCTTGGAACTGTCGGACGAGGCCGAGGTGCCCTCGAGCGAACTCAGCAGCTCGTCCTTGGACAGCGACGAATCGCTGTTGGCATCCGCCTTGGAGAAGAATTTCTGAAGCGTCGCTGCGCTGCTGGAACTGCCGAGGGAGGAAATCATGGCCGGATGTCCCCATGAGGTGCGCGGTCGTTATGGACTGCCGTCTGGCGCGGACGTCCTGCGACTGGAGGCCTGGGGGGCTCGTCTCGGGCGTCTCGATGGTCAAGATACGCGGAGCCGGGGCGGAGTCCTGCGCGGGGCGGATGTGGAAAAGATCGGGTTTCCGACAAATTTCCAGACCCGGGCCGTCCGTCCCAAAAAGCGCATGGCGACCCTGGTTGCGCTGCGGTGGCGAAGAGGTCCCCGCCTCCTGTATGGTCGCGCCGAAGGTCCACGGCCTTTCCCCGGCCCCCTTCGGCCTTCTGCCAAGCACCGATCCCTTCAAGGTGAGCGATGATCCGGCGTGTGCGTACCCTTCCGCTGATGGTGGCCCTGACCGTGCTGGCGGTCCCCGGCTGCATGCCGTATCAGCGCATCCCCAATCCGCCGGCCGTGCGCACCGCACCCGACACCGGGACCGGGCTCGAGCCGATCTATGGGGAATGGCAGGTGGACAAGCCGACCCCGCTCCGTGCACAGCCTTCCGCCGGATCGGCTGTCGTCGCCACGCTGGGGACCGGGCAGGCGGTGAGCACGCTGGGCAGGGTGCGCAACAGCGACTGGGTCGCGGTGAAGGCCGGCGGCTCCACCGCCTATGTCCGGCTGCATCTGCTGAGCTTGAAGGGCAGCACGCCGCGCGGCAGCCGCGGCACCTCCACCACCCTGGCGAAGCCGGCCGACAATGCCGGCCCGACCATCAAGGCCGCCCCACGCGGCAAGATCGGCGCCACCCCGATCGCCAATTGATCGGGCGCCAACCGATCCGGCCGCTTCCGGGCATCCGACGGGACAGGAGTCTCAGACTCCCCCTCGACAAGGCTTCGTGATAGAACATATCAGGAACATATGCCTGTCGAGAGGAGCCGGGTCATGAGCCTGGTCATGCCTGCCCTGCCGCCTTCTTCCATCCCCGCGGAGGTTGCGCCGCGCGACCGCGCCGGCGTGCTGGCCGATCTGCGGGCGCGCATCCGGCGGATGGAGGGAGCGGGCGGGGAGGGGGGGCGGACCCTGCCGTTCGGAATCGGGCCGATCGACGCCCATCTGCCCGACGGCGGCCTGCCGCTGGGCTGCCTGCATGCGGTGGCGTCGGAGGAACCGGGGGCGGGCACCGGCTTCGCCGCGGTTCTGCTGGCCCGGCTGGCGACGCCGAAGGCCCCGGCCCTGTGGATCCTGCGTGGGCGCGACCTCTATGCCCCCGGTCTGGCGGCCTATGGGCTGACGCCGGACCGGTTGCTGGCGGTGCGGGCGGTGCGGACGGCCGACGCGCTGTGGGCGATGGAGGAGGCGCTGCGCTGCTCCGCCCTGTCGGCGGTGCTGGGCGAAGTGTCGGGGCTGAGCCTGACCGCGAGCCGTCGGCTGCAACTCGCCGCCGAGTCGTCGGGCGTGACCGGCCTCCTGCTGGATTTGGAGGCAGGGGCGCTATCGGGCAGACGGGGGGGTGGCCGAGCGGATGGCCGGCGGCCGGAAGAACTGAGCGCCGCGGTCACCCGCTGGCGTCTGGACACCGCACCCAGCCTGGATGAAGAGAATGTTACGTTCCCGCGCCCGGCCGGAGGCGGCCTGCCGGGGTTGGGGGAGCCGCGCTGGACCGTCGCGCTGGAGCGCTGCCGGGGCGGGCGGCCGGGCCGCTGGACCCTCTCCTGGGATGGAGAGGGCTGGCACGAGGCCGAAGACGACCTCGTACGGAGCGGCGAAGACCGGCGGATCCTTTGGCCGACGTCCGACAAGCGACATGATCCTGTGTCGGATCTTCGCCCGGCGGCTGCCGGCCGCTAGGGGCAGGTCAGTAGCTGGCGGCCCAGTCGGGTTCGCGGCGGGCCGGCTGTTCCGACCCCTCCGGGTCGGTCATCCAGCGCGGATCGTCCGCGTGAAGCGGCAGCTGGCGGGCGAATTCCGCGCTGTCGGCATCGCGGCGCTGCTTCAGCAGGCGGTCGGCAAGGTGGGCGGGCAGCATGGCAGGTCTCCTTCTGAGCGCCGGATGGCACCGTGGGGCAGCCTGACAAGGCCGTTCCCGAGCCCACCCGTCGTCCTGTTTGCCTGGATTATGGATACGCAAGTTCCAGGCCAGCTGTTAAACGCGTCACACGAGGTCCATGACACACGACTAACTCTCTACAAACGGTTTATACGAACACACTTGAACCCACATGAACTCGGATGACACGGGGGGATCTGTCGTACGCGCCGTGGCGGCGACCGCATTCCGATCCGCGATCGTCGCCATCAGTATGAGATGTGTTTCCTTCCGCGCCGTTCCAACCCATATTCGCGGCCAATCCCCTTCAAGGAATACGTACCTCCCATGCACAGTGCCCCCGCACCCGACCTCTGCCCGAACTGCCTGAAACCTGATCACCTGTGCATTTGCGAGGCAGTTCAGCCCATCGACAACGGCGTTTTCCTGCTGATCCTGCAGCACCCGCAGGAAAAGCGGGAGAATCTGGGCACCGCCCAGATCGCCCATCTGCAGTTCGCCAATTCGATGGTGAAGGTCGGGCTGAGCTGGCCGGGCCTGAAGCGCATCCTGGGGCGGGAGGTCGATCCCAAGCGCTGGGGCGTGCTCTATCTCGGCCCGGTCAAGGAGGGCGGCGGCCCGCGGCCGGAGGTGGCCGCGGTCGACCGGGATGGCGTGCCGCTGCGCGACAGCGCCCAGATCCTGGACGACCTGGAGGGCGTCATCGTCCTGGACGGCACCTGGAGCCAGGCCAAGACCCTGTGGTGGCGCAATGCGTGGCTGCTGAAATGCCGCCGCATCGTGCTGAACCCGCAGTTCCGCTCGCTCTATGGGCAAGCGCGCAAGGAGCCGCGGCGCGACAGCGTCTCCACCCTGGAGGCCGGGGCCTTCCTGCTGTCGCGGCTGGAGAGCGACAAGACGATCCTCGACACCGCGCTGAAGCCCTTCTCGCTGCTGCTGAAGAAGCTGCGCCAGCCCCGCCCGCGCCCGGTGCCGACGGGCGACTCCACCGGGGGCGAGGGGGACGGCGAGGAGGCCGGCGGCGGCGAGGGCTGACCCCCTTCGGCGCACCTCCTTCGATCGGCGGCGCGGCTGCAACCAACCGGTGGCGGCGCCGTTGATGTGGGTGAGAGGCCGGTGCCGAACCGGCCGAAACACCGCGCAACATGGAAGGAGACGCGCCATGCGAGGCATTCTGCTGTGGCTGGTCGGTATCCCGATCCCCATCATCATCCTGCTGTACCTGTTCAACGTCTTCTGATCGCGGCTGCTGGTGAATGATTGCCGGCGAATGATCGTCTGCGAACGGTTGCCGGGTTGACGGGGGCGCGGCGCGGGGTGCCAAATGCGGCCCGATCCCCCGCGCTTCCCCCCCCTGCAACCGGACGAGAGTAGAGATGGCCAGCGATTTCGTTCCCTTCGGCCTGACCGTCTGCGGTCTCAGCGAGCTCTGCAATTTCGGCGGCGGCAAGGTCAGCCATGTGCTGTCCATCCTCGACCCCGAGATCGCGGAGCCGAGCGACTTCGGCGATTACGGCGAGCATGAGCGGCTGGAGCTGCGTTTCCATGACGTGATCGAGCCGACCCGCGGTCAGATCGCGCCGGAGCGGGCCGACGTCGAACGCATCCTGGCCTTCGGCCGCGACCTGCTGGCCGACCCGGTGGACTGCCGCCACCTGCTGGTCCATTGCCATGCCGGGGTGTCGCGTTCCACCGCCGCGCTGACCATGATCCTGGCCCAGGCCCGGCCCGAGCGCCCGGCAGCCGACGCGGTGGCCGCCGTGGTCGCCATCCGCGACAAGACCTGGCCCAACCTGCGCATGATCGAATTCGCCGACGACATCCTCGGGCGCCGCGGCGAACTGGTCGCCGCCGTGCGCCGCCGCCATTTCACGCTGGGCAAGCAGCGGCCGGAGCTGGTCCAGTTCATGATCGACAACGGCCGCATCCGCGAAGTCGAGGATCTGATCGACTGAAAATCCTCCGTCGATTTTTCTTCGACTCAGCGCAGCGGCGCGGTCACCACGTCGACCGAGGTTTCGGCAACCGTGCCGGCGACATCCACCGCGGTGCCGGCGAGGCTGGCGACGCCGCTGGCCACGCCGGTAACGGCGCCGCAGCCGCCCAGCAGCAGCAGGGAAAGGCAGGGAAGAAGGTGGCGCAACGGGGACCGGCGGGACATGGAACGTGCTCCTGAAACGAAATCGGTGGGAATTGCAGCACGCAATTCCCACCGATTCGTTAATTCAGGCTTTTAGCGAAAAGGCCGGCTTCGCCGGGCGTCCGCTCAGAACTCCTTCCAATCGTCGTCGTCGCTGACGCTGTGCTTCAGCACCGGGACCGCCGCCGCACCGCCGCGCGCCGCGGCGTCCGGGCGTCCGGCCGGCTTGGCGGCGGTGGTGTGGGCAGTATGTGCGGTGCCGCCGCGGGCGGCGGGCTTCGCCGCAGGCTTGGCGGCCGTGCCGCGGACCGGGGCCGGGGCGCGGCGAGCCGGGGCGGCCTGTTGATAAGCGGTTGCCGCAGCCATCATCGGGCGCGGGGCGGCATAGCCGGCACCCGCCGCCTGATCGAACTTGAAGAAGCCGACCAGCGACTTCAGGTCACCAGCCTGCCCGCTCATCGCCTGGGCGGCGGCGGTGGTTTCCTCCACCAGGGCGGCGTTCTTCTGCGTCATCTCGTCCATGTTGGCGACGGTCGAGTTGATCTCGTCCAGCGCGGTCGCCTGCTCGGCCGAGGCGGACGCCATCTCGGCGATCAGGGTCGCCACCTGCTGCACGCCCGACACGATGCCGTCCAGCGCCTGGCCGGCCTTGCTGACCAGCTCGACCCCGTCCTTGACCTGGGCGTCGCTGTCCAGGATCAGGCCCTTGATCTCCTTCGACGCCTGGGCGGAGCGCTGGGCGAGCTGCCGCACCTCCTGCGCCACCACGGCGAAGCCGCGGCCGGCGTCGCCGGCGCGTGCCGCCTCGACCGCCGCGTTCAGCGCCAGCAGGTTGGTCTGGAAGGCGATCTCGTCGATGACGCCGATGATGTCGGTGATCTTGCGGCTCGATTCCTCGATGCGGCGCATCGCCTCGATGGCGGAATCGGCGACGCCGCCGCCGGATTCGGCGGAGCTGCGGGCCTGGGTCGCCATCACGTTGGCGCGCTGGGCGTTGTCGGCGTTGGAGCGCACCGTCGCCCCCAGCTGTTCCATGCTGGCCGCGGTCTCCTCCAGCGAGGAGGCCTGCTGCTCGGTCCGGTCTGCGAGGTCGGAGGAGCCCAGCGACACCTCCGCGGCGGCGGCGGCAATGGTCTCCGCCGCCTGGGTGATCTGGCCGACGATGTCGGCCAGCCGGGTGGAGGTGGCGTTGACGTCGGTCTTCACCCGCTCGAAGGCGCCCTGGTAGTCGCGGCTGACGCGGCGGTTCAGGTCGCCCTGGGCCAGCGCGCTCAGCACCTCGCCCAGATCGGCGATGACAGACTCCACCGTGTCGGTCAGGCGGTTGATGCCCTCCGACATCGTCCGGTAGAAGCCGTCCTTGCCGCCGAGATCGATGCGGCGCTCCAGATTGCCCTTCGACACCGCGTCGATCAGCGTGGCGATTTCCTCGCCGATGGCCTGTTCGCGGGCGCGCTGGGCCTCGGCGGCGCGGCGTTCGGCCTCCAGCCGCTCGCGTTCCGCCTCGTCCATCCGCTTCTTCTCGACGGCGTTCTCCTTGAACACCAACACCGCCCTGGCCATCCGGCCGATCTCGTCGCGGTTCTCCAGCGCCGGGACGTCGACGCTCAGGTTGCCGGCGGCCAGGTCGGTCATGGTCCCGGTCATGTCGACCACCGGGCGGACGATGGAGCGCGCGGTGACGAGCGCGATCAGGATGCCGATGGCGAAGGCCCCCACCGCCATGCCGATCAGCAGGGTGGAGGTGTTTTCCATGTCGGTCTGCGCGTTGGTCAGCGTCGCATTGCGCACGTCGGCCTGCGAGGCGATGGTCTTGGCCACCAGATCGGCGAACTCCTCCGCCTGGGTGACCATGGTGACGAAGGCCAGCGCCTGGGCATCGGCGACCGCCGTGACCAGCCGGTTGAAACCTTCCAGATAGCGGGTGGCGGTCTGCACCGACTCCTCGGCGGAGCGCTTCTGCACCGGGTCGGCCAGGCGCGCGGCGAGTGCGGCGGCCGACTTGATGAAGCCGTCGATGCGGGTGCGGACCTCCTCGATGGCTTTCGGCGTCGGATCGGTCAGGAAGCGCTGGGCGCTGAGACGGGCGAGGACCAGCAGTTCCAGCGACTGGCCGGCATGGGCGGCGGATTCGAAATCGCCGGCGGCGATGGCGGCGGCGATCACCTGCCCCAACCCCTCGCGCGCCTTCAGGCCCAGCGGAACCAATTCGTCCGCTACCAGCCGGTCGCGCTGTTCGCGCAGCGTGATCAGCTTGCCGAAATTGGCGCCATAGCCGTCCAACTGCTGGATCATGCGGTCGAGGTTGCTGCGGCGGCCGGGATCCTGGGTGGCGTCGCGAACGGTGCGCAGCCCCTCGCCCAGCGTCTTCAGCTGCGCCCGGACCGGCTCGATCAGGGCGTTGTTGCCGGAAAAGGAGTAGTTGACCGCGTTGCGGCGCACGTCCGACACCGTGCCGTCGATATCGGCGAGGCTCAGCGAATTGTCGGAAATCGACGCGTAGCGGGCGAAGCCCCCTTCCACCGTCGACAGCGACCGGATGCCCAACGCGGCCACCAGGACAAGGAGGGCGAGAATCAGCAGGAAGCCCACCTGGATGCGGGTGCCCACCTTGAAACGGCCGGCGAAGCTGGCGTTCTGCATGGTCAAATGCCTTGGTCTGCGGTGCGGATCGAACGCGATACGCCCGGGAGGGTAGTGGAAGATGGTTTCCAGTCCGTTGCCAGAATGTCGGGAAATGCGCCAAAGGCTTGCCAGAGCCGCGCCAAAATCGGGCCAATGTCGTGACGGGCCCCTTTGACGGCGCTGCATGGATCCCTAGGTTACGTCGCCTGACCGGCGGACTTCCGCCAATTCGGGCCGGTTCGCCGATGCAGCCGCCCACCCCGCGCCCCCCGCGAACGATAGAGACCGATGCGCCGCAGCCTTCCGCCCAGTCCCGATGACCGCGCCTTCACCCGCCCGACCGGAGAGTTGAGCGCGGCGATCCGCTCGCTCGGCCCTTATATCTGGCCGCGGGATTCGACCGAAACGCGGGTGCGGGTGGTGCTCGCCATGATCCTGCTGATCGGGTCGAAGATCGCCAACGTCTATGTGCCGATCTTCTACAAGCATGCGGTGGACGCGTTGACCCCCGCATCCGCAGTGGGCTCCATCCCCGATGCGGCCATCGCGATCCCCCTGGGGCTAATCGTCGCATACGGCCTTGCCCGCGTCACTTCGCTGATCTTCGCCGAACTGCGCGACGCGGTCTTCGCCGCGGTGGCGCAGCGGACCATCCGCAAGGTGGCGCTGTCGGTGTTCCGGCACCTGCATGCGCTGTCGCTGCGTTTCCATCTGGAGCGCCAGACCGGCGGCCTGACCCGTTCGCTGGAACGCGGCACGCGGGCCATCGAGGCCCTGCTGCGCTACACCCTGTTCTCGATCGTGCCGACGCTGGTGGAGATCGCGCTGGTCTGCGCCGTGCTGTGGAAGCTGTTCAGCGTCTGGTTCGCTCTCGCCACCTTCGTCACGGTGGTCGGCTACATCCTCTACACCTTCTTCGTGTCGGAATGGCGCATCCAGTTCCGCCGCCAGATGAACGACACCGACAGCAAGGCGAACACCAAGGCGATCGACAGCCTGCTGAACTACGAGACCGTCAAGTATTTCGGCAACGAGGAGCATGAGGCCCGGCGTTACGACGGCGCGCTCCAGGGTTACGAGAAGGCGGCGGTGCGCAGCCAGCAGAGCCTGTCGCTGCTGAATGTCGGGCAGTCGGCGATCATCTCGCTGGGGCTGGCGGTGGTGATGGGCATGGCGGCGAAGGGCATCGTCGACGGCACCATGTCGCTGGGCGACTTCGTCCTGGTGAACACCTACCTGCTGCAGCTCTACCAGCCGCTGAACTTCTTCGGCGTCGTCTACCGCGAGATCAAGCAGTCGCTGATCGACATCGAATCGATGGTGACGCTGCTGGCGGTGGACCGCGAGGTGGCCGACGCCCCCCATGCCCGGCCGCTGGCCGTCGAGGGGGCGGAGCTGCGCTTCGAGGATGTCGAGTTTGGCTACGACCCGCGCCGGCCGATCCTGAAGGGCGTCGGCTTCACCGTGCCGGCCGGCCGGACCGTGGCCATCGTCGGCCCGTCGGGCGCCGGCAAGTCGACCATCAGCCGGCTGCTGTTCCGTTTCTACGACGTCAATGGCGGCCGGGTGCTGATCGACGGGCAGGACATCCGCGACGTCACCCAGGCGTCGCTGCGCGCCTCCATCGGCATCGTCCCGCAGGACACCGTGCTGTTCAACGACACCGTCTTCTACAACATCGCCTATGGCCGCACCGGTGCCAGCCCGGCGGAGGTGGAGCGGGCCGCGAGGCTGGCCCACATCCACGACTTCATCATGGCTCTGCCCGACGGCTATCAGACCACGGTGGGGGAACGCGGGCTGAAGCTGTCCGGCGGCGAGAAGCAGCGAGTCGCCATCGCCCGCACCATCCTGAAGGATCCGGCGATCCTGCTGTTCGACGAGGCGACCAGTGCGCTCGACACCCACACCGAACGGGAAATCCAGGCCAACCTGCGCGAGGTCAGCCGCGGCCGGACCACGCTGGTGATCGCGCACCGGCTGTCCACCGTGATCGACGCCGACGAGATCCTGGTGCTGGAGGCCGGCCGGGTGATCGAACGCGGCCGCCATGCCGACCTGTTGGTCGCCCGCGGCGCCTATGCGGCGCTGTGGGCGCGGCAGCAGGAATCGAGCCAGGGGCCGACGCCGCTGCCCGGCGTGCTGGCGCCGACCTGACCGGGGCGGGGAGGGCACGTCATGGGACCGGCACGGCAGGCGCTGCGCGCCGCGACGCAAGAGAGCCACGACCGGCTGGACAAGGCGGCGGTGCTGCAGCCGCTGGTCCGGCCGGACATCACCAGGGAGCAGTACGCCCGCGCGCTGGCCGTGCTCCACGGCTTCAACGCGCCGGCGGAACGGGCGCTCGGCAATGACGGCGCTGCCCGGCTGGACCTGCTGCGCGACGACCTGCGCGTGCTGGGCGCCGATCCGGACGCGCTGCCGGAGATGACGGAGACCGGGCCGAACGGTCTGCCGACGCTGGACAGCCCGCCGGCCCGGCTGGCGGCGCGTTACGTGCTGGACGGCTCTGCCCATGGCGGGCGGGCGATGCTGCCGGGGATCACCCGTGCCCTCGGGTTCGACGGCCGGCGCGGCGCACGCTTCCTCGCATCGGACGGGCTGGACATGGCAGCGGACTGGAAGGCACTGATGGTCCGGCTGGAGGTGGAACTGGCCGACCCGGCGGACCTGGCGACCGCCTGCGCCGCCGCGGCCGCCCTGTTCGCGGCGCTGGAGCGCTGGATCCTGGAATGGACCCCCGGAATGGACCCCTGGATAGGACCGGGGGAGAATCGTCCGTCGGAGCGCGGGGCTTGAATCTGGCGTGCCGCCGCGTCCCTTGATAGGGTGCCGGACCACTCATATCCGGATTCTGGAGACCGCCTTCCCATGACCGCGCCAGCCTCGCGCATCTATTGCTCCGTCGACACCACCGAGATCGACGCCGCCCGCCGCATCGCCGGGCAGGTGGCCGGGGCCGTCGGCGGCATCAAGCTGGGGCTGGAGTTCTTCATCGCCCAGGGACCGGCCGGCGTCCGTGCGGTGGTGGGGGAGGACGGGCCGCCGCTGTTCCTCGATCTCAAGCTGCACGATATCCCCAACACGGTGGCGGGCGGCGTGCGCGCAGCGCTGCCTCTGAAGCCGGCCTTCATGACCATCCACAGCTCCGGCGGGCCGGCGATGATGCGCGCGGCGGCCGAGACGGCGGCGACCGCCGGTGAAAGCCGGCCGAAGATCCTGGCCGTGACCGTGCTGACCAGCTTGGACGAGGGCGATCTGGGCGCCGTCGGGCAGTCGGTTCCGGTGGCCGAACAGGTCGTCCGGCTGGCCAGGCTCGCCAAGGAATCCGGGGTGGACGGCGTCGTCTGCTCGCCGGCCGAGGTGGCGCTGGTGCGTGCGGCCTGCGGTCCCGACTTCATCCTGATGGTGCCCGGCATCCGCCCGGCCTGGGCCGCCACCAACGACCAGAAGCGTTTCATGACCCCGGCGGAGGCGCTGGCCGCCGGTGCCGATCATCTGGTCATCGGCCGCCCGATCACCGCCGAGCCCGATCCGGCCGCCGCCGCCCGCCGCATCGTCGCCGAGATCGAAGCCGATTCAGGGGGAACCGCATGACCGTAGCCGCCAAGATCTGCGGACTGACCGAGCCGGAAAGCCTGCGCGCCGCCGTTGCCGGCGGGGCGCGCTATGTCGGCTTCGTCTTCTATCCGCGCAGCCCGCGCGCCATCGCCCCGCCGATGGCGGCGGAGCTGGCGCGGCTGCTGCCGACCGGGGTGCGCTCCGTCGGGCTGTTCGTCGATCCCGACGACGAGTTCCTGGAGCATGTGACCGGACAGGTCCCGCTCGACCTGATCCAGCTGCATGGCGGCGAGACGCCGCGCCGCATCGCCGAGATCAAGGGCCGTTACGGCCTGCCGGTGATGAAGGCGATCAGGGTCGGCGGGCCGGAGGACCTGACCGCCGCGCTGGAGGCGGCGGAGGTTTCCGACCGGCTGCTGTTCGACGCCAAGCCGCCGGCCAAGGTGTCGGCGCTGCCCGGCGGCAACGGCATCGCCTTCGACTGGACCATCCTGGCCGGCCGCAGCTGGCCGCGCCCCTGGATGCTGTCGGGCGGCCTGACGGCGGACAATGTCGCGGAGGCGGTGCGCGTCACCGGCGCCACCGAGGTCGACGTCTCGTCGGGGGTGGAGGACCGCCCCGGCCACAAGGATCCGGCGTTGGTCCGCGCCTTCCTGTCGACGGTGGTCGGGCTGTAGGGCCACGGATGCGCGGGGCCATGTGAAAGCGGACTGTTTTAGGCGAATGCTTCGGCTTATCTTGGTCGCATGGCGGGAACCCGCGCCATCGGTTAGGATGCGCTGATGAGCGATTCGTCCACCCCGTCCACGACCGAGGCGCTCGGCGCCGTGCTCGACGAGCATCTGCGCTGGATCGGCCAGTGGCAGCGCGCCGTCTTCTACCGCGACGGCCGCGGCGGGGAACGGGCATCCGCGCCCGCCTCCTTCGCCACCTGGTGCCGGGCGGCCAGCCACGACGACCTGCTGCAGCAGCCGGCGGTGCAGAAGCTGGCGAACCTGCACGAGCAGATGCACCGCCAGGCACGGCTGATCCTGCTGAAGGCGTCGGGCGGCGAGCTGCCGACGGAGGCCGAGTATGAGGGAGTGGTCGGCCGTTTCGAGGAGTTCATGCTGCATCTGCGCCGGATGGAGCGTGCCTTCGCCGCCGCCGCTTCCGGCCTGGACCCGCTGACCGGCCTGCGCACCCGCCGCGGCATGACCGAGGCGCTGGAGCGCGAGCACAACCGCTATCGCCGCGCCGGCGAGCCCTTCTGTGTCGCGCTGTGCGACATCGACAAGTTCAAGGGCATCAACGACAGCTACGGCCACGACATCGGCGACCGCGTGCTGGCCGCCACCGCTGCTGTCATCAGCCGCGGCGTCCGCAGCTTCGACGAGGCCTTCCGCATGGGCGGCGAGGAATTCCTGGTCTGTCTGAAGGAAACCGGCCTGGACGAGGGCTATGCGGTGATCGAACGGCTGCGCGTCGACCTGATGCGCTCGCCGGTGGTGTTGCCCGACGGCCGGATGGTTCCCGTCACCGCATCCTTCGGGCTGGTGGAGGCGGTGCCCGACCTGACCGTCGACGATCTGGTGGTCTGCGCCGACCGCGCTCTCTATCAGGCCAAGAACTCGGGCCGCAACCGCGTGATCCGCTACGGCGTCGACCGGCCGGAAGAGAAGCCCGTGCCGAAAACGGCTGTGCGGGGATAGCGGGGAGCGCTTCCATCCCGCTCCGGTCAGCGCCCTTGGCCCCGGCACCCCGGGCGGGGTAGGATCGGCCAACCCAACCGTCAGCCGCGATCCGGATTCCATGCGCACCCAGCCCGAATTTCCCAACCTGTTCATCCTCGACCATCCGCTGATCCAGCACAAGCTGACCCACATGCGGAACAAGGAGCGGTCGACCGGCGGTTTCCGCACCCTGCTGCGCGAGATCTCGCTGTTGATGGGATACGAGCTGACGCGCGACATCCCGCTGACCACCGAGCGGATCGAGACGCCGCTGCAGCCGATGGACGCCCCGGTGATCCTGGGCAAGAAGCTGGCGGTGGTGCCGGTGCTGCGCGCCGGGCTCGGCATGTCGGCCGGGCTGCTGGAGCTGGTGCCGTCGGCGCGCGAGGGACATATCGGTCTCTACCGCGACCATGAGACCAAGCAGCCGCACGAATATCTGGTGAAGCTGCCGCCGGCCGAAGGGCGCCTGTTCATCGTCGTCGACCCGATGCTGGCGACCGGCAATTCGGCCGCCCATGCCTGCGACGTGCTGAACCGCCACGGCGTGGAGGACCAGAACATCCGCTTCATGGCGCTGGTCGCCGCACCCGAGGGCGTGCTCCGGTTCCACCAGTCGCATCCCGACGTCAAGGTCTTCACCGCGGCGCTCGACAGCCATCTGAACGAGGACGCCTACATCGTTCCCGGTCTGGGCGATGCCGGCGACCGCATGTTCGGCACCAAGTAGGGGCGCCTGTTCATGGAGGCGGGGCGGGTGCCGCATGGCCGGTGCCAGCCCCGCTTGCAATCACATATTTGCCGTCACCCGCCCGTGGCGGGCAGCCGGCTCCTCCTCGCGCACCGCTCCGGACCGGGCAAGCGCCTTGCGGTAGCCGATGTTGGGCGGGGCATAGCGCGCATCGCTGGCCGCGCGGTACGGCACCGAGTCGTGCAGGTTCTCCCCGCTGTAGGGCAGCACGCAGACCGGGCGGTAATGGCGCGGCTCCGCCAGCCTGCCCAGACCGTCCAGGAACCGGGCGTAGGAATCGACAATGGTGCCCAGCGCGTCGGCGGGCGTCACCTCCGGCACCCGGATCGGGTCGAGGGCCAACCCGCAGAACGCGGCATGGTCCATCATCCATTTCAGCGCGATGTTCGACAGCGTGTCGTCGGCATAGCCGCCGCCGACATTGGAATGGCAGCCGGCGAACCAGCGCTGTTCCATTCGTCGGGCCGGCTTCGCCTTCGGGTTCCAGAGGGTGGCGGCGAAGATCTTGCGGTGCTCGTCGATCGCCAGTGCTTGGACGGCGTTGCGGACCAGGCTGCTGAGTTCGGTGTCGTGGAAGCCGTAGAGTTCTTCGTCCAGCTGCCTGCAGATGCCGAGCGGCACGCCAAGGGCACCCACCGTGTCCCAGACGCCGAGGAAATGGATGGGGATCGGCCTGGAGCCGTTGGTGTCGCGGAACCGCTTCGCCGCCTCCACGTCCGGGCCGTCGTCGCGCTTGCGGTACAGCGCATAGGCCTCGTCGGTCAGGTCGGCCTTGGCGGCCGGCAGCAGGCCGGCATTGCGGATCAGCCCCACGAGGCTGCGGGCGGTGTAGGCGCCGCGCGAGAAGCCCAGGATGAAGACAGGGTCGCCATCCTTGTATCGGGAGGCGAGGAAGCGGTAACCGTCCTTGATCTTCTTGTCGAGTCCCAGGCCGAATGCGCCGCCGAAGATCTTGTCGAACCAGTTGTGGATTATCCCGTCCTTGTCGTCGGTGCCGACGCCGGACTCATAGATAGCCGATCTGCGCCGCGCCGTCCGGGCTATTGGGCAAGATGGATTTGTAGAATTTCCAGACGTTGGTCGACGTCTCGTTCCCGTCCGTCCGGTCGCCGCTGCCAGGCCTGTTCCAGGTGCCGTCGAAACACAGGACGATCCGTTTCGCCATCATCCACCCCCTGTCGTGGTCATGCGTGAAGGGGGGATTGTGCAGGAAATTTATCCTATAAAATGATTTTTCTCAAAACTCTGGCGACCTGGCAACCCGGCAATCCGGATGTGTGGCAGAGGAAGCGCAGCAATCCATTCCGATTGCCGGTGGAACAGCGTGGCAGTGATTCGTATCTCCCGAGAAATCGCATGGTCATGCCGGAGGTCTTTCCCATATTTATGGTATCGGAACCAAGTCACGGCGGTCCGGAGAACGGCCAAAGATCGACCGGGCGAAGCCGATACGCGTCGTCCGCAGGACAAGCACCTGCCATTTATGCGAAGGTCCCATGCGGCAATGGCTTGATTTCGATCAATGCCGGGTAGCGTACCGGTAAGGATCATGCCATTCTCTCGATGCGCCGCTCCAATGGCCTAGCCCATTTGTTACCGGGTGGCGCAACCGACCGTGTGGACGAACGCGAACGGGAATGCGCGATGGATTACGAAACCTTCTTCCGCAACCAGATTGCCGCCCTGAAGCAGGACGGCCGTTACCGGGTGTTCGCCAACCTGGAACGCCATGCGGGCAATTTCCCGACGGCGACCTTCCGCGATTCCAACGGGCATGAACGTCCGGTCACGGTCTGGTGCTCGAACGACTATCTCGGCATGGGCCAGCACCCGAACGTGCTGAAGGCGATGCACGTTGCGCTCGACCAGGTCGGCGCCGGTGCCGGCGGCACGCGCAACATCTCCGGCACCAACCACTACCATGTGCTGCTGGAGCGCGAACTGGCCGACCTGCACCGCAAGGAAGCGGCCCTGCTCTTCACCTCGGGCTATGTCTCGAACGATGCGACGCTGACCACGCTGGGCAAGGTCCTGCCCAACTGCGTGATCCTGTCGGACGCGCTGAACCACAACTCGATGATCACCGGCATCCGCAACTCCGGCGCCGAAAAGCACATCTTCCGCCACAATGATCCCAAGCACCTGGACGAGCTGCTGTCGGGCATCGCCCCCGGCCGGCCGAAGGTGGTTGCGTTCGAGAGCGTCTATTCGATGGACGGCGACATCGCCCCCATCCATGACATCTGCGACGTCGCCGACAAGCACGGCGCCATGACCTACATCGACGAGGTGCACGCCGTCGGCATGTATGGCGCCCACGGCGCCGGCGTGGCCGAGCGCGACGGTGCCGTCGACCGGCTGACCATCGTCGAAGGCACGCTGGGAAAGGCCTTCGGCGTGCAGGGCGGCTACATCACCGGATCCGCCGCGCTCATCGACTGCATCCGCAGCTTCGCCGCCGGATTCATCTTCTCCACCTCGCTGTCTCCGGTCCTGGCGGCGGGGGCGCTGGCCTCGATCCGCCACCTGAAGACCAGCCAGGCCGAGCGCACGCGGCACCAGGAGCGCGCCGCCACGCTGAAGCGGATGTTTGCCGACGCCGGTCTGCCGGTGATGCCGTCGGTCAGCCACATCGTGCCGCTGATGGTTGGCGACGCCCACCGCTGCAAGCGCGCATCGGACGAGTTGCTGGAACGGCATGGCATTTATGTCCAGCCCATCAACTACCCCACCGTCCCGCGCGGAACGGAACGGCTGCGCTTCACCCCGACCCCGCTGCACACCGACGCGCAGATGGGCATGCTGGTCGATGCCCTGCTGGACGTCTGGAGCCGGCTGGATCTGCGGCTTGCCGCCTGACAGCAAATCCCCGGAAAAGCCCTTTCTTAGATAAGGTCATTTTGTCCTCTGGACAGAAGCGGTGCGCGCCCCTACTTTAAGAGGGCTGTTGCGACCGGTTCGCAGTTTCCATGCTGCGGATCGGCCGTGACTGTGCCGTCCTTTCCGTCTTTCCGGGGCTTCGCCCAGGGGGTTCGCCATGTACCGTGACAACTCGCTGATGCCGAAGGAGGCTGTGCGCCTCGTCGTCCTGGGCACGCTGATCCAGGGCGGGCCGCTGCGCTATGCCGAACTGGCCGGTGCCGTGCGTCATTTCCTCGACCGCATGATGGGACCGTCCCTCGACCTGATGGGCACCTCGCTGGAGATGCTGCGGTACGAGGGGCTGATCGAGGCGCTGGATGGCAGCGGCATGGAGGACAACGCCCTGCTGGGGCCGACCGCGGCCGGACAGGTGGAGTTCGACACGCTGATGCGCGCCAATGTCCGCGCGCCGTCGGCCGACGGGCTGAACAAGCTGGTCACCGCATTGAAGCTGCGCTTCCTGCATCTGCTGGATGCCGAGTCGCAGCGGGAGCAGATCGACAATCTCGTGGCGCTCAGCGAAACCGAACTGGCCCGGCTGGGCGACCTGAAGCGGGCCGATGTCGGCAGTGACGGCCATTTCGCCTCCTGGCTGGACCGGGACATCGCCCAGGCCGAAGACCGGCTGGCCTGGTTCCAGGCGCTGCTGGCCCGCCTCTGACCGCACTGCGGCACAATCGGTTTCATCCCGCGGCGCGCCCTTTACGATAAGGGCGCGCCGCGTCTGTTTCGGCGTTCGGTTTTGGTGTACGTTCGGGGTACCCCTTTCACCAGCCGGATGCCACTCCATGGCCTCGTATCTGTCGACCGACGACCTCGAAGACCGCCTGCGTATGGAGTTCGTGGACGACGCGCGCGACCGGCTGGAGTTGATGAACGCCACGCTGGCCGACCGCGTCAAGGCTCTGCGCACCGATGCCGAGACCATCGGTGTCCTGCGGCTGGAAGCGCATAATTTCAAGGGCATGGGCACCAGCTTCGGCTATCCGACCGTCAGCCTGGTCGCCCACCGGCTCGAGGATTACCTCAGCGGCCTGAAGCGGCTGGATGAAAAGCAGCTGATCGACGCCCAGGTCTTCATCGACCGCATCGCCGAGCTGGTCGACCGCGCCGAACAGCCGCTGCTGGCCGAGACCAACAAGATCATCCGCGCGCTTCCGGTGCGCTACGAGTTCCAGGTCACCGATGTGGAGGTCCACAACGTCGAGATCATGCTGGTCACCCCGTCGAAGGTCGTCGCCAAGAAGCTGGGGGCGGAACTGGCGGCCTGCGGCTTCCGCACCATGACGGTGACCGACCCCATCGAATCGATCAGCCTTGCCGTGCGCGTGCCGCCGGACATGGTCATCGCCTCGATGGTGATGGACGGGCTGTCGGGCCTGGACCTGATCCGCGGCCTGCGGGCCATGAGCGTGACCCATCATGTGCCGATGGCGCTGCTGACCTCGCTGAACCTCGACCACCCGTCGCTGAAGGAGATTCCCTACGGCGTCTCCGTCATCCGCGTCGGCGAGCATTTCGGCGAGGACTTCGCCGCGGTGGTGGCCAAGCACAATCTGGGCTGAACAGGACGGCCCGGAAAGGAATCGACTGAGAAGGCCCGCCTGAAGGTCATCGTCATACAGCCGCGCTTGCGCCGGCAGGAATCCCCGTGATAGGCGTCGAACCGGTCCAACAGGCTGGAGCAGTGCCCGCATGACGGAGGTTCTTCGCCGGTACGGCCCGGTCCTGACCGGGGTGATCCTGCTGGCGGTGGCGCTGTGGCTGGCGCTGCTGGTGGTGCTGCCGCAGGTGATGATGATCGGCTTCTCCTTCCGGCCGTCGCTGCCGCCGTCCAAGCTCGGCGGGCCGGAGGACGTGTTCACCGTCAGGAATTACCTGACGCTGTGGACCAACCAGATCCATATGGCGATCTTCCTGAAGACGATCTGGGCCAGCGCACTGGTCACGCTGACCACGCTGGCCGTCTGCTACCCGGTCGCCTTCTATCTGGCGCAGGTGGCGCCGAAGCGGCGGTTGCCGCTGCTGGTGCTGATGCTGGTGGTGCCGTTCTGGATCAACGAACTGCTGCGCACCTTCTCCTGGTACATCATCCTCGCCTTCAACGGACCGCTGAACGCGCTGCTGCTGGGGCTGGGCATCATCGACGAGCCGCGGCGCTTCCTGGGCGGTGACGCCGGCGTGATCGTCGGCATGGTCTATGTCTACATCCTGTTCATGGTCTTCCCGCTCTACAACGCCATCGAGTCGCTGGACCGCAACCAGATCGAGGCGGCGCGCGACCTCGGGGCCGGCTGGCTGCGCATCCATCGCCGCATCGTGCTGCCGCATGCCAAGCCCGGCATCGCCGTCGGCTGCATCATGACCTTCATGCTGGCGGCCGGCAGCTATGCGGTGCCGGCGCTGCTGGGCGGGCCGAACAGCCGCTGGTTCACCGAGATCATCTACAACTGGTTCTTCGAGGGCGGGAACTGGAACCAGGGGGCGGCCTACGCCTTCATCCTGCTGGTGCTGTGCATCGGCTTCATCCTCGGCGCGATGCGGCTGTTCCGCGTCGGGCTGACGGATATAGCGAAATGAGCCGTTGCCCATGATGACCGTCATGACCGCCGCCCGCTTCCGCCGCCTGCTGACCGGCGCCTATCTGGTGCTGTTCTTCGCCTATCTGTTCCTGCCGCTGGGAATCATGGCGGCGGCGACCTTCAACAGCAGCCGCTTTCCCACCGTGACGCCCTGGATGGGCTTCACGCTGAACTGGTTCCAGGCCCTGTGGGACGACGGCCGCATGTGGGCGGCGCTCGGCACCAGCCTGGTGGTGGGGGCGGGTGTGATCGCGCTGGCGGTGCCGCTGGGGCTGGCGGCGGCCCTGCTGCTCGACCGGCTGCACAGCCGGGCGAAGACCTTCCTCTATGCGCTGATGGTGTCGCCGCTTCTGACGCCGGGGGTGATCGTCGGCATCTCGACGCTGGTGTTCTGGCGGGAATGGTTCGGGGTCAGCGGCGGGCTGTTCCTGACCGTGGTGGCGCAATCCAGCTTCATCGCCGCCTATGCCATGCTGCTGTTCTCTGCAAGGCTGGAGCGCTTCGACCCGGTGCTGGAGGAGGCCGCGCTCGACCTCGGCGCAAGCCATGGGCAGGTGTTCCGGCGCATCACCCTGCCGTATCTGATGCCGGCGATCCTGTCGGCGTCCCTGCTGGCCTTCCTGCAGAGCTTCGAGAACTACAACACCACGCTGTTCGTGCGCGGGCTGGACACGACTTTGACCGTCTACATCGCGACCAAGGTGCGTACCGGCCTGACGCCCGCGGTCAACGCCCTGTCGCTGGTGCTGATCGCACTGACCATCCTGGGCGCCGTCGTCTACGAGATCCTGCGCCGGCGCGAGGCGCGCCGGCAGTCAGGTCTCGCACCGGCCTGAGATCAGTCCTCTTCCGCCTCGTCCGCGTCCGCCTCGATCTGGGCGGCGAGGTCGCGCAGCATGTCGATCACATCCTCATGGCTGGTCTCATCCACGGCGGAGTTCACCGCGGCCTCGATCATGGCGACGGCGATGTAGGGGCCGAGCGGGCCACCTTCCTTGATCGCCTCGTCCAGGTGCTTCTCGGCGATCGACAGCGCCTTTTCGAACAGCGCTTCGGCCGTCTGGTTGGTGGTGTCCTTGCTCATCGTCCGGTCCGTTGCGGAGGGTTGGTCCGACTCCAATAACATGCCCAATCGGCGATTGGCGCGGGAATTCGCCGTCCAGCCTACAAATAGGGGCCGCGGAAAGCAGGGCCGGGCTTGCGCCGCCCCGGACCATACGCCACAGTCCGGACATGCATTGACCTATACGGCAAGGAACACGGCATGACCGCTATGCCCGACCTGACCAGCCCCGACGGCTATCGTTTCTGGTGGGAGGAGCGTGTGCGCTTCAACGACCTCGACGCGTTGGGCCATGTCAACAACAACGCCATCGGCGTGTTTTTCGAACAGGCGCGCATCGCCCTGCTGCATGGTACCGGCGGTTTCCGTGAAGACGATTCCTGGACCGTCGTGCTGGCGCGCAGTGTCATCGATTTCAAGGCGGAGTTGCTTTACCCCAACACCGTGCGGATCGGCGTGCGCATGCTGCGCGTCGGGACCAGTTCGCTGACGCTGGGATGCGGCATCTTCCTGGACGGCCGCTGCATCGCCACGCAGGAGGCGGTGGCTGTGGTCGTCGACAGGGCCGCACACCGGCCCACCCCGATTCCGGAACCGTTGCGCGCCAAGCTGCTGGAGGCGTAAAGGGGGAACGCCTTTCTCCCGCACTGGACGCCTGTCATGACGCGCCCCGCCAAACGTCCCTTCCCGAAGGGACGCCAGCCAGTCCGCTACCCCGGCCACTCCCCCGGCCGCAAGAACTCCCATGCACCTGCCGAAACACGGGAGTTGGAGGTCGTCGTCACCGACGTCGGAGCCCGTGGCGATGGGCTGGCGCTTGCCGACGGCTTGCGGGTGTTCGTGCCTTACGGCGTGGCAGGGGACCGCCTGCGTGTACGTGTCGCCGACACCGACGGCAAAGGCGAGGGCGTACGGGCTGAAATCCTTGAAATCCTTCAGCCCGGCCCCGGAAGGCAAACGCCGCCCTGCCGTCATTTCGGCCGCTGCGGCGGCTGTACGCTCCAGCATATGGACGACGGGACATATGCGGCCTGGACGGTCGGGATGGTGCGTGCCGCACTGGAGCGGGTCGGGCTGGGCGATACGCCGTTGGAGCCGCTGTCGCGGACACCCGCCGCCGCCCGCCGACGTGCCCGTCTGGCGGCACTGAAGCGCGGTGGCCGTGTCTGGTTCGGCTTCAACGAGCGCCAGAGCCATCGGCTGGTCGACCTGGAAGAGTGTCCGGTGCTGACTCCCCGCCTTTTCGCGCTGGTCGAGCCTCTGCGCAGCCTTCTGGCCGACCTGCTGCCCGAGGGTGGCGGCGCGGACGTGGTGCTGACCGACCTCGAAGGCGGTGCCGACCTGTTGCTGGTCGGGCCGCACAGTCTGGACCGCACTGGGCGGGAGACGCTGGTCGGTTTCGAGCCGGACCACGTGGCCCGCATCTCCTGGCAGCCCACCGACCGCGCCGGGCCGGAACCGGTGGCGAACCGCCGTCCGGCCTTCGTTCGATTTGCCGGCGTTCCGATCCAGCCGCCACCCGGCGCCTTCCTGCAGGCCAGCCGGGAGGGGGAGGCGGCCTTGCTCGCAGCAGTCCGGGACGGGGTGGGGCAGGCGACGCGCATCGCCGACCTGTTTGCAGGCATCGGGACCTTTTCCATTCCGCTTGCGCAACAAGCGGCGGTTCATGCGGTAGAAAGCGACGAGGCGGCGGTGGCAGCGCTCGGCCGCTCGGTGCAGGGGCTGCGGCTGACGGTGGAGCGGCGCGACCTGTTCGAAAACCCTCTGGGCGTCAAGGAACTCAACCGGTATGACGCGGTCGTGTTCGACCCGCCGCGCGCCGGTGCCGCGGCCCAGGCGGCGGCACTCGCCGCGGCCAAGGTGCCGCGCGTGGTCGGCGTCTCCTGCAACCCCTCCAGCTTCGCCCGCGACGCGCGGGTGCTGGTGGATGGCGGCTATCGTCTGGTCAAGCTGTGGCCGGTCGACCAGTTCCTGTGGTCGTCCCATGTGGAACTGGTCGGCCTGTTCGAGCGGTGAGGTGAGGGGCTCCCGCTTGCCCCCCGTCTCAATCCAGCTGCAAGACGATCGCCTTGAGATAGGCCGACTCCGGCAGATGCGGATGCACCGGGTGGTCGGGGCCGGCACCGGCGCTGCGCAGGATGCGGCCGGTGCGGCCGGCGTCGGTCAGGCCGCGGGCGACCTGCTCGGCGAAGGTCGGCGGGTCGACGTTGTGGCTGCAGGAGCCGCAGAGCAGATAGCCGCCCGGTGCCGTGATCTTCGCGGCGAGCCGGGCCATCTTGCGGTAGGCGCGGCTGCCGGCGGCGAGATCCTTCTTCGACTTCACGAAGGCCGGCGGGTCGGCGACCACGACCTGGAAGGTCTCGCCGGCGGCGTTCAGCCGCTCCATCTCCTGGAACGCGTCGGCGCGGCGGGCTTCGAAGCGGTCGGCGACGCCGTTGGCTTCGGCGGCGCGGGTCGCATTCTCCAGCGCCAGGGCGGACCGGTCGACGGCGACGACCTGGGTGGCGCCGGCCACGGCGCACTGGATGCCGAAGCCGCCATTGTAGCTGTAGAAGTCGATGGCCCGGCCGCCCTTCGCCAGCGAGGCGATGAAGGCCCGGTTGTCGCGCTGGTCGTAGAACCAGCCGGTCTTCTGGCCGTCCAGCGGGTTGGCGAAGAAGGTCGCGCCGTTTTCCTCCAGACGGATCGGCCCGTCGATCTCGCCCTTCGCCAGCCGGGTCTCCTCCGCCAGCCCTTCCAGCGCGCGCTGGGTGCCGTCGTTGCGCAGGATGACTGCACGCGGCGCCAGCACGTCGTCGATGGCGGCCAGGATGTCGTCGATCCGCCGGTCCATGAAGACAGAGTTGGCCTGCACCGTCACCACGTCGCCGAAGCGGTCGACGATCAGGCCGGGCAGTCCGTCGGCCTCGGCATGGACGACGCGGTAGAAGGGGCGGGAGAACAGCCGCTCGCGCAGTTCCACCGCACGCCGCAGCCGGCCGGCGATGAAGCCGTGCTCCACCACGGTCGCCGGGTCGTTCGACAGCAGCCTTGCCGCGATCAGCGTGTGCGGGTTGAAGGTGTAGATGCCCAGCGGCGTGCCGCCGGGATCCAGCAGCCGCACCGGGCTGCCGGGCTCCACCGCCTTGGCGGTGGCATCCATCTGGACTTCGTTGGAATAGACCCAGGGATGCCCAAGCATGACGCGCCGCTGGCGGCCTGCCTGAAGGTGGATCGCCGGGTACTTCTTGACGGGTTTGGTGCCGGTGTCGCTCATGGAGCCGCATCCTAGCGGCAAATCGCCGGCGCGCAATGGCATCGCGTCGCGGCCCCCGGCTACTCGGCCTCGCGCCGGCCCTCCGGCGCCGCCGGGGCGTTGTCGTTGACCACGGCCAGGTTCTTGCAGAAATGGACCGTCTCCTGCCGGTGGCCTTCGCTCAGGAAGCAGTCCGGAATCGGGTTGCGGCGGGAATCGACGGGAATGTAGCGCTCCGGCAGAGTGGTGTGGATGGCGGCGCAGCCGAGCCGGCGTGCCAGCCCCTCCATCGCCCGCAGCAGCGTTTCGGCGATGCCGGCGATGTCGAACAGGTCGAGCACCACGAAATTGTCCACGGTCAGGATGCGGCCGTGGCGCAGATGCGGCTCGACCGCATAGGAAAACAGGCCGTGCAGGTAACCTTGCGCGTTCTGCACCGTCATGATCCCGGTGGTCGCGGGCACGGCGCTCCCCCTGGCGCTTCCTCCGTCGGTTGCACCCTGCAGCATGGCTGCGGCAAATGCGCGCCACCGGTCCACCTCCAGACCGGGAGCGATGGCGCAGACCAATGGGTAGGCCTGGTCGATCTGGCGTCGACCAAGGGGTTTCGCGATGAAACAGTCGTCCATTTCAGTCCGGCCGATTGCGAGGACACTGAACGATGGCAGCCCGGGGCCGCAAGGGTCGTTGACGTAGATCAATGTTGCTGCGGCCCCCCCTACACATAGTGTGCGCATTGGAGACAGGCGCGTCCGGCGTCCGCTCGGCATTGCCGGCTGCAACCTGTCCCGCTCCTTAACAGTACGTACCCAGTGGTGGTGCAACCCAGACGGCGCGGCCTCACGGCCGACCGGGGCAAACGGGAGAGATTGTATGACATCAGCGACTCTGACTTCAGGGGCCACCCTGGGCAGCCAGCGGGTGTCGGAAGACGTGCGTTACCATGAGGACGCCATCCGACTCTTCGTTATCGCTGCAGTGTTCTGGGGCGTGATCGGTTTCCTGGCCGGTACCTTCATCGCTCTGCAGCTGGCCTTCCCGGCGCTGAATCTCGGGCTGGAGTGGACGAGCTTCGGGCGCCTGCGCCCGGTCCACACTTCGGCGGTGATTTTCGCGTTCGGCGGCAATGTGCTGTTCGCCACTTCGCTTTATTCTGTTCAACGGACTTGCCGTCAGCATCTCTTCGGGGGCGAAGGGCTGGCGAAGTTCATCTTCTGGAACTACAACGTCTTCATCGTGCTCGCGGCGCTGAGCTACGCCCTGGGCTATACCCAGGGCAAGGAATACGCCGAGCCCGAGTGGATCCTCGATCTCTACCTGACGGTCACCTGGGTGCTCTACGCCGTCCAGTTCATCGGCACGGTGATGACGCGGCGCGAGTCGCACATCTATGTGGCGAACTGGTTCTTCATGGCGTTCATCCTGACCGTCGCCATCCTGCACATCGGCAACAACGTCAACGTCCCGGTGTCGCTGTTCGGCATGAAGTCCTACAGCGCCGTGTCGGGCGTGCAGAGCGGGATGGTGCAGTGGTGGTACGGCCACAACGCGGTCGGCTTCTTCCTGACCGCCGGCTTCCTGGGCATCATGTATTATTTCGTGCCCAAGCGCGCCGAGCGGCCGGTCTATTCCTACCGCCTGTCGATCGTCCATTTCTGGACCCTGATCTTCCTCTACATCTGGGCCGGTCCGCACCACCTGCACTACACCTCGCTGCCGGACTGGGCGCAGACGCTGGGCATGACCTTCTCGATCATGCTGTGGATGCCGTCCTGGGGCGGCATGATCAACGGCATCATGACCCTGTCGGGCGCCTGGGATAAGCTGCGCACCGATCCGGTCCTGCGTTTCCTGGTCACCTCGGTCGCCTTCTACGGCATGTCGACCTTCGAAGGTCCGCTGATGTCGGTGAAGCCGGTCAACGCCCTGTCGCACTACACCGACTGGACCGTCGGCCATGTGCATTCCGGCGCTCTCGGCTGGGTCGCCTTCATCTCCTTCGGCGCCATCTATTATCTGGTGCCGGTGCTGTGGAAGCGCTCGCAGCTCTACAGCCTGCGTCTGGTCAGCTACCATTTCTGGACCGCCACCATCGGCATCGTGCTCTACATCACCGCCATGTGGGTGTCCGGCATCATGCAGGGCTTGATGTGGCGCGCCTACGACAACCTGGGCTTCCTGCAATACTCCTTCGTGGAGACCGTCGCGGCGATGCACCCGTTCTACGTGATCCGCGCGATGGGCGGCGTCCTGTTCGTCACCGGCGCCCTGATCATGGTCTACAACCTGTGGCGCACGGCGAAGGGCGATGTCCGCATCGAGAAGCCCTATGTCACCACGCCGCACAAGGCGACGGTCGGCGCGGCCTGACGCTAGGGAAGGATGCGAGAAATGGCTCAGGATAAAAAGGGCTTCAGCCACGACCTGATCGAGCGGAACACCCTTCTGCTGATCGTGCTCGTGCTGATCACCGTGTCGATCGGCGGTCTGGTGCAGATCGTTCCGCTCTTCACGATCGAATCGACCATCGAGAAGGTGGAGGGGGTCCGTCCCTATTCGCCGCTCGAGCTGGCCGGTCAGAATATTTACTTCCGCGAAGGCTGCTACAACTGCCACAGCCAGCAGATCCGTCCGTTCCGTGACGAGGTCGAACGCTATGGTCACTACTCGTTGGCCGCGGAGTCGATGTACGACCATCCGTTCCAGTGGGGCTCCAAGCGCACCGGTCCCGATCTGGCCCGTGTCGGCGGCAAATACTCCAACGACTGGCAGGTCGCCCATCTGGTGAACCCGCGTGCGGTCGTGCCGGAGTCGATCATGCCGGGCTATGCCTGGATGAAGGACCGTCCGCTGAACTACGCCGACATCGCCGATCACCTGAAGACCCTGAAGATCGTCGGCGTTCCCTATACCGACGAGCAGATCGCCAACGCCAAGGCCGACCTCGAAGCGCAGAAGAACCCGGACGGCGATACCGCCGGCCTGGCCAAGCGCTATCCGAAGGCCGTGGTCGCGAACTTCACCGGCAACAAGACCGTCACCGAAATGGACGCTCTCGTGGCCTACCTGCAGGTACTGGGCACCATGGTGGATTTCACCAAGTACCAGTCGCCGAAGCAGCTTCAGCAGTAATCGGGGGAGGAATCCATGGACTTGGATTCGATCACGGTGATGCTTCGGTCGTTCTGGACGGTGTGGTTGATGCTGCTGCTGACGGGCATCCTGGTTTACGCCATGTGGCCCGGCAACCGCCGCTCATTCGACGACGCCGCCCAGATCCCGCTCAAGGATGATGGTCAGGAGCTTTAGGCCATGGCACAGAATTATAAGGACGAGTTGTCCGGCGTCGAGACCACCGGCCACGAGTGGGATGGACTGCGCGAGCTGAACAATCCGCTGCCGAAATGGTGGCTGTACCTCTTCTACGTCTGCATCGCCTGGGCGATGGTGTACTACGTGTTCTACCCGGCCTGGCCGCTGGGCAAGACCTACACGAAGGGCATCCTGGGATATTCCCAGCGCGAAGAACTGGACATCAGGATGGCGGAGGCCAAGGCCGGTCAGGCCAAGTACCTGACCGCCATCGCCGCCAAGTCGGTCGACGAAATCCAGAAGGACAAGGACCTGCTGGGCTTCGCCATGGCCGGCGGCCGCTCCTACTTTAACGAGAACTGCGCCGCCTGCCACGGCGCCGGCGGCCAGGGTGCCAAGGGCTTCCCGACGCTGGCCGACGACGTGTGGCTGTGGGGCGGTTCCTCGGCCGACATCTACACGACCATCCAGCACGGCATCCGATCCGACGACGGCGATACCCGCGGCACGCCGGGCACCGGCATGACCGCCTTCGGCAAGGACGGCATCCTCAACCGCGACCAGATCGATCAGGTGGCGGAGTATGTGCTGTCGCTGAACGCCAAGCCGGCCGATGCCGGCAAGGTCGCCAAGGGCAAGACCGTCTATGAGGAGAACTGCGCCGCCTGCCATGGCGACGTGGGCCAGGGGTCGGTCGCTGCCGGTCTCGACGGTGTCGGCGCTCCGCCGCTGAAACAGGCCAACTGGCTCTATGGCGGCGACAAGGCCACGCTGGTGGAGACCGTGACCAACGGCCGCGCCGGCGTGATGCCCGCCTGGTCGAAGCGTCTGGACGACGCGACGATCAAGTCGCTGGCGGTCTACGTCCACAATCTGGGCGGCGGCAAGTAAGCCTTCGACCCGGAAGCCTGATACGGGAACCGGCCGGATGGGGCGCCGGGGAGGAAACTCCCCGGCGCCCTTGTCTTTTTAGGCCTTTTTCTTTTGAGGAATTGCGGCTCCGGTGTCGGTTCGTGAACTTCCTGTCATTTGATTTAGCGCAATGTGCCTGCGGCAATCGGTCGCCATAGTGGCCTCCGCCGGCAGATATTCGGCCGCGCCCCGCAATGCTTTGCACCGCGAGCCGCACCGATTTACCTTCACCCCCGTTCCCGGCCCGGGGAACGCGCGACCGGCTGCCGGCCGTTCCGCACGCGTCTCCTGCCGCCGACCAGCCAAAGGGCAGCCGCCGACCATGACGATCAGTTCCACCACCGGAAACCGCCACGCCGCTCCGAAGCGCGCCAGGCAGCCCCGCCAGAAGGGATGGTACATTCCCTGGATCTTCGTCGGCCTCTTCATGGTCGTGCTGACGGTGAACGCGATCATGGTCCATTTCGCGGTGTCGAGCTGGACCGGGGTGGAGACCGAGAATCACTTCCTCAAGGGCATCAGTTACAATCGGGATCTCGCCGGCGCCCGTGCCCAGGCCGAACGTGGCTGGCAGGTGCAGGCCGACTTCACCAGCACCGAACCGCGCAAGGCCGTGATCGCCATCACCGCCCGCGACAAGGAAGGCCGAGTCCTGAACGACGCCGCCGTCACCGTCAGGATGATCCGCCCAACCGCCGAAGGGCACGACAAGACCCTGTCACTGCCTTATCTGGGCGAAGGCCGCTTTGGCGCTCCGGTGGAGCTGGACCTGGAAGGCCAGTGGGACATGCGGTTCGTCATCACCCATGCCACCGGCGACTATCAGGACCAGAAGCGCGTCTGGATCCAGTGACCGGGCGCGGGTTGCGGATCGAGACCTCCGGGGTGATGTGAGATGACCGCCTGCCTCCATTGCGGACAAGACCTGGGCGAAAGCGGGCAAACCTCTGCTGCGACCGTCTCCACGGATGGCGCGGGCCCTTTCTGCTGCACCGGCTGTGCCGCCGCCTACGACCTTGTCCGCGGGCTGGGGCTGGAGCGCTATTACGAGCGCCGCAGCGTCGATCCCACCGCGCGTCCGCTACGCCCCGACGATGCTCCGGCGGTGGATTACGAGCCGCATGCGCGCGACGAGGCCGACGGCACCCGCAGCCTGCACCTGATGGTCGACGGCATGCAGTGCGCGGCCTGCGTCTGGCTGATCGAATCGGCGCTCAGCCGGCAGGCGGGGATCGGGCAGGCGCGCATGAACATGACCACGCGCCGGCTGACGGTGCGCTGGGATCCGAAGTCGACCGACGCCAACGCCGTGGTCGGCACCGTGGCGCAGCTCGGCTACCGCGCCGTCCCGTTCGATCCGGACCGGCTGGGCGGCGAACAGGCCAAGAGCGAGAAGGAACTGCTGCGCGCCATGGCGGTCGCGGGCTTCGCCATGGGCAACGTCATGCTGCTGTCGGTGTCGGTGTGGGCCGGCCACAGCCAGGGCATGGGCACCGCGACCCGCGACCTGATGCATTGGGTATCGGCGCTGATCTGCATGCCGGCAATCGCCTATGCGCTGCGTCCCTTCGCGCGCTCGGCATTCGGCGCGCTGCGCCATGGCCGTACCAACATGGATGTGCCGATCACCATCGGCGTCCTGCTCGCCACCGGCATGAGCCTGTTCGAGACGATCAACAGTGGCGAGCACGCCTATTTCGACGGCGGCGTGATGCTGCTGTTCTTCCTGCTGATCGGCCGTTACCTCGACCAGCGGGCGCGCGGCCGGGCACGCTCCGCGGCCGAGCAGCTTCTGGGGCTGCGCGCCAACGCCGTCACCGTGCTGCGCGAGGACGGGACCAGCGCCGTGGTGGCGCCGGAACAGGTCGCCGCCGGCAACACCATCCTGGTCGCGGCGGGGGAACGCATTCCGGTCGACGGTCGGGTGTCCGACGGCGTATCCGACCTCGACACCGGGCTGATCACCGGCGAGACGGTGCCGGGGACCGCGCGGCCGGGCGATCAGGTCTTCGCCGGCACCCTCAACCTGACGGCTCCCCTGCGCCTGACCGTCACCGCGGTGGGGGAGGGCACGCTGCTGGCCGAGATCGTCCGGCTGATGGAGGTGGCGGAGCAGGGCCGCGCCAAATATGTCGCCGTCGCCGACCGGGTGTCGCGCCTCTACGCCCCGGTGGTGCATCTGACCGCGCTGACCACCTTCGCCGGTTGGATGCTGCTGGGCGGGGCGGTGTGGCAGGATGCGCTGATGAACGCCATCGCCGTGCTGATCATCACCTGTCCCTGCGCGCTGGCGCTGGCGGTGCCGGTGGTGCAGGTGATCGCCAGCGGGCGGCTGATGCGCCAGGGCACCCTGTTGAAAAGCCCGACCGCGCTGGAACGGCTCGCCACCATCGACACCGTGGTGTTCGACAAGACCGGCACCCTGACCGAAGGGCGGCCCGTGCCGCAGTTGGACGGGGTGGCGACGGAGGATCTGGCGCTTGCAGCCTCGCTGGTGGCGGCAAGCCGCCACCCGCTGGCCCGTGCGCTTGCCGCCGCCGTGCCGGCGGTGCCGGTTGCCGCCGGCGTGCGCGAGATCGCCGGCGCCGGCCTGATGCTGGAGACGCCGGACGGCGAGGTTCGGCTGGGCAGCCGCCGCTTCACCGGCGCCCCATTGGAGGCGGAGGATGTGGCAGGGCCGGAGCTGTGGCTGGCCCGCCCGGGTGCGGAGCCGCTGCGACTCACCTTCCTCGACGCGCCCCGTCCGGATGCCGCCGTGGTGGTGTCGGCATTGAAGGCGCGTGGGCTGGAGGTGCGGCTGCTGTCGGGCGACCGCAAGGGGGCCGTGGCGGCGGTGGCCGAGCGGCTGGGCATTGCCGAATGGCGGGCCGAGCAGACTCCGGCCGACAAGACCGCGGCACTGGCCGAGCTGGCGGCGCAGGGCCGCACCGTCCTGATGGTCGGCGACGGGCTGAACGATGCGCCGGCGCTGGCCGCCGCCGCGGTGTCGATGTCGCCGTCGACCGCGATGGATGTCAGCCAGACCGCGGCCGACGTGGTGTTCCAGGGCCGGCTGCTGCGCCCGATCGTCGAGACGGTCGAGGTCTCCCGCCGGTCCGGCCGTCTGGTGAAGCAGAATTTCGGTATCGCGCTGGTCTATAATCTCTGCGCCGTGCCGCTCGCGATGGGCGGGATGCTGACGCCGCTGCTGGCCGCGCTGGCCATGTCGTCGTCGTCGCTGATCGTCATTCTGAACGCGCTGCGGCTGGCCCGCGGCGCCGTGATCAAGGATCTTCCCGTCCGGGATACGCCGGTCCGGGACTTGCCGAGCAAGGATTCGGGTGATGGACGAACTTCTCTATCTGATCGCGATTGCTCTCAGCCTGGGCGGTCTGGGGCTGGCGGCCTTTCTGTGGGCGCTGAAATCCGGCCAGTTTGACGATCTGGACGGAGCGGCCCATCGCGTCCTGTTCGACGACGATCCGGCCCAGCCCGTCCGCCCTGGCACTGACGCGGTCGCCGCGCCGGAGGGTGGTCGGCGACAATAGTGCCAAATGCCGTATGGGCAAAGAAAAGGTTGTATGCGTGCGAGGTTGCGATTCTCGGCGATTGCCACCAATATGAGCCCATGCGGAATGAAAGGCTGGGTTCGTCCATGCCACCCTTCGATATGGTTCGCGCTCGCGATAAGAGCGCTATGACGGAACTGAATCCCTGCGGGGCCTGTCCCGTGCGCAGCCTGACGGTGTGCGCGGCGCTGGAGCCGGAGGAGTTGCGCCGTCTTGCCGACATTCTGCAGAATGTTCGTGTCGATTCGGGGCACACCCTGTTCGCCGAGGGCGATGCGGCGGATGCGCTCTACAACGTCACCTCCGGCACCGTGAAGCTGTACAAGCTGCTGCCCGACGGGCGCCGGCAGATCACGGGCTTCCTGGTCACCGGCGACTTCCTGGGGCTGGCCGTCAACGACAGCTACGCCTACACCGCGGAGACCGTCACCAGCGCCTCGCTCTGCCGGTTCCCACGCAAGAAGATCGATGCGCTGCTGGAGGAGTTTCCCAAGATGCAGCGGCGCCTGTTCTCGATGGCGTCGAACGAGCTGGCGGCCGCGCAGGACCAGATGCTGCTGCTGGGGCGCAAGACGGCGAAGGAGAAGATCTGCTCCTTCCTGCTGATGCTGTCTCAGCGTGCCGCCCGGCGCGGGCACAAGGAAAACCCGGTCTTCGTGCCGATGAGCCGTGCCGACATCGCCGATTATCTCGGCCTGACCACCGAAACCGTCAGCCGGACCTTCACCCAGTTGAAGACGGTCGGCGTGATCTCGCTCCAAGAAGGCAACAAGGTCATGATTGCCGACCTCGACGCGATGTACGATCTGGCCGAAGGCGCCTGAGCGAAGGCGGCAAGCGGGCTACGCCCGCTTGCCTACTCCCGCCCCACCGGCCGCAGCTCGAACATCAGCCACACCAGCATCGATACCACCAGGATGGCGCCGGCCTGATGGGCGGCGGCGACGGGAATCCACACCACGCTCAGCAGGGTGGCGATGCCCAGGGCGATCTGCGCCAGCATCATGGCGGCGGAGGCCAAGGCGGCACGGCCGGCACGACCGGGCAGCCGGGCGTGCAGGACGCGGCCTGCCAGGACCAGCACCACCAGACCGGTCAGCATTGCCAGCGCGCGGTGGATCAGTTGGATCGCCGCGGTGTTCTCGAACGGGTTGACCCACCAGGGAATCAGCGTGCCCACCTCCGGCGGAATCCAGTGGCCGGCCATCAGCGGGAAGGTGTTGTAGGCCAAGCCGGCATCCGATCCGGCGACGAAGGCGCCCCAGACGATGGTGAGGCCGACCAGGGCCAGCGACCAGCGGGCATGACGGCGAAACGCCGCCGCCTCCGGCCGCCAGCCGGCCAGCGGCAACGGGTCGAGCAGCCCCAGCGCGGTGCGCAGCAGCAGGGCGTAGATCACGATAGCGGTGCCGAGATGCAGCGCCAGCCGGTAATGGCTGACATTCGGCGCGTCGACCAGACCGCTCTTCACCATGAACCAGCCGATGCCGCCCTGCAGCCCGCCCAGCAGGAACAGGCCGGCCAGCTTCGGCCACAGATCGGGTGCGATGCGTCCCTGCATCCAGAATCGCAGGAAGGGAACCAGGAAGACGACACCGATCAGCTGGCCCCACAGCCGATGGAACCACTCCCACCAGAAGATCGACTGGAAGCCGGCCAGATCCATGTGGCTGTTGTAGATGCGGAACTCGGGCGTGCCCTTGTAGAGGTCGAAGACCCGGTTCCACTCCGCCTCGCTCAATGGCGGCAGGATGCCGATCAGCGGTTTCCATTCCACCATCGACAGACCGGATTCGGTCAGCCGGGTGATGGCGCCGATCACGGCCATCGCCAGCACCATGGCTGCGCAGACCAGAAGCCAGACGGCGATGGGCCGGTTCGGGTTGGGGTGGGCGGCGGTGGCGAGGCTGTCGGTCGCGTAGGCGGTCAAGGCGGCATTCCGGAGCGCAGCGGTAGGATGCTCGCCAATGTGGGGTGAACATCCCGCCGCGTCAAACGCCTGTTGCGCCTAAGCAGGCTTCTTCAGATCGGACCACGGGCCCGGCCTGGAGAAACCTGCAGACTTCATGGTTTTGCAGGTTTTCCGAGCCCGCCCATTGGTGGTCGGAGTTCGGAAAACCTGCTTGGCGCCAAACTCCGGGGAACCGGGTCAGGCGCTGTCGTCGCCGGTGCCAACGTCGCCGTGCGCCTGCGCGGTCTGGCCCTGGAACAGCGCCTCCTCCGCCGCGCGGCGGGCGACCAGGCCCGGCAACTGCGTCTTCTTGCCGTTGACGGTGGCATAGATCCAGCGGCCGAACTGACCGGCGGCGCCACTGTAGTCTCCGGCATTCAGCAGCTTCAGCAGGGTGGAGCCGGCAAGCGAGCCGGCACCGAGATTGAAGACGAAGGAGGATAGTGCGCCGCGCTGGTCGTCATTCACCGGCACCGTCACCAGAGCGTCGACATGGCCGGCGGCTTCGGTCAGGTCGGCGGCGAGGAAGGCATCGGCCTGTTCCGCGGTGATGGTGTGGCCCATCTTCACGCCCGCGGTGTGACCGTAGCCGATGGTCGGTACACCCGCCGGGCACAGGTAGGCGTTGAGGTACAGCCCCTCGAAATGCTTCACGAGATCGACCGCGGCTTGGCAGACCGGCAGGGTGGTCATGGATCGAAAGCTCCCGGATGACGTGCGGGGCGGACCGTCTCCGCCCTGCTTGTGCATGCTAGTATGTCATGCACGCCCTATGCGGGAATATTTTGTTGCAAAATGTCCAAAGCAGACGAAAACCGTCATCGTCGGTGGCGCATGGCACGGGCGGATGACGTCAGGGAGACGGATTCTGCGCCGCGTCGAACAGGACGAACAGCGCGAACAGCAGCGCCAACAGCCCGGCCAAGGTGGTGAACTCCAACAACGCTTCAACCAGCTTGGCCGTGCGTCCGCGCCAGATGGGGCGGCGCGCCGATACGCGCCGGATACCCTGATTCTTCCAACTTTCAGCCCCGCGCTTTGCCGTCATTGCGTTCCTCGCATTCCTTCAGGGGTATTCGATAAAACTTTAGCGATCCCGCCCTGAGGACGCTGTGACGCCAGTCACAGGACTGCGGCTGGAAGGGGTGGCGGTATCGTTCAGCGGCCTTTTCCACCGGAATTGCCGCCGGAGCTCTGCGTCCCCTTGTGACCGCTTGATGAATTTCTGCGCAGGAGCGATGCGGGCCACTCCAAAGAAATATGATATTTTTCAATAATTTAAATGCTATCCTGCGTGAACGTCGCCTGCAGCCCCGACAAATTCCGAAACGAGCCTCTTGAATCCGAAAACCGCTTCGATTAGCTGTCTGGCACTCGCCGGGCGTGAGTGCTAACAAGCATCCGACCCGCGCCAATTCTCGTCAGTCAGAACCAAGCCTTGATCCAAGGAGGCATTCCCATGAAGTTCCGCCCGCTGCACGACCGCGTCGTCGTCAAGCGTCTGGAGTCCGACACCAAGACCAAGGGTGGGATCATCATCCCCGACACGGCCAAGGAAAAGCCGCAGGAAGGCGAGATCATCGCTGTCGGCCCCGGCGCTCGTGACGAGTCCGGTAAGGTCGTGGCGCTCGACGTCAAGGCCGGCGACCGCATCCTGTTCGGCAAGTGGTCGGGCACCGAAGTGAAGATCGAAGGCGTCGATTACCTGATCATGAAGGAATCCGACATCATGGGCGTCGTCGAGGCCTGAAGACCTCCGCCCATTTCCCTTCGACATTCGATATTCAGAGGAATTGAGACATGGCTGCCAAAGACGTCAAGTTCGGCCCCTCCGCGCGCGAAAAGCTGCTGCGTGGCGTCGACATCCTGGCCGACGCCGTGAAGGTCACGCTGGGTCCGAAGGGCCGCAACGTCGTGATCGAGAAGTCCTTCGGCGCTCCGCGCATCACGAAGGACGGCGTGTCGGTCGCCAAGGAAATCGAACTGTCCGACAAGTTCGAGAACATGGGCGCCCAGATGGTCCGCGAGGTCGCCTCGAAGACCAACGACCTGGCCGGTGACGGCACCACCACCGCGACCGTGCTGGCCCAGGCCATCGTCCGCGAAGGCGTGACCAAGGTCGCCGCTGGCCTGAACCCGATGGACCTGAAGCGCGGCATCGACATCGCCGTCGCCACTGTCGTCGCCGACATCCAGGCCCGCGCCAAGAAGGTCACGACCAACGACGAGATCGCCCAGGTCGGCACCATCTCCGCCAACGGCGAAGTCGAAATCGGCAAGATGATCGCCCAGGCGATGGAGCGCGTCGGCAACGAGGGCGTCATCACGGTGGAAGAGGCCAAGAGCCTGGACACCGAGCTGGACGTCGTCGAGGGCATGCAGTTCGACCGCGGCTACCTGTCGCCGTACTTCATCACCAACGCCGACAAGATGATCGCGGACCTCGAAAACCCGTTCATCCTGCTGCACGAGAAGAAGCTGTCGGGCCTCCAGCCGCTGCTGCCGGTCCTCGAGGCCGTCGTGCAGTCGTCGCGTCCGCTGCTGATCATCGCCGAGGACATCGAGGGCGAGGCCCTGGCCACCCTCGTCGTCAACAAGCTGCGCGGCGGCCTGAAGATCGCCGCCGTCAAGGCCCCGGGCTTCGGCGATCGCCGCAAGGCGATGCTGGAGGACATGGCCATCCTGACCGGCGGCCAGGTCATCTCGGAAGACCTCGGCATCAAGCTCGAGAACGTCACGCTCGACATGCTGGGCACCGCCAAGAAGGTCGTGATCTCCAAGGAGACCACCACGATCGTCGACGGCGCCGGCGAGAAGGCCGACATCGAGGCCCGTTGCGGCCAGATCCGCGCCCAGGCCGAGGAGACCACCTCGGACTACGACCGCGAGAAGCTGCAGGAGCGTCTGGCCAAGCTGGCCGGCGGCGTCGCGGTCATCCGCGTCGGCGGTGCGACCGAGGTCGAGGTGAAGGAGCGCAAGGACCGCGTTGACGACGCCATGCACGCCACCCGCGCCGCGGTGGAAGAGGGTGTTGTCGCCGGTGGCGGTTCGGCCCTGCTGTATGCCGGCAAGGCGCTGGACAAGCTGGTTCCGGTCAACGACGAGCAGCGCGTCGGCATCGACATCATCCGCCGCGCCCTCCAGGCTCCGGTCCGTCAGATCGCCTACAACGCGGGCACCGACGGCTCGATCGTGGTCGGCAAGCTGCTGGACCAGAACGACCCCAACTACGGCTACGACGCCCAGAAGGGTGAGTTCACCGATCTGGTCGCCGCCGGCATCATCGATCCGGTGAAGGTGGTTCGCACCGCCCTGCAGGATGCGGCCTCGATCGCCGGTCTGCTGATCACCACCGAGGCGATGATCGCCGAGAAGCCGGAGAAGAAGGCTGCTCCGGGCGGCATGCCGGGCGGCATGGGCGGCATGGACGACATGGGCTTCTGATAGCCCGTCCGTTCCCCCCGTCTTGCGGTTCGCCGCCTGACGGTTCGGAAAGGGGCGCCTCCGCAGGGAGGCGCCCTTCTTCTTTTGGTCGGGCGCAGCGGCGGAGCCGGCGACGCGACGGTTCGCACATCCGCGGCGAGCCCGAAAAGTCAAGGTGAACTCCGCCTTGCTTTGGGGCGGGCGCCTCCCAATAATCCGCCCCTCTTGCCGGGCTCCCTCCATTTGGGGGCCGGCCTCTGTCTTCCGTATTTTTTTGAACGAGGGCCTGTTCCATGCGCTCCTTCGAGGGCCAGCATTCCGACAACGTCGCCATCAAGCGCACCCGCGAGCAGAAGCAGCGTCAGCTGGTCCAGCTCAAGGAGCAGCTGGCGACGCTGAAAGCCCACGCGGCCCCCGCCATTCGTGAAGCGCTGGTCAAGCGCATCGCCGAACTCGACGCCGAACTGCGCCAGCCCGCCAAGCCGCCCCGCGAGGGCCGGGAAGGTCGCGAGGACGCGCCGCGTCCCCCTCGCCGTGAATCCCGGCCCAGCGTCTTCCGTGCCGATGACGGCGGCAGCGAGCGCAGTGCCGCGGCCGCCGCGGCCGAGGTCTTCGCCTCGCCGCGCCGTCGCAGCTGAGGACGCACCGAACCATGCCCTCCGACCGCGCCGCTCCCGCCAAAGGATTCCGCCTCGCCGATCAGGCCTGGTTGCTGATGATGTTGCCGCCGCTGTTCTGGGCAGGCAACGCGGTGCTGGGGCGCGCGGTCGCCGGGTCTGTCCCGCCCATCGGGTTGGCGTTCTGGCGTTGGTTCCTGGGCATGCTGATCGTGCTTCCCTTCGCCTGGCCGCATCTGCGCCACGATGTGACGCCGATCCTGGCGCGCTGGAAAAGCGTGTTGCTGCTGGGTACGCTCGGCATCGGCATCTACAACACCTTCCAATACATCGCGCTCAACACGACGACCGCGCTGAACTGCGTGATGCTGCAGTCGTCGATGCCCGTGATGATCGTCCTGATGAGCCTCGTCCTGTTCCGCGACAAGGTCGGGGCGATGCAGGGGCTTGGCATCGTCGTGTCGCTGGTGGGGGCGATGACGCTGATCTCCCACGGCGACCCGGCGACCCTGCTGGGGTTCGAACTGAACACGGGCGATGTCTGGATGCTGGCGGCGGTGGTGATCTACGCCGCCTACACCACGCTGTTGGGCCGGCGGCCGGCGATCCATGGCTTGAGCTTCGTCGTCGTCACCTTCGCCATCGGCGCGGTGGAACTGCTGCCCTTCTACATATGGGAAAGTCTGAGCGGCCATCCGGTGCAGGCCAGCGGACTCACGCTGCTGGCAGTCGGCTACACCGTGCTGTTCCCGTCCATCGCCGCCTATCTCTGCTTCAACCGGGCGGTGGAGTTGCTCGGAGCCAACACGGCGGGCCTCGCCATCCATCTGGTGCCGGTCTTCGGCAGCTTGCTGGCGATCCTGTTCCTGGGCGAACAACTGCACATCTATCACGGCATCGGCATCGCCCTGATCGCCGCCGGTATCCTCCTGGCGACCCGCCGCCGGGCCTGACAGGCCGGTTTCTGCACATGAGTCGGGATGGCGGAAAGCAGAGGAATGAAAAACCAAAGAGCGAGTTTTTTCTTTCCATGATCGTGAAATAATATATCAACTTAGATATCGTTTTCATTCTGCCAGAACAAAGCGCCAAACATCGTCGATTGAATTGATCTAAAGGGTTTTCGATTCGCAAAAATACTTTTGCAATTCGCCAAATGGTTTCGCAATTTGCTGCATGGTGGTCATCTGGCTTGATTTATTGCGGAGTTCTTCGCGCGGATACTATCCCCGATATCCCTTTAGACAGCGCCGCTATCCCTCGCGCCTGCGGCGGTCAATAGGGAATGACCGCTAAAATGCGTGGCATGGCGGCGGTTCGGTCACGGATCGGTCGCCATAAGGAGCCGGCGCTGTTCGCCGGCCCGCTGTGGTGGAGGTCCCCAGATGCCCCTGCAAATGTCCATGCCCGTTTCCACACAATCCGCCTGCCTCGTCCATATCGTCGACGGCGACCTGCTATCCCGCAGCACGCTCGCGCGGGCGCTGGGCGCAGTTGGCGTCGCCTGCCGCGTCCACAGCACCGGCGCCGATGCGCTGGCCGTGCTGGGCACCGCGTCCTCCTGTCTCGTCGTGCGCAACGACCTGCCCGACATGACCGCCATCGAGTTCATGGCCGAAGCCTCGCTGCATGGCCATGACCTGCCGGTGCTGGTCGTTACCGAACAGGGTGACGTCGATGCCGCGGTGGCCGCGATGAAGGCCGGGGCGACGGATTGCATCGCCTCTCCCTTCGCCGTCCCTGCCTTCCTGGAGCGGCTGCGCGCCTGCCTGTCCGACGGCAGCCCCCAAGCCGAACAGCGCGACCGCAGCCGCGATGCCGTCCGTCGGCTGACCCTGCTGAGCCGCCGCGAGTCGGAGGTTCTCGAACTGATCGTCGAAGGCAAGCAGAGCAAGACCATCGCCTGGGAACTCGGCATCAGCATCAAGACGGTGGAAGTCCACCGCGCCCGCATCATGGAAAAGACCGGGAGCCGGTCCATCGTCGGGCTTGGTCGCCTGTGGGAAGCTGCGGAGATGCTGCGCGGGCGCGAGATGCCGAGGCCACCGATGGTCCGCCGGCCGGCGATGATGGAAGCCGTCGCATCCTGACATCGCTCGGGACGTGGAACCTTCCAGTATGCGATGTTGCAGGGACTATCTCGTTGAAAAGTGACGTCGGCCGAGTCCTTATCATTGGGTTCGGCCGGCAGAGAATTGTAAAGTTCCGGAAAAGAGCAACCGGAACGCGGACAGGAGCGGCCAGATGTTCCCCGACCATGGTCACCGTCGCATTGCCGTGGCGTCGCCCGGTGATATCGCCACGGCACGACGAATTGCGGAGGAACGGGCCGATGGAGTCCTGGCTGCGGATGAGGCGGCCCGGTTGGACGGCCTCGTCGCGGCACTTGCCGGTCATGCGCTGGGCCGCCCCGACGGGACGCTGTTGATTGCCCGCATGCGCAGCGGGGCCGGGATCGAGTGCCTGGCCTACGACCGCGATCCCGACACGACCGACCTGCCGGCAGCCACACCCAGCACGCCGGGCACCGGGCTTGAAGCCGTGCGGGCGCTTGCTGACCGCTTCCACATCCACGTCACGCCGGGTATAGGGTCGGCGCTGCTTGCCCGTGTGCTGCGGCCCGGTGCGACCGATGCGCCGCCGGCCGATGCCATGGCGCAGGTTGGTGCGGTGACCATCGAACGGACCGGCGGCGAGGCCGCGCGGTGCGGCCCCTTCATCGACCATTGGTTCGTCGGCTGTGCTCCCGCCCGCGGGCAGGACGGTCCCTGCGGAATCGCGCTGCTGATCGATGGCGATGCGGTGGCTGGCGATAAGGTGCTTGGCGATGCTGCGGTCGACGGCAAGGCTGCCGGCGAAGGGACCGCAACCGGGACCGGGAACGGCGGGGAACCGGCCACGGCGATGACCCCGGCCGTGGTCCGGCAGGTGGAGGCGGTTGTCGCCGCGACGGTCCCCGGCCTGCCGGCACCGATGGTGGTCAACGCCATCCGCCGCGACCTGATGGGGCGACCGGAACTCGGGCTTTCCCATGACCGGGAACTCACTCGGATCGGCCGCAGCGCCCTTGCGGTCCTGCGGTTCGACGGGACGGCGGTGGACTATACCGCGCTCGGCACCCTGGCCGGCGCCATCGTGCGCCGGCAGGAGATCCTGGCGCTCGGTGCCCGCTGGGCAATGGTCGGTTTCAACCCGCAGGCACCCGCCTCGGTCCATCTGTTGTGGAGGCCGGGCGAACATGTGGTTCTGCATACCGCCGGCTGTGCCCGGTTGCCCGCCCTGTTCATCCACCGCGATCTGCACGAGGTCGAGCCGACGCTGGCGGCGCTCGTCCTGCTGCGCGATGGCGTGGTGCGAGAAGACGATCATACCGTCCTGGTGCTGCGCAACCGCATCGACCGCGTGTCCGCCTCCGCCGGTTGACCTCGGATCAGCGCCAGCCCCGCGGACCATGGGGGCCGCCATGTCCCCAGCCATGGTGGTGATTTCGGCCGCGCCAGCCGCGGTCGCCTCTCCATCCATCGCCCCGCCATCCATTGCCATACCACCCGTTATCGCGCCATGTCCGATAGGGGTAGCGCGGCTGCACCACCACCGGCGGCGGCACCGCATAGACTGTCGGCGGCGGCACCAGCACCGGCTCCCCATAAGCGGGATAGTAGGGATCATAGGCGACGCAGCCCGACAGTGCGGCGCCGGCCGCGGCCAGGAGCAGGGCGGTCAGAATGGCGGGGCGGCTGGTGCTCATGGCCTTCGACTTCCTGGCTGGCGGACGGCGGAAACGCTCATCGGTAGAAACACCCCAGCCCGCCCGGCTATTCCATACCCCTTTGGTGCCATCTGGTCGGCGCGCCGATTCATCATCAATCGGGATGGATGAAACAAGAACTATGAATTTCAAAAATCCAGACGATGGCGTCATCCTGTGCTTCGACTTCCTCGAAATCGCGAAGGCGAAGCCATCATGAAAGCCATCGGTTACCGCAAATCCCTGCCCATCGCCGACATCGACTCGCTGGTCGACGTCGAGATCGACCGCCCGGTCCCCGTAGGCCGCGACCTGCTGGTCCGGGTGGAGGCTGTGTCGGTCAACCCGGTCGACACCAAGCTGCGCCGCAACGCCGCGCCGGCCGACGGCGCATTGCGCGTCCTGGGCTTCGACGCCGCCGGCGTGGTCGAGGCGGTCGGTCCCGACGCGACCCTGTTCCGTCCCGGCGACGCGGTGTTCTATGCCGGCAGCATCGACCGTCCCGGCACCAATGCCGAGTTCCATCTGGTGGATGAGCGCATCGTCGGCGCCCGCCCGGCCAGCCTCAACGTCGCCGAGGCCGCCGCCCTGCCGCTGACCGCCATCACCGCGTGGGAGATGCTGTTCCACCGCCTGGGCCTGCCGCTGGATGCCAGTGACCGGAAGGGGGGCGAGGGCAGGTCGCTGCTGATCGTCGGCGGGGCCGGCGGCGTCGGCTCCATCGCCATCCAGTTGGCCCGGCGGCTGACCGGGGTCCGCGTGCTGGCCACCGCGTCGCGCCCCGAGACGGCCGATTGGGTGCGAGAGCTGGGCGCCCATGACGTGATCGACCACAGCCGCCCGATGGCGGATCAGGTGAAGGCGCTGGGCGTGGCGGGGGTCGATTATGTCTTCTCCACCACCGCGACCGACCGTCATTTCCTGGATCTGGTCGAACTGGTGGCGCCGCAGGGCCGCATCGGCCTGATCGACGATCCGGAGCCGATCGACATCCGCGTGCTGAAGCGCAAGAGCGTTTCGCTCCATTGGGAGCTGATGTTCACCCGGCCGCTCTACCAGACCGCCGACATGATCGCCCAGCACGAGTTGCTGAACGAGGTGTCGCGGCTGGTCGATGCCGGCATCCTGCGCACCACCCTGACCGAAACCCTCGGCCGCATCGACGCCGCCACCCTGCGCAAGGCCCATGCCCTGATCGAGTCGGGCAAGGCCCGCGGCAAGGTCGTGCTGGAAGGCTTCTGACCGGTCGTCCGGTTCGACCGCTTGGGTCAGGCCGCGTCCCGCGTTCCGCCCGCCAGCGCAAGCGGCGGGCGGAGCGGGCGCATCGCCGACAGGCTGTCGAGGATGAAGCCGACCAGCGGTTCGGCGAGGCGGCGGTTGCGCGGCGTCTCGCCGAAGATCGCCATTTCGACGTCGCCCAGTTCGGGCAGCCCGTCCTCCACCCCCAGCCGCCGCACCCCTTCCGGTACCGACGACTCGCTGAGCACCGCGACTCCCAGCCCGGCGCGGACGGCGGCCTGCACCCCCATGACGCTGCCGCTGGTGTAGACCACCCGCCACGCCCGCCCGGCCTCGCCCAGGGCTGCCAGGCCGCGGTTGCGGAAGACGCAGGGTGCCGGCAGGGTGCAGAAGGGCAGGGAGCCTTCGGTGGGGATCTCCAGCCCGGGGGATGCCACCCAGCGCATCGGCTCGGTCCAGATGCCGCGGCCCCGGCTGTCCCCGGCATCGCGGCGGGAGATGACGAGGTCGAGTTCGCCGCCGTCCAGCGCCGTCACCAGATCGCGGCACAGGCCGACCCGCACATCGATGTGCAGGCGCGGGTGCAGCTTGGCGAAGCGGCCCAGCACATGGGGCAGATGGTCGGTCAGGAAATATTCCGCCACGCCCAGCCGCAAGTCGCCTTCCGCCGCCGGCTCGGCGAAGCGGCGCACCGTCTCGTCGTTCAGGTCCAGCAGGCGGCGGGCATAGCCCATCAGCAACTCGCCGTCATGGGTGAGCGCCAGCGACCGGCTGGTGCGCTCGAACACCCTGCGGCCCAGAAGATCCTCCAGCTTCTTGATCTTCACGCTGATCGCCGACTGGGTGCGGCCCAACCGCTCGGCCGCCGCGGTGAAGCCGCCGGCATCCGCCACGGTGACGAAGGCACGGAGCGCGTCGATCTCCAGATCGGGCAATGACACGGTGAAGCATTCCGGATGTCGATTGATTTTCATAATCCTATCGCATACCGTTATGGATGGCCAGTGGCCCATTGGGACAAGCGTCGGCCGGACTGTTGAATTGGGGCGAGGGCGTTCTCATTGTCACGCCTCCGGGCCTTGCGGCCCGGATGCCGGATGAACCTTGGAGAGACACGCCCGATGACTCGTTCCTTCGCACCGGCCGGCAACCTGGTCCTTGCATTGGCCGCCGCGGCGCTGCTCGCCGGCTGCCAGATGCCGGGCTTCACGCCGCCGCCGACCCAGACCGCCGCCCTGCCGCCGCCGGCACTCCCCAAGCCGCCGCCGGAGACACGCGGCATCTGGATCGTCGGCAGTTCGGCCCTGCGAGGCTCCATCGAACAGGCGGCGGCCAAATTCGACGGCGGCCCCGACAGCAAGCCGCATCTCGACGCCCGTGGCACTGCCGCCGGCTTCCGCGCCTTCTGTGCCGGGGTGGGGCTGGACCATCCCGATATGGTGGCATCCGACCGTCCGATCGCCGCCGCCGAATACCAGCGCTGCCGCAGCGGCGGCATCGCATTGACCGAATACGGCTTCGGTCCGAAGCGCTTCGTCTACGTGAAGGACTCCCACATGATGGCGGTCCCCGGGGTGAGCGAGTTCGTCGACAGCTGGGGCCGGAGGGGCAAGCCGGTGAGCGCCCCCACCGCCGGAAGCTGACGGCCGCTCAGCCGGCGGCGAACAGCCCGCCGGGCTCGGGGGCATCCGCCGCATCGTCGGCGTTCGGGTCGCCCAGCGCGGTTTCCCATCCCAAGGCGGGCAGACCGATGGCGCGGGTGTTGCCCAGGCCGCTGCGGCTGGCGATGAAGCCGCGCTGTTCCATGTAGGTCAGCAGGCGCCGGCCGCGCCCCTTTGACCGGCTGCCGCAGGTGCGCGCCACGTCGGCGTCGGACGGGCATGGGGCATGGTCGAGCGCCGCGCGGGCCAACAGCAGGAAGACCGGCTGGATGTCCTCCGCCAGCGTGGCGGCGACCTCGGTCGCGCGCTGCCAAGCGGGATCGTCGCCGCTGCCGGTTCCGGCGCGGGCGGTGGCCAGCCGGCGGCGGAAGGCGGAGAGGGTCAGCCGGTCGCCATCCACCCCATGGCTGCGGCAGCGCACCAGGAAATCCTGGTACAGCACGGCCAGCGAGCGGTAGGACGCCTCCGGGTCGGCCAGCACCTCGGCCAGCACCGCTTCATAGTGCGCCTCGCGCTCGGCCTCCTGTTCGGGCGTTTCCTCTGGTTCCGGCGGCGGCAGGACCGGCGCTTCGGCGGCGATATTGGCGGTATCGGTGGAGGACGGCGGCGGAGCGGCGGTGCGTCCGCGCGCCAGCTGCGCCATCAGGTCGGCGCTGGCCGAGGTGGAGGGGCGGCGCACCGGGTAGCGCGGCGGCTCCGGCTCGGTCGCGGTGAAGATCAGGTCGCGCGCATCCTCCGTCGGGGTGGCCGGTGGCGGCATCAGCTTGGGGCTGCCGGTGCGGCCCTGGGTCTCTACCGCGCCGATGCGCAGCGGCAGCGGCCGGCGCGACAGGGCGGGGCCGAGTGCGATGAAATGCCCGCGCTCCAGGTCGCGGAACATCTCCGCCTGCCGGCGCTCCATGCCCAGCAGGTCGGCGGCGCGCGCCATGTCGATGTCGAGGAAGGTACGGCCCATCAGGAAATTGGAGGCCTCGGCCGCGACGTTCTTGGCCAGCTTGGCCAGCCGCTGGGTGGCGATCACCCCGGCCAGCCCGCGCTTGCGCCCGCGGCACATCAGGTTGGTCATGGCGCCGAGCGAGACCTTGCGCGCCTCGTCCGACACCTCGCCGGCGGCCGAGGGGGCGAACAGCTGCGCCTCGTCCACCACCACCAGCATCGGATACCAGAAATCGCGGTCGGCATCGAACAGCCCGCCCAGGAAAGCGGCGGCGTGGCGCATCTGCATCTCCGCATCCAGCCCCTCCAGGTTCAGGACGACGGAGACGCGGTGCTGGCGCACGCGGGCGGCGACCGACTGCAACGCCGCCTCGCTGTGTTCGTCCGCCTCAACCACCACATGGCCGAACCGCTGGGCCAGTGTCACGAAGTCGCCTTCCGGGTCGATGATCGCCTGCTGCACCCATTGGGCGCTCTGTTCGATCAGCCGGCGCAGCAGGTGCGACTTGCCGGAGCCGGAATTGCCCTGCACCAGCAGGCGGGTCGCCAGCAACTCCTCCAGGTCGAGCGTCGCGGCGCCGCCCGCATTGGTCGCCCCCATGTCGATGCCGACCTTCATTCCGCCTGTCTCCCGCTGACCCGAACCGCTTCCAATTCCCACAAGGGGGGACTTCCTATAGCTCAGGCGGGCGCGGCGATACGAGGATTCGATTCGGGGCGCGGGACACCGTGGCTCGTGTGGTCATGAAAACGCAAACAAGCTCTGTTACAAAAGAGTGCCGGTCTCATGCGGGATCGGCGCTGGCGGACTGACCGATGACTGTGCTGACGACCACCAAAGCCGGACGGCCGGAAACGGATCGGCCAGACACCCATGGCGTAAGCCGGGACGCGGCGCGGTCCGGGGCCGGCATCGGTGCGGAATTCGACTGGGCCTCGGCGGTCGCCGCCCTGCGCTATGCCTTCCAGCCCATCGTCCAGTTGCGGTCCGGCCGTTGCCATGGCTACGAGGCGTTGTTGCGCGGGTTCGAGCGCACCGGTTTCACCACCGCAGCCGAACTGCTGGACGAGGCCGAGACCGCCGGCATGCTGGCGACGGTGGAAACCGCGCTGCACGCCAAGGCGGTCGCCGCCTATCGCGCGCTGGCCGGCTGGAGCGAGGCGAAGCTGTTCCTGAACCTGGATGCAAGGCTGATCGGCCGGGCCGACTCGCCCTGGATCGGACGCGATCCGGCGACGTCCCGCAACAGCGGCATCGTGCTGGAACTGTCGGAAAACCGCCCTGTTGCCGCCGGCGTCGCGATGGATGCGGCGGTGGAGCGTTACCGGCAGAGCGGGGCCTGCATCGCCATCGACGATTTCGGCGTCGGCCATTCCGGCCTGCGCACCCTGTACGAAGCGCGGCCGGACTATGTGAAGATCGACCGCTTCTTCATCGCCGGCATCGATGCCGATGCGCGCAAGCGGGCGCTGGTGTCGGCGCTGGCCGGCCACGCCCATGCGCTGGGCATCCAGATCGTGGCGGAGGGGGTGGAGACCGTTACTGAATTCTACACCTGCCGCGATCTCGGCTGCGACTTCGCCCAGGGCTTCCTGATCGCCCGGCCGCGGGTGGATTTGACCGGGTTGCCCAACCGCTATCCCATCGTCGAGGAACTCAACCGCCGCGACCGCCGCCAACCAAGCGAGTCGCACCGCCGCCTGTCGGAGGTGATCGAGCGGCTGCCGCCGCTGCGCGGCGATTCGCGCAAGACCGAGTTGCTGGATTATTTCCGCGGCGACGGCAGCGCGTCCATCGTCCCCATTGTCGACGAGCATGACCGGCCGTTGGGCCTGATCCGCGAGCGCGACCTGAAGCGCTTCGTCTATTCGCGCTTCGGCGGCGAGCTGCTGCGCAACCGCGGCCTGGGCGACCGGCTGGACGATCTGGTCATCCGCTCGCCGGTCTGCGACATCTCCACCCCGCTGGACCGGGTGATCGAGGCCTTCTCCGCCGAATCCGCCGCTGACGGCATCGTGATCGTGGAGGGCGGGGCCTATGCCGGCGTGCTGTCGGGCGGCGCGCTGCTGCGGCTGGTGCATGAACGCAACCTGGCGATGGCGACCGACCAGAACCCGCTGACCCGGCTGCCCGGCAATGCCGCCATCCAGCGCCATATCGAAGCGGCGCTGGCCGATGACGGGCGCGGCCATGTGCTGGCCTATCTCGACTTCGACAACTTCAAGCCGTTCAACGACAATTTCGGCTTCCGCCAGGGCGACCGCGCCATCCTGATGTTCAGCGAGCGGCTGAAGGCCTGGGCCGGCAGCGCCGGGGCCGCCATCGATGCCGACGCCTTCGCCGGCCATATCGGCGGCGACGATTTCTTCCTGGGCGTCAGCGGCGGCGAGGAGGTCGAGGTGCTGGCCCGGCTGGCCGAATTGCTGGCGCTGTTCCGGTCCGACGCCGAAAGCCTCTATGACGCGGAAACGCGGGTGAGCGGCGGTTTCCTTGCCAAGGACCGCTATGGCGCCGTCCGCCGATTCCCCCTGCTGGCCGCCAGCGGCGTCGCCGTGGTGATCCCTCCGGGCCGTCCCCTCGATGGCAAGGGCGGCAGCCTGACCCCCGATGCGGTCAACGCCGCCATCGCCGACCACAAGGCCGCCGCCAAGGGGGCGGAGGACAAGCTCTGCGTCGTGCGGCTGGCCTGAGCCCCTGCTGAGCTTCTGGTTTCAGGCGCTGTTTGTGCGCTGCTGCGTCAGCCGCCTGGCGACTGCCAGTACGCAGTCACGCAGGATGCGGTGTGCCGGGTCGGCATCGTGGCGCGGGTGCCAGGCCTGGGCGACGGCGACCTCCGGCACCGCGACCGGCAGGGGAAAAATCTCCAGAGCCAGTCCCAGTTCGATGGCGTGGCGTGCCGCGGTCGGCGGGACGGTGGCGACCAGATCGGTCTGCGCGGCGGCGAACAGGGCGGCGTGGACGTCCGGCACCACCAGATCGACCCGCCGTGCCAGCCCCATCCGCTCCAGCGCGTCGTCCACCGGTCCGCGCGTCCGGCCGCGGCGTGAGGCTGTGACATGGGCGGCGGCGGCATAGGAGGCCGCGTCCGGGGAGCCTTCGGATAGCAGAGGATGGCCGCGGCGGACGACGCCGGCGAAGGTCTCGCGGTAGAGCGTCTGCACCCGCACCTCCGGCCCCATGGCGCCGATGACGCCGATGTCGAGGTCGACCAGACCGTCGCGCAGGGCGTCGGCGGTCTCTTCCCCCTCGCCGACGAAACGCAGCGTGACGTTGGGCGCCTGCTGGCGCAGGGCCGCCAGCAGGTCGGCGGCGATGCTCCCGGCGAAGCCGGTGCGCAGGGTAAAGCGGCGGTCCAGCGTCGCCGGATCCAGGCTGTCGGGTCGCAGCAGCCCCTGGGCGTCAGCCACCAGGGCGCGGACCCGCTCGCGCATCGCCTCTGCCCGCGGGGTCGGCACCATCCGGCGCCCGGCCCGCACCAGCAGCGGGTCGCCGACCGCAAGGCGAAGGCGGGCCAGGGTCCGGCTCATCGCCGGGGCGCTGAGATTCATGCGTTCGGCCGCACGGGCGACGCTGCCTTCGCTCAACAGCGCGTCGAGCGCGACCAGAAGGCCGATGTCCATGGCTGCATGCCCGGGCGGTTGCGTGCGTTCTATGCACTTATAAAGTCCGGTCGTTGCACTGTAAATCATGGCTGGGCCGGGCGAAGGATTGGGCGATCCATTCCAGTCGCGAGGTTTCCGTCATGAGCGACACCGTCGCTTCCCGATCCCCGGCAGGACATGCTGCCGTACTGCCGCGGCTGCTGCCCTTAGTCGCCATCGTCTTTCTCGGTTTCTCGGCCATCGGCTTGCCGCTGGCGGTGCTGCCGCTGCATGTCCACGGCACGCTCGGCTGGGGAGCGGCGATGGTCGGTGCGGTGGTGGGGCTGCAATCGTTGGCGACGGTGCTGACCCGCCGTCATGCCGGCGTGCTGTGCGACACGCGCGGGCCGAAACGTGCCGTGCTGGGCGGCCTTGCCGCCTCGGCGCTGGCCGGCGTCTGCTACGCGCTGTCGCTGGCCATCACCGATCCGGCCCTCGGGCTGGCGGCGATCCTGCTCGGCCGTCTCGTGCTGGGCTTCGGCGAAAGCCTGTTCCTGACCGGGGCGCTCAGCTGGGCCATCACGGTCGTCGGGCCGCACAATGCCGGCAAGGTGATGGCCTGGAACGGCATCGCCATGTATGGCGCCATGGCGGCCGGCGCACCGGTGGGGCTGGCCCTGCTGCAGGCCGGCGGCTTTGGCGCGGTGGCCGTGGCCGCCACGCTGGCGCCGTTGGCCGGGCTGCTGGTCGCGGCGCTGGTGCCGGCGGTGCCGGTCCCGGGCGGGGTGCGCATGCCCTTCACCGCGGTGATCGGCCGGGTGATGCGTCCCGGCTTCGGGCTGGCACTCGGCAGCGTCGGCTTCGCGGTGCTGGCCTCCTTCGCGCCGCTGCTGTTCGCGGCGCGCGGCTGGCCGGGGGCCTGGGCGGCGCTGACCGCCTTCGGCGGTGCCTATATCCTGGCCCGGCTGGTGGCCGGCGGGCTGCCCGACCGGCTGGGCGGCCGCCGGGTCGCCGTGCTGTCGCTGACGGTCGAGGCCGCCGGTCAGCTGCTGATCTGGAGCGCCTCTTCCCCGGCGCTGGCGGTCGCGGGCGCCGCGGTGACCGGGCTCGGCTTCTCGCTGGTCTTCCCGGCGCTGGGGGTGGAGGCGGTGAAGCGGGTGCCGCCGCAAAGCCGCGGTGCGGCGCTCGGCGCCTATGTCGCCTTCTTCGACCTGTCGCTCGCCCTGTCGGCTCCCGCCGCCGGCCTGCTGGTGGCGGAGGGGAGCTATGCGCCGGTCTTCCTGGCCGGTGCGGTGGCGGCCGGGCTGTCGCTGCTGCTGACGGCGACCGGCCGCGACGCTCCTGCGCCTCAGGCGTAGTCGCGGAACCCTTCCGCCGCCGCCCGGTCGTAGCCGCGGCTGGCGCGCAGGAGTTGGAGCGTGTAGGGCTCGCGCGCCGCCCCCCGGCGCAACTCCTCCACCGTCATCTCCTCGACCAGCCGGCCGCGGTTCATCACCGCCAGCCGGTCGCACAGGTTGGCGACGACGGCGAGGTTGTGGGTGACCAGCACCATCGTCAGCCCATGCTCGGCCCGCAGCCGGCGCAGCAGGTTCAGGATCTCCGCCTGGACCGAGACGTCGAGCGCCGAGGTCGGCTCGTCCAGCAGCAGCACGCGCGGCTCCAGAACCAGGGCGCGGGCAATGGCGACGCGCTGGCGCTGGCCGCCCGACAACTGGTGCGGGTAGCGGAAGCGGAAGGCCGGATCCAGCCCGACATCACGCAACACCCGGTCGATGCGGGCATCGGCCTCGCCCAGCCCATGGATGGCGACGGGTTCGGAGAGGATGCGGTCGACGGTGTGGCGCGGATGCAGCGACCCGTAGGGGTCCTGGAACACCATCTGGCAGAGCTTGAAGAAACCTTTCGGCCGTTTCGGCCGTTGCACCGTCCCGTCGACGGCGATGCGGCCGGTCCAGTCGTCGTTCAGGCCGCTGACCGCGCGCAGGACCGTGGATTTGCCCGATCCCGACTCGCCGACGAGACCGAAACTCTCCCCCTCGCGCACCGACAGGGTGACGCCGTCCACCGCGGCGATGGCGTCGGCGCCCTTGCCGAAGGCGACCCGCAGATCCTGGATGTCGATCATCATCCTCAACCCTCCAACCAGGCGGGGTCGCGGCTCAACACCGGCAGGTCGTCCGGCGGCTCGTCGATCCTGGGCAGGCTGGCCAGCAGGCCACGGGTATAGGGGTGCGTCGCCGCCTGCAGTTCCGACGCGCGGCAGCTTTCCACCACCCGGCCGGCATACATGATCAGGATGCGGTCGCAGAAGGAGGCGACGAGGTTCAGGTCGTGGCTGACGAAGATCATCCCCATCCCGCGTTGGGAACAGAGATCGTCCAGGATCGCCAGCACCTGCATCTGCACGGTGACGTCGAGCGCCGAGGTCGGCTCGTCGGCGATCAGCAGGTCGGGGTCGGGGATCAGCATCATCGCGATCATGATGCGCTGGCCCATGCCGCCCGACACCTCGTGCGGGTAGCGGTCATAGACCCGCTCGGGATCGCGGATGCGCACGGCGGCCAGCATCTCCAGCGCCCGTCGCTTCGCCTCCGCCGCACCCGCCTTGCTGTGGACGCGGTAGGCTTCGGCGATCTGGCTGCCGACGGTCATCACCGGGTTGAGCGAGTATTTCGGATCCTGCATCACCATGGCGATGCGCCGGCCGCGGATGCCGCGCAGCCGCTTCTCCGACGCCGCCAGCAGATCCTCGCCGCGGAAGGCCAGCCGGTCGGCGGTGACCCGGCCCGGGGGTGGCACGAGGCGCAGGATCGACCTGCCGGTCATCGACTTGCCGGAACCCGACTCGCCGACGATGCCCAGCTTCTCGCGTCCCAGCGTGAAGGAGACGCCACGCACCGCCTCGGCCATGCCGGTGCGGGTGGGGAAGGCGACCCGGAGGTTGGCGACCTCCAGCAGGGGGGTGTCGTCCGTCATGCCTCAGTCCCCCTTCGGGTCCAGCACGTCGCGCAGCCCGTCGCCCAGCAGGTTGAAGCCCAGGCTGACGATGAAGATGGCGAAACCGGGCATGGCGGCGACCCACCATTGCTCCAGCACATATTGCCGGCCGCTGGCGATCATCGCCCCCCATTCCGGCAGCGGCGGCTGGGCGCCGAGCCCGAGGAAGCCCAGCCCGGCGGCGGTCAGGATCACGCCCGCCATGTCCAGCGTCGTCCGTACGATCAGCGAGGCGACGCAGAGCGGCATGACATGGCCCAGGATGATGCGCAGGCTCGATGCGCCCTGCAGCCGGGCGGCGCTGATGAAGTCGGCGCGGCGCACGGTCAGCGTCTCCGCCCGCGCGATGCGGGCATAGGGCGGCCAGGAGGTGATGGCGATGGCGATCACCGCATTCTCGATGCCGGGGCCGAGCGCCGCGACGAAGGCCAGCGCCAGGATCAGCTTGGGGAATGCCAGTGCGATGTCGGTGATGCGCATCAGCACGCTGTCGACCCAGCCGCCGAAATAGCCGGCGGCGGTGCCGATCACCAGTCCGGCCAGTGGTGCCGTCGCCGCTACCAGCGCCACGATCATCAGCGTCAGCCGTGCGCCATGGATCAGGCGGGACAGGATGTCGCGCCCGAAGGAGTCGGTGCCCAGCCAGTGGGCGGCGTTGGGCGGTTGCAGCCGGTTGCCCAGATCCTGGGCATAGGGCTGATGTGGCGCCAGCACCGGGGCCAGCGCCGCCACCACGACCAGCGCCAGCACGATCAGCAGCCCGGCCACCGCCAGCCGGTTGCAGCGAAACGCGGTCCAGCCGGCCCAGGCGCGGCCCAGCCGGGCCTGCCCGCGCGACCGCGGCGTGTCGGTGGTCAGCCAGTCCCGCCAGCCGGGGGAGGAATGATCGGTGCGCAGGGTCATCGGGCCCGGGGATCAAGAAGGCGGTAGAGCAGGTCGGACAGCAGGTTCAGCGCGATGAAGACCGCGCCGACCACCAGCGTCCCGCCCAGTACCGCGTTCATGTCGGCACTGAGCAGCGAATTGGTGATGTAGAGTCCCAGCCCCGGCCAGGCGAACACCGTCTCGGTCAGGACCGACCCTTCCAGCAGGCTGGCATAGGATAGGGCGATGACGGTGATCAGCGGCACGGCGATGTTGCCCAGCGCATGGCGCCAGACCACGCGAGCCTCCGACAGCCCCTTCACCCTTGCGGTGGTGATGTATTCCTGGCGCAGCTGGTCGAGCATGAAGCCGCGCGTCATCCGCGCGATGTAGGCGACGCTGTAGAGGCCCAGGATGGTGGACGGCAGCACCAGATGATGCACCGCGTTCCAGAAGATGTCAGCCTCGCCGGCCAGCAGGGCGTCCACCGTGACGATGCCGGTCACGGCGTCGACCATCCCCTCATGGAAGACGTCGACCCGGCCCGGACCCGGCACCCAGTCCAGCCGGGCATAGAACAGCAGCAGCGCCATCAGCCCGAGCCAGAAGATCGGCAGCGAATGGCCGATCAGGCCGAGGAGGCGGATGGCATGGTCGGGCCAGCGTCCGCGGTTGGTGGCGGCGAACACCCCCGCGGGGATGCCCAGCACCGCGCCGATGACCGCCGCGACGGTCGCCAGTTCCAGCGTCGCCGGGAAGACGCGCAGCACATCCTCCAGCACCGGGCGGGAGGTCAGCACCGAGGTGCCGAGGTCGCCCTGTGCCACGTCGCCGACATAGCGGATGAACTGCTGCCACAGCGGCAGGTCGAGCCCGAGCTGGCTACGCATCTGCGCATAGCTTTCCGCGCTGGCGCGGTCGCCCAGCGCCGACAGCACCGGATCGATCGGCACCACGCGGCCGATCAGGAAGGTGACCAGCAGCAGGCCCAGCAGGGTGGCGGCGACTGTGACCAGCAAGGTCAGGCCGCGTTTCAGCATAGGCAAGAGGACTCCCTCGCGCTTGGACGCCAAAGGGAATCACAGTCGGGGCATTGTGCAAAGCCTGTCGAGGGCATAGGGGGATGGGAAGTGGATGCTGCGGTTGCCCCCTCCCTATCCCTCCCCCGCTTTGCGGGAGAGGGGATTGGACGTTTGTTGGCGTGACACTCTGTAAACAAACAACGGAGTTCCCTCTCCCACCGAAGGTGGGGGAGGGTTAGGGAGGGGGCATCCGTTGCTTGGACTGAACCCTCAGTTCACCAGGTTCCGGCTGGGCTCGGGTCGCCGTGGGCGCCGGCCGCCGGCTCGTGGTGGGCGAGCCAGCGTTCCGCCTCCAGCGCGGCCATGCAGCCCATGCCGGCGGCGGTGACCGCCTGACGATAGACCTTGTCCTTCACGTCGCCGGCGGCGAAGACGCCGGGGATGTCGGTGGCGGTCGAATCGGGGATGGTGACGATGTAGCCCGACTCGTCCATCTTCACCTTGCCCTTGAAGATGCCGGTCGCCGGCTCGTGGCCGATGGCGACGAAGACGCCGGCCACCGGGATCACGCGCTCCTCGCCCGACTTGACGTTCCTGATCCGCACGCCGGTGACGGCGCGCGGGTTGCCCATCGTGCCGTCGCCCTCGCCGACGATCTCCTCGACCGTGCTGTCCCACACCACCTCGATCTTCGGGTGGCGGAACAGGCGGTCCTGCATGATGCGTTCAGCGCGGAAGCTGTCGCGGCGGTGGATGACCGTCACCTTGGTGGCGTGGTTGGTCAGGTACAGCGCCTCCTCGACCGCGGAGTTGCCGCCGCCGATGACCGCGATCTCCTTGCCGCGGAAGAAGAAGCCGTCGCAGGTGGCGCAGGCCGACACGCCGAAGCCGCGATAGATTTCTTCGGTCGAGATGCCGAGCCAGCGGGCCTGGGCGCCGGTGGCGATGATGACGCTGTCGGCGGTGTAGGTGTCGCCGCTGTCGCCCTTGCAGACGAAGGGGCGCCGGGTGAAGTCGACGTCGGTGATCAGGTCGAACACCATCTTCGTGCCGACATGCTCGGCCTGCTTCTGCATCTGCTCCATCAGCCAGGGGCCCTGGATCGGATCGGCGAAGCCGGGGAAGTTCTCCACATCGGTGGTGATCATCAGCTGGCCGCCCGGCTGCATGCCCTGGACCATCAGCGGTTCCAGGTTGGCGCGCGCTGCATAGATGGCGGCGGTGTAGCCGGCCGGGCCGGCGCCGATGATGAGGACCTTGGTGTGGTGCGTGGTGGCCATGGGTGTGATCCCGCAGTGTATCGGCAGAAGGGGGACGCGATTTGAAGGCTTCTAGAAACCGAACATATGGTCGAGGCTGAAGGCGCTGTCACCCGCAAGGCAGCCATGGTAGCCGAACAGGCGGCAGGTCGTATCGCGGACCAGCACATAGGCGTGATCGCCCGCCGCCATGCGTTCCGCCTCCGAAAACATCTCGTGAAGGCGCCAGAAGCGTGAACCGCCGCGGGGGATCGCCAGCCGCTTGCGCGCCAGTTCGACACCGTCGCGGCGCACCAGGACGAGGCTGGTGTCGGAGGTGGCATGCCACGGCGTCGAGGCTGGGTAGACGAGATGGCAGAGCGTGTCCCACGGGGCGGTACCCAGCCGCAGGAACAGCCGGGTCGACAGGCCGGGTGGGTGGCCATGGTAGCTCTGCGGTTCGTTGCGATAGACCATTGCCATGTTGAACATGTGGCTGCCGAAGCTGGTCTCGGCCACATGGCCGGTCTTTACGTCCTCGTAACGGACCAGGGCGTGCAGCCAGCCGTCGGCAATCGTTCCGGCTTCGAAATCATAGACAAGTTCGACATGGCCCCAGCCGTCGGCAACCGTCTTGTCGGCGACCAGACCGGTGACGTCCAGGGCCACACTGTCGGAACGCTTGAGGTTGCCGAAGCGGTGTTCAGCCACCGCCGCGCCGTTGCGGTCGTAGACGACGGCCTTCACCGGCAAGTCGGTCTGCGCCGTGCTCATCGGTGTCGGCAGCAGTGTGGTGCGCCAGCGCTTCATGGGCAGCAGCGGCGCCGGCAGGATAAAGCCCTTGCCGACCATGCCCTTGTCGACGGCCCCGCCGGTCAGCAGCGGCAGCCTGGGATCCGGCTTCAGGTCGGTGCGCTCGACATTGGCATGGGCCATGCGGCGCCTGCCGTCGGCGGCGACGATCTCATAGCGTGGACGGACGAAATGCTTGCCGGCCTGAACCTCGAACTGCTGCGGCCAGCGCGCTTCGGGAAACAGGCTGGCGATGTCGAGTTCGAGGGTGGCGAATGCCGGAACAGGGTGGGCGAGCGTCCGGATTTCCGGCGATCCCATCAGGTTCAGCCCGACCGCCCCGGCCGGGATCGGGGTCGGATGGCTGTTCTGGATCCACAGGGACACCCGCTCGCCCTCGCGCGGGGCGGGCAGGCCGGCATAGAGGTCGGCCGGCCAGGCATTGGCGTCGTGGGTGCAGGACAGCACCGTGTCGTCGTCGCCATAGGTGTCGAGCGCGTATTTCACCACGTCGTGGCCGGCAGCGCCGATAATGTGCAGGAACAGCGAGCCGCAGAAGGGGGCGAGGCCGAAGCGCTCGCGCACCTGCCGGCTGTCGATCACCACGGTGCCGTCCGTCGGCGGCATCGGCTCCGTCCAATCGGCGATCGGACGGCCCTCGCCGTCGAACAGGCAGGCCCAGAGCCGGGTGCCCTTGGCACCGTAGCGCGGCCAGTAGTTGGCCGACACCACGCGGGTGTGGTGGCCGTCGCCGTCGCGGAACCAGGCGAAGTTGGTCGCCCAGTTGAATTTCGACAGGTAATGGCCGGGATCGTTCAACATGTCTTCCGGCACGCGCATGGCGTCCAGCGAGACGACGCCGGCTTGCTTCGGGATCAGGTGGGCGATGTGTCCTTCCAAGCGCTGCGAATCGAAGGCGACGACGAAGACGGTGCGGGCGCCGCTCGATGGCAGGTCGGTCACCGGGCGGGCGGCATGGCCGAAGACCTCCTTGCCGACCTGCTCCACGTCCTGGACGTAGATGCCGCAGACCGGGATCGCCGACAGATCGTAGAACTCGGCCAACCCCGACAACAGGCCAAGCGGGTCATAGACGGCCACCGGTCCGAAGGATGCCAGCCGGGCGATCAGGATCGCGGCCTTGGGGGCCGCCAGCGGGTGCCCCGCCGCCTTGAAGAAGCTGGAGCCGCCGGTGACGTTGGAAAATGTCTCGATCCGAAGGGGCATCTGGGCACACACGCGCGAAAGCAAATCCAGGGCGTCGGTTATAGCCCCTTCGGCCACGCGGGCGACAGTGATTTGCGGAAGCCGTGCCGGTGTCCGCACCGCCATGCGGTCCGTCCGCCGCCGCTCCACCAATCGGACGGCTTCCCTCTTGTCAAAGAGCGAGTTTCGATATATCTAAGTTTTCGTTATATCGAAACTGCATCGAGAGAGGGTTTTATGTTTCGGCATCTGTTTCACAACCACGGCCGTCGCTTCTCGCGTCCGGATTTCGACGACGAGACTCCTGAGGGGCGCGGCCGTCATGGCCGCCACGGTCATCGCGGCGGCTGGGAAGGCTGGGGTGGCCATGGCAAGGGGGGGCGTGGTGAGCGTCGCGTCTTCGACCATGGCGATTTGCGGCTCGTCCTGCTGTGGCTGGTCGCGGAAAAGCCGCGCTCCGGCTATGACCTGATCAAGACGATCGAGGAGATGGTCGGCGGCGCCTACAGCCCCAGCCCCGGCGTCGTCTACCCCACCCTGACGCTGCTGGAGGAGCAGGGGCACATCCGCGTCGGCTCCACCGAGGGCAACAAGAAGCTCTATGAAATCATGCCGGAGGGCGAGGCCGCGCTGAAGGCGGCGGAGCCGATGGTTGCGGCGGTCCGCGAGCGCATCGCCCATGCCCACGCCCGCCAGAAGCGCGAATCGTCGCCGCAGATCGTCCGCGCCATCGAGAATTTCAAGCTGGCCCTGCGGCTGCGGCTGTCGCGCGGCGACCTGACGCCCGCACAGACCCAGGCCATCGCCGACGCCATCGACGATGCCGCCCGCGCCGTCGAACGCATCTGACCATATTGAGGAGACAACGATATGACCGCATCGACCGCACGCGTCGCCACCGCCAACGGGCGTCGCTACATGATCCAGCTGTGCAAGCATTGGGCGCACAAGTTTGAAGTCGTCCATGACGAGAACCAGGGGCTCGTTCCCTTTGCTCCGGACTGCCGCTGCCGGATGGCGGCCGATGCCGAGGGGGTGACCCTGACCGTCGAGGTGGAGGATGCCGGGCAGTTGGAGCGCATGCAGCAAGTGGTGATCGACCACTTGAAGCGCTTCGCCTTCCGCGAGGATCTGGGGGAGGTGGTGTGGACGCCGGTGCCGTGATGGCGGCCGGCGCGGCCGCGGTGCGTTTGTTTTCCCGAGTCTGCCTGCGACAAATCCTGTTGTGAATTCCCGCAGTAAAGGTGTAAAAACATCTTAACCAACAGGTGGAACTGGGGGAGATGATGGCGTTTCCACCGGCGGACCGGCTCGGACCGGCCGACGCCTGGACGTTCCGTCCGAACGTCCGGGACCGACACCTGGGGGGCCAGAACACGCACAGTCAGAACACCGGGAGTCGCTCGTGATGCTCCGCATCTCCAAGAAGCTGATGTTCGCCATCGAGGCGGTCCTCGACATCGCCTACAACGCGGGCACCGAGCCGGTGCAATCCGGAGAGATCACCCGGCGCCAGGGCATCCCGAAGCGCTACCTGGAACAGGTGTTGCAACAACTGGTCCGCGACGGCGTGCTGGCCGGGGTGAGGGGGCCGCGCGGCGGCTATCGGCTGGCGCGCGAACGGCGGCGGATCACTCTGGGCGAGATCGTGAAGGTCGTCCGTTCGATGGAGACCGCCACGGATCCGATCGAAGAGCCGGCGGGATCCATCCTCGGCCATCAGGTGGTGCGCCCGCTGTGGGGCGAATTGCAGGAGGAGTGCATGGCCAAGCTCGATACCATCACCATCGAGGATCTGTGCATGCGTGCCCGCCGCGCCGGGGTGGAGAGCGAGACCGAGGACCGGATCGATTTCACCATCTGATGCCGACCGGACGGCACGAGACCGCCGGTGGGGTCGTTCGGATGACCCGGCGTCCCCACTTCCCGTTTGACAGGCTCCCCGAGCTGGATAAAGCTCGGCTCGGGGTGTTGAACTCACGCATAACACAAATCTTAGAGGTGGAATCATGGCTGCACCCGAATTCCGCGGCAGGATCTACGACAGCATCCTCGACACGATCGGCGCCACGCCGCTGGTGCGGCTGAACCGGCTTGCGGACGATGCCGGGGTCAAGGCGCAGATCCTCGGCAAGCTGGAGTTCTTCAATCCGCTGGCCAGCGTCAAGGACCGCATCGGCCGCGCCATGATCGAGGCCGCGGAGGCTGCCGGCACCATCGCGCCCGGCCGCACCACGCTGGTCGAGCCCACCTCCGGCAACACCGGCATCGCGCTGGCCTTCGTCGCCGCCGCCAAGGGCTACAAGCTGATCCTCACCATGCCGGAAAGCATGTCGGTCGAGCGGCGCAAGATGCTGAAGCTGCTGGGTGCCGAGCTGGTGCTGACCCCGGCGCAGGAAGGCATGAAGGGCGCCATCCGCAAGGCCGAGGAGATCCTGGCTGCCGATCCGAACACCTATCTGCTCCAGCAGTTCAAGAACACGGCCAACCCGGCCGTCCACCGCGCCACCACCGCGGAGGAAATCTGGAAGGATACCGACGGGCAGGCCGATTTCCTGATCTCCGGCGTCGGCACCGGCGGCACGCTGACCGGTACCGCCGAGGTCCTCAAGGCCCGCAAGCCGTCCTTCAGGGCGGTGGCGGTCGAACCGGAGGACAGCCCGGTCCTGTCCGGCGGCATGCCCGGCCCGCACAAGATCCAGGGCATCGGCGCCGGCTTCGTGCCCGACATCCTGAAGAAGGATCTGATCGACGAGGTGGTCCGCATCTCCAACCAGCGTGCCTTCGAGACCGCCCGCACCGTCGCCCGCCTGGAAGGCGTGCCGGTGGGTATTTCGTCGGGCGCGGCGCTTGCCGCCGCGCTGGAGATCGGCGCCCGTCCGGAGAATGAGGGCAAGCAGATCGTCGTGATCCTGCCGTCCTTCGCCGAACGCTACCTGTCGACCGCGCTGTTCGAGGGGCTGGAATAACGGTGCCGGAGTAACGGCTTGGCACCGGGGGCGTCTTCCCGATCGGGCGGGCGCCCCCCCGTCTTCCGCATCCTTCCCGCGAAATTCCATCCCGAAATTTGACCGAATTCCTCTTTTCCGCTACTCTTTCCGCGTGACCATCGCGCCGTTTTTGTCCGCGCCGAAGGGGGAGTGACCGCCATGGCGGACCTGACCGTTTCCGTTCCCAACCTGTCGAGCAGCGCCTTTTCGCAGTTGAAGGGGACGACGACCCGCGTCGGGGCCGACGGGGCCAACGCCGATTACCGCAGTTTCACGGTCAGCAAGGCCGGTGAATACAATTTCAAGGTCAACGACACCTTCACCAACGTCGAGATCCGCAACGACCGCAACGAGGTGGTGACCATCCTCAAGTCGCAGGCGGAGGCGACGGACGCCAGCGCGCGGCTGGGGCCGGGAACCTACACGGCGACCATCTCGCAGGCCAACCGTGCGGCCGGCGCGCGCGACTATTCGCTGGACATCTCGGAAAAGCAGAACATCCTGGTGACCGGCGCCGGGGCCATGCTGAAGGGCACGGCCCAGCCGCCGGGAAATGGCGATACCGGCGTTCAGAAGCATACCTTCAACGTGGTCCAAGGCGGCACCTTCACCGCCAACCTGACGCTGCCCGACACGCGCTGGGCGATGATGGACAAGGATGGCAAGGTCGTCGCCTCAAGCGACTCGCTCAAGCCCGACGAACAGGAGAATTTCCTGCAGAAGCCGACCTACAAGCTCGAGCCCGGCCAATACAGCATGGTGCTGGTCCCGCCATCGAAGCTGAAGACGCCCACCGACTTCCAGATGAGTTTCGTGCCCCGCGACCCGAGCCTGTCCGAAACCGGCACGAGCCAGGAAAGCGCCATTTCCAAGACCTTGCGCGAACGGCAGGCCCGCCTGCAACAATGGGCGTCGGAAGCCAAGACGACCAAGACGTCCGCCTGAACGGTCTTGGGCAGCGCGAGCCCACGCCGCCTTATCTTTGGCCGGTCCATGCCGCGGATCGGAAACCTTCCTGCGGAATGTTGCTGCACCGGCTTGGCCATGGGGTATGCTGCGGGCCATGGACTTCACGGATACCCAGCTTCACCGCTATTCCCGTCACATCGTGTTGCCGGAAGTCGGCGGCATCGGGCAGGAAAAGCTCTTGCGCTCCAAGGTGCTGGTCGTCGGTGCCGGCGGCCTGGGCGCGCCCCTGCTGCTCTATCTGGCAGCGGCCGGCGTCGGAACCATCGGCATCGTCGATGACGACACGGTCGATCTGTCGAACCTGCAGCGGCAGGTGATCCACGACGAGTCGACCCTGGGCCTGCCCAAGGTGGACAGCGCCGCTGCCCGCATCCATATGCTGAACCCCGACGTCCGGGTGGAGGCGCACCGGGTGCGGCTGACCCGCGATAATGCGATGGATCTGATCGGCGGCTATGATCTGGTCGCCGACGGCTCGGACAATTTCTCCACGCGCTTTTTGTTGAACGACGCCTGCTTCCTGGCCGGCAAGCCGCTGGTGTCGGCGGCGATCCTGCGCTTCGACGGGCAGTTGACCACCTTCAAGGCGCATCTCGGGGCGCCGCATCCCTGCTATCGCTGCCTTTTCCCCGAACCGCCGCCGCGCGGCACCGTGCCGTCCTGTTCGGAAGGCGGTGTGCTGGGGGCGCTGGCCGGCTTCGTCGGCTCGCTCCAGGCGACGGAGGTGCTGAAGGAACTGCTGGGCCTGGGCGAGAGCCTGTCGGGCAGCCTGCTGATGATGGACACGCTCTATGCGTCCTATCAGCGCATCGCCATCAAGCGGGATCCCGACTGCCCGCTTTGCGGCGATCATCCGACGATCCACGACCTCTCCGCCCACTGACGGGCGCCACGAGAAAGACGGGAGGCGGCCCACATGTCCACCACCATGTCCGAATCCGCGGTCGACGGCACCGCGGCCCTGTCCATCGTCCTGTTTGCCGGCGGCTTCGACCGCGTCCATTATGCGCTGGTGATGGCCAGCGCGGCGGCGGCCACCAACCGCAAGGTCACGCTGTTCTTCACCGGCCGCGCGCTGCGTGCGCTGGTGCACGAGGCGGAGCCGGGGGTGCTGGGCTGGCACGATCTGGACCCGGCGGACGACGGCAGCACGCCGGTGGCGCGGGACCGCTATTTCGCCACCCACGGCCTCGCCACCTTCGAGGAACTGCTGGAGGCCTGCGTCGCCCTGGGCGTCACGGTGATGGCGTGCGAGATGGGGTTGCGGGCGCTTGGGCTGCCACCGGGCGTCGGGCTGCGCGCCGACGTACCGGTCGCCACCGGTGGCGTCGTCACCTTTCTGAACGAGGCGCCGAAGGGCGGCGCCATGCTGTTCGTCTGACACGGCCGGTGGGCATGAGCGACAACCGTGACATTCTCGACTTCGCAAACCGCTTCGAGGCGATCGCCGCCGACGGGTTCGAAGGACGTCCCTATCGCCCGGCGCTGGTCGAGCTTGCCCGCCGGGTGCGGGTGCAGCCCGGGGTGGCGCCACAGGTCGCCCATGCGTTGGGTGTGATGATCGGGCTGATCGGCGAGAGCGCGCCCGACGGACGTTTCGCGTCCAAGATCGCCATCCTGCGCGAGGCGGCGGACCTGCTTGCAGAGGAGTGACGGCAGAGCAAGCCAGCCATGCGTCACGCCGGAGGCGTCGCCCCCGTCAAGTGGGCGATGACACTCCGAACAAGGATGCGAACCATGGCTTTCCGTCTCACCGTCGCCACCGGCGCGCCCGCCCTTTATGCGGCGATGTACGCCACCACCAAAGCCATCCGGTCCAGCGGCCTGCCGGCCGGCCTGATCCACTTGGTTGACCTGCGCGTGTCGCAGATCAATGGCTGCGCCTACTGCATCGACATGCACAGCAAGGAAGCCCGCAATGAGGGCCAATCCGACGAGCGGATCGCCGCCTTGTCCGGCTGGGAGCGGTTGGACCTGTTCCTGCCTGACGAACGCGCGGCCTTCGCCTGGGCCGAGGTGCTGACCCGCAACCGGCATGACCGCATCGATGCGGCGCACCGCGAGATGCAGCGGCACTTCGGTACGGAGCAGATTGCCGCGCTGACCGTGGCGGTGGCGCAGATCAACGCCTGGAACCGTGTGGGCATCGCCCAGCATGTCGAGGGCACCGCCGTCGGCGTCGCCGCGTGACGGTGCAGGCCGGCCCGGGCAGTGCGCTCGCCGCCTTCGCGGGAGAGCGGGCGCGCTTGCGCGCCTTGGCCTACCGGCTGCTCGGGTCGGTGGCGGAGGCGGAGGATACGCTGCAGGACGCTTGGCTGCGCTGGTCCGCGGTGGCGCCCGGCAGCGTCGAGTCGGCTCCGGCATTCCTGACCACCTTGGTGACGCGGCTGGCGCTCGACCGCCTGCGCTCCGCCCGGGTGGTGCGGGAACGCTATTACGGGCTGTGGCTGCCCGAACCGGAGGTCGCCGTTTGGTGCGACGAGGCGGAAGATGCCGCAGGGACCGGGTCGGTGCCGATGGCGATGCTCCTGCTGCTGGAACGGCTGGCGCCGGAACAGCGGGCGGTTTTTGTCCTGCGCGAGGCGATGGACCTGGACTATGCGGAGATCGCGGCGACGCTCGGCAAGTCGGTGGAGGCCTGCCGCCAGATCATGCGGCGCGCGCGGGCGCGGTTGGCCGAGCCTGCCGCTGCCCGTACCGATGCCGGAGCAGGCCGCCGGCTGGCCGACGCCTTCGCCGATGCCAGTGCCCGGCGCGACTATGCGGCCATCGTGGCGCTGCTGGCCGACGACGCCCAGTGGCTGAGCGACGGCGGGGGGATGGTGCTGACCGCGGTGAACACACTGCATGGCGCCGACCGCATCGCCCGTTTCCTGCTGGGTGTCCAGCGCAAGCGGGATGCCGGCTTCGGCTTCGTCCCCGTGCGGGTGAATGGCGGGCCGGGTTTCCTGACCCATTTGGGCGGGACGTTTCGCAGTGTCTGGGCGCTCGACATCGCCGGTGGACGCATCCAGCGCGTCTACCAGATCGCCAACCCGGACAAGCTGAGGCATGTGGCGGAGGTTCGGGCCGACGGCATCGGCCATTGACCGTCAGGCGGCGACCTCATCCAGCCAGCGGTCCAGCGCGGTCAGGTCCACCGGGCAGGGCAGGACCGGGAAGGGACCGTTCGGCATGCGGCGGCCGGTCATCAGGATGCGTGTCTGCGGATAGAGCATGGCGGCAAGTGCCGCGGCGCGATCGCCCTCGTCCCCTTCGCGGTCGAACGGCAGCAATGCGACGACCGGCGCCTCGGCACCGATGATGGCCAGCGCCTCCAGCGCATCGGCGGTCTGCGAGACCTGAAAGCCGCGGCCGGACAGATGGCCGGCCAGGGCCTCGCGCTGCACCCGGTCGGCATCGGCGACCACGGCCCGGCGTCCGCCATAGCCAGGCGGCCGAATGTCGGCATCGATGCTGAAAGCCACGCTTTTCCTCCGTCCATCATCTTTTCGTTATGGACGGACGGAGTATGAGGGTGGGCAGCCGGGTTGTAAACGGCCGCTACCTGTGGTTCGACCTTCGTCGAATACGGACCACCTCGCCCTTGTGCATCAGCGCCAGCATCGGCAGGTCGCTGGGGTGGTTGCCGTAGCCCCAGGTTGCGGCGACCGGGCCGTTACCGGCGATCCAGGCGGTCACCCGTTCCGCCTTGTCGCGGCGCACGCAGTTGGCGGTGCTGAGCCTCCCGGTCAGCGTCCCGTCCACCACCTCCATTCCGGTGGCCAGCAGGTCGGCCACCCCCAGTCCGCGCAGCAGCGCCGGCATATAGAGGTCGAGCGCGCCGGTGGCGACCACCACGCGGCGGCCTTGCCGGCAGTGGTCCTTCAGCACCTCCAGCATCGGCTGGTGCCAGCGGATGCGCGGAACCATCCGCTCCGCCGCGGCCATCGCCTCGGCCACCGGCAGGCCGCGAAGCGTGCGCTTCAGGAAGATCGCCTTGACCGACCCGGGAAAATCGCAGCCGGGTCCCCGGCCGCGGACATGGCGATGCAACCCCGACCGGATGGCGTCGGCCAGCGCCAGCGCGGCGCGGCGCCGGCCGATCACTTCGCCGACGAACATCGGCAGGCTGTCGCCATGGATCAGGGTGCCGTCGAAATCGAAGAAGGCGACGCCCGACGGACCATGGACAGCGGTCACGGCAGCCGGCGAATCAGCAGGGAAGGCCGGCGGGGCGGCCGGTTGCGTGAGGCTTGGCCGGGGAGCGGTGCCGGAGGCCGGAGCGGAGGTTATCTGCATGGAGGCGTTTATCCGACCGTAGCGCTCCGGCGGGCAAGGCTTTTCGCCTGCGGCCGGTATGGCACCCGCCAGCATGCCGTCCGCCGCTGTTCCGATCAATGCAGCATCGGGCCGCAGGGCACTTCGAAGAGCGGCCCGTCCTCCTGATCGTCTCCGGTACCGTCCTCGGGGCCGGCGACATGGCCGTCGCCTTCCTCGAGTTGGGCGATCAGGTCGCCTGACGCTTCCTCCAGCCCGGCCTTTACGGCGATCAGCAAATTGATGATCTCGCCATTGTCCTGCTCAAGGCTGCGGACCCGCTCTTCCAAGCGGTCGATGCGGCGCATCAGCAACTCCGACAGGCGGTCCAGACGGGCGAGAACGGGATCCGGACCCGGCATTGCGGACCCCGGTGTGCCGGTTGCGCTTTCAGGCCGGCTTTCGTGGCGGTCGTCGTGGCGGTCATCCATGGTGTGGCCGGTTCCGGTCAGTGAGGTTTGCTCCTCGCCTAACCTTGGGCCAGCGGGCCGCAAGGTCCAGACCGGCACCCGATGCACCCCGCAAGCGATGTCCGCCTGACCCGCCCGTCGAGGGCTTGACGATTCCGGAGAGGTGTCTGTTCAGCCGACACCCCTTGTGCGCATTGCCTGTGGGGCCGCTCTAAAGTCAAGACTCAGATTTGTCGGGGCGGCGCTTGCGCGGAACGCCGTACAGCTCCAGCCGATGGCCTATCAGGTCATAGCCCAGTTCGCGGGCGATGCTTTCCTTCAGCCGTTCCATTTCATCGTTGGTGAACTCGATGACTTCACCGGAATCGACATCGATCAGATGATGGTGGTGGTCGGTTCTTGTTTCCTCGTAGCGCGCCCGGCCATCGCCGAAATCCAACCGGTCGATGACATGCGCCTCTTCGAACAGCCGCATGGTGCGGTAGACCGTGGCAATGGAGATGCGCGGGTCGATGGCCGATGCACGGCGGTGCACCTCCTCCACATCGGGGTGGTCTGTCGCCTCCGACAGCACGCGCGAGATCACGCGGCGCTGGTCGGTCATCTTCAACCCCTTTTTCACGCACAATTCTTCGAGGCGCGAGGGCATGGACATCCCCTGTGATCCTATCTCTTGTGGCGGGCGGCGGTTCACCCTTCCGGTCTCCCTGATGCTCGGAAAGCCAGCGCCGATTCCCGACCGCACGGACGGACCGGGCCGGCCGATCGCGGCACCCCGAATATCCGAGCATCATACTGTGTTTCGGATGCATTCACAAATGCCCAGCTTTCCTTCGGACGGCCGATCGTGCAAACACCTTGCCGGCCAAGGTCATAGGCATTTCAGCCATGTCCGTCACGGGGGGCGGGGCGCCAAGGTGGAAACCAATTGCTCATAATCCACTGCTAGGTTTTGCCAAACGGGGACTGCGCATTCGGCGACGGTTGCCCGCATCGGACATGATACCGCCGGACAGGGAGGGGGAGATGCCATGACGCCATTCGATCCGCCGCCCCTCAGGCCCGCCGGTCCCGCCGCGGACTTTAACGGGCTGGAGCCTGCCTTCACCGCCGCCGGGCTCGCCGTGCCGGTGCCGCCGCTGGCACCCGGCCAGGACTGTGCGGTTGCTCTGGCCCGCTTCGGCCGCCAGCCCGACCTGCCGGCCTTGCCGGTGGTCGACGGGGACGGGCTCGTTGCCGGACTGCTGGAACGCAGCAGCCTGTTGCCCGGCGGGGAGCCGGACAGTGGGGAGAGGCTTTCCGGGAGGCCGGTATCCTCGCTGATGGATGCCAGTCCGCTGCTGGTGGAGGGGGCGACTCCGCTGCCGGAGATCGGGCGGCGGCTGGCCCGGCTGAAGCCTGCGGCGCTGGTGACCGGTTTCCTGGTGGTCGAGGGAGGGCGTTATCTCGGCGTCGGCACAGTGACCGTGCTGATGGCGCGCTCGGCCGAACAGACGGAACTGCGCGCCCGCCAATTGGAGGAGGCGCGCCGGCAGGCCGAACGGGCGATCCGCGCCAAGACGGCCTTCCTGGCCAACATGAGCCACGAGATCCGCACGCCGCTGACCGCGATGATGGGATTTGCCGAATTGCTGGAACAGGAGGTGCTGGGCCCGCACGCCATTCCGCTCTACCGCGAATACGCCCGCGACATCGCCGAGAGCGGCCGGCACCTGATGGAACTGGTCAACGATCTGCTCGACCTGTCCAAGGCTGACGCCGACCGGCTGGAACTGGTGGACGGGGTGGTGGATGTGGTGCGGGTGGCGATCGGCACCGCGCGGCTGCTGGCCGAACGGGCGGCACGCCATGGCGTGCGTATCGCCACCGATGTGCCGCTGGATCTGCCGCCGCTGCGGGCGGACGAACGCAAGCTGCGCCAGATGCTGCTGAACCTGCTGTCCAATGCGGTGAAGTTCACCCCGGCCGACGGTGTGATGACGCTCAGCGCCCGTGTGGCGGCGGATGGCACCCTATGGCTGTCGGTGCATGACACCGGCATCGGCATGACCGGCGAGGAACTGGCCAAGGCGCTGGAGCCCTGGGGCCAGATCGACAGCGCGCTGGCCCGCGCCCAGGTCGGCACCGGGCTTGGCCTGCCCCTGACCAAGCGCCTGATCGAACTGCATGGCGGCCTTCTGGACGTCGTCAGTTGCCGCGACCAAGGCACCACCATGTCGCTGGTCTTCCCGGCCGAGCGGGTGGGGCGGGGGTAGGGGCCCTCTTCTCCGCGAAGAAGAGGGCCCCGCTATCCTTACGCCAGCCCCTTCTCCATCGCGCCGGCCAGACGGCGGGCGAAGGCGGCGGGGTCGGGCAGGGGTTCGCCCTCGACGATGCGGGCCTGGTCGAGCAGCAGCCACGCCGCATCCTCCAGCGCGTCGGTGGCGCCGCTGCCTTTGGCCCGTTCTGCCAGACGCTTGATCAGGGCGTGGGACGGGTTGATCTCCAGGATGCGCTTGCCGATCTCGCCGTTCAGCTGCTTGTGCTGTTTCAGCAGGCGCTCCAGATGCATGTCCATGTCGTTGTCGTCGGCGACCAGGCAGACGGCGCTGTCGGTCAGCCGTTCGGACTTGCGGACGTCCTTCACCGCGTCGGACAGGGTCAGCTTCAGCAGGGCCAGCAGATCGGTCAATTCGCCCTCGGGCGCCTTCTCCTCCGGCTTCTCCGGCTCGGCACCCTTGATCTTGCCGAGGTCCGCGCCGCCGCGCGTCACCGACTTGAAGGGCTTGCCGTCATAGACGCCGACCGACGGCATCCAGAACTCGTCCACCGGGTCGGTCAGCAGCAGAACCTCGACGCCCTTGGCCTTGAAGCCTTCCAACTGCGGGCTGCGCAGCAGCGTGTCGAGATCGTCGCCGCTGATGGTGTAGATGGCGTCCTGGCCCTCCTTCATGCGGCCGACATACTGCTCCAGCGACACCAGTTCCTCGCCGGCGGTGGTGCGGAAGCGCAGCAGCTTCAGGATGTCGTCCCGGTGCTCGTAGTCCTCATAGAGGCCTTCCTTCAGCACCGCGCCGAAATTCTCCCAGAAGCCATTGTATTCGGCGACGTTCTCGCTGTCCTTCGCCTTCTTTGCCAGTTCCGACAGGACACGGCGCGTGATGCCGGCGCGGATCTTTGCCAGCATCGGATTGTGCTGCAGCATCTCGCGGCTGATGTTCAGCGGCAGATCCTCGCTGTCGACCACACCGCGCAGGAAGCGCAGATAGGGCGGGAGCAGGCCTTCGGCCGCGTCGGTGATGAAGACGCGCTTGACGTACAGCTTCACCCGGTGGGCGCGCTTGGGATCGAACAGGTCGAAGGGCTTGGTCGAGGGCACGAACAGCAGGTTGGTGTATTCCAGCGCCCCTTCCGCCCGCCAGTGGAGCGTCAGCCACGGCTCGTCGAAGGCATGGCCGACATGATGGTAGAATTCCTTGTACTGGTCGGCGGTGATCTCCGACTTCGACCGGGTCCACAGGGCCGATGCGCTGTTCAGCGCCTTGGCGTCGTCACCCTCGCCGAACAGGATCGGGATGGCGATGTGGTCGGAATATTTGCGGACGATGCCGCCCAGCCGGGTCTCGTCCAGATACTCGTCGTCGCCCTCGCGCAGGTGCAGGACGATCTTCGTGCCGCGCGACAGGCCGTCGGCCTCCGCGATGGTGAATTCGCCCTTGCCGTCGGATTCCCAGCGCCAGCCATGGGGCTCGCCGGCCTTGCGGGTCAGCACGGTGACCGTGTCGGCGGCCATGAAGGCGGAATAGAAGCCGACGCCGAACTGACCGATCAGGTTGACGTCCTTCTTGCCGTCAGCCTTCTCCGCGCCCTCCAGCGACTTCATGAAGGCGGCGGTGCCGGAGCGGGCGATGGTGCCGAGATTCTCGACCAGATCCTCGCGGTTCATGCCGATGCCGTTGTCGGCGACGGTCAGGGTCCGCGCGTCCTTGTCGACCAGCAGGCGGACCTTCAGGTTCGGATCGTCGGCCGAGAGTTCCGGCTGGGTCAGGGCCGCATAGCGCAGTCGGTCGCAGGCATCCGACGCGTTGGAGACCAGTTCGCGCAGGAACACTTCCTTCTCGCTGTAGAGCGAGTGGGCGACGATGTCGAGCAGGCGGCTGACCTCGGCTTGAAAACTGAGCCGTTCCTCGGTCATGGGGGCACCTTCGTTGGTTTTGCACGGGTGATGGCGTCAAGACGGCGGAGATATGTGAAAGCGTCTCCGCCGTTCAAGAGGCTTGTACCCTGCAACCGCGGGAGGTGTGCGGCGGGATGCCGCGATCCGGCCGGATTTCCGAACTCCGTCCATACATGGGCGGGCGCGGAAATCCGGCAGAACCATGGAGCCCAGGTCGGCTCCTACTTCTTCTTGGGCTGTTCGGCCGGTTCGCCGCCGCCGGCCAGCAGCGGGCTCATGTCGGCGCCGTTCAGCAGGAGCTGGCCCATCTCCGTCACCTCGATCTTGTAGCTGCGGATGTCGGCGCCGCTGTCGTCCTTGCCGGCCTGGCCCAGGGCCTGGATCATCGCCAGCCCGCCCAGCAGATCCTGCGTCTCCTTGTCGGGCTTGGCGCCCGGAGCCGGCTGCATCGCCTTCACCGCGGCGTCGATGCCGCGCAGCAGGACGGTGGCGCCGCCGGTGACGCCGAAGGCCGCCGGGGCCGCGACCCTGAGCGCACCGGTGGCGGTGCCGGCGGTGGCCGGGGTGTCGAGGTTCAGCGCGTCGATGCGCAGCTCGGTCCCCGCTTCGCCCATCGCGGCCATCGCCTGCTGCATGGCCAGGTCGGCCGGCGCGGGGCCGGCCGGCGCCTTGGCGGGCTTGCCGCCCTTCTTCGGCGGGGCCTCCTCGGCCTCGGCGGCCTTGGCCAGTTCGCCGAAGGCCTTCCACAGGGCGGCGTTCGGCAGCTTCGCCACCGACAGCTTCATCTCCATCGTGCGCGGAGTAAAGGCGGCGGGGGCCGGCGACGGGCTCATGGCGAAGTCGCGCGCCTCGAAGCCCAGGCTGACGGTGGACAACGCCTGGTCCAGATCGGCCAAGCCGCTGCGGAAGGCGAACTGGCCGAGCGTGACCGTGGTGCCGTCCTCCGGGTTGACGACGGACAGGTTTGACAGCCGCAGCGTACCGGTGATGCCACCGAACATGCCCTGGAGCTTGGGCAGCAACTCGCCGCTGGTCGGTGCCACGCCCTTGGCCGCCGCCTGTTCCGACAGCTTCTGAAGCGCGCTGACCTTGGTCAGGTCGACGCGGGTATAGGCGGCCTCGGCGGTGACGCCGCCGATTCTCACCAATTCCTTGTTCTTGTCGTCCAGCACTGACAGGCCGCCGAATGCGAAGGCGGCCGGGCCGCTCCACAGCGTGGCGCCGCCACTCCCGGTTTCGGGTTTCAGGTCCTGCACCATCGTCATCGAGGCGATGGAAACCTTGCCCTTGCCGTCGGCAGCGGCGACGGCGATGTCGCTGTAGGCGGCGTCGACCGCCAGCAGAGTCTCCAGCGTGCCCGACCAGGTGCTGGTGAAGGATTGCTTGCCGATGGAGATGGTCGCGGCATCGACATACTCGTCGTTGTCGTCGAGGTTCTGTACCTTGATCGCGCCGGGAAGCGTGATCGACACGCCATACTGGCCGTCGTCCTTCGGCGTCACCGACAACAGGACTGTACCGATGTCGAACAGGGTGCCTTCGGCATCCTCGGCCGACAGGCGGGGCAGGGCGACATCGTAATGGTCGCCGGCCGGCTTGACCGTCGCTTCGCCCTGCCATTCGAAGCCGATGCCCTCGCCATCCTCGGTCGGCGGCGGGAACCAGCGGGGCAGATCCTTCTTCAGGGAGGCTGCCAGCGACTTGGCACCGGCGTCGTCGACCGCCGGGGCGGCCTGGGCCGGCGACCAGCCGGCCACCAGGGCGAGCAGGCCGCCAGCGAGCAGGGCTGGCCTCAGGGAGCGGACCGGCAGGGTCGGGGCGGTCGAGGAACGGCGCAGACGCATCGAGGAACTTCTCCCAGGTACGGTTTGGGAGCACGTTAAGCCTGATACGCGAGGCCGGTCCATGCCTCTGATGCGCGAAGTCTTGAGGCGGCGTTAAAAATCCAGATCCGAGTAATGCTTGGGAGGCGGACAGCCGGTGATGTTGTCGGAAAGCAGCGCGCGGAAGCTGGGGCGCGACTTGATCCGGGCGTACCAGTCCTTGGTCTCCGGGCTGCGGTCCCACGGCACGTTGTCGATGTAGTCCAGGCAGGACAACTGCGCCGCGGCGGCGATGTCGGCCAGCGAGAAGACCGGCCCTGCCAGCCATGGCCGGCGTTCCGACAGGAAGGCGATGTAGTCGAGGTGATAGGTGATGTTCGCCAGTCCGGCGCGAATCGCGGGGGCGAAAGGATGGCCCTGGCCGGACAACCGCTTGGTCAGTTTCTCGCCCACCAGATTCTCGGCCACCTCGCGTTCGAACTTGTGCAGGAACCAGTCGGCGATCCGCCGCACCTCGGCCCGTGCCGCGACCTCGCGCGGCAGCAGGGGGGTATCGGGATAGGCCTCCTCCAGATACTCGACCACCGCAAGGCCGCCGGCGATGACCGTCCCATCCTCCTCCACCAGCACCGGCACCTCGCCGGACGGGTTCATCCTGAGGAAGTCGGCGCGCCGTTCCCATGGCCTTTCGATCACGGGTTCGAAGGGCAGCCCCTTCTCGGCGAGCATCACGCGCGCGACGCGCGACGGGGCGTGGATCGGGTGATGGTACAGGGTTCGCATGGCGGCGGGACTTTACCGCAATGCCGCAAACGAAAACAGCCTGAGCGTGGGTGCCTGCGGGTCTCGTTGGGATAGGACGCGTGGCGGGATTGCCTGAAGGCGATACGGGGATATTTCCTTTCGCGATCTCCTCAAAGCCTGCACTGCATATGCAGTCCTTTCTTGACATGAGAAGATTGGAAATACTCCTCTACCTTTGGATTTATTTTCGATTGTTCTGACGACGCTCTGGGGGGAGCATCTCATGCGATACAGCCGGAAGCTATTTTTGTGCCTCCTTGCCAGCACGGCGCTGACGGGCGGTTCGGTCTGCGCCGAAATCCTGACCAGCGGCACGACCTCGCCGACGTTCGGCACGGAATCCAACTCCACGGTCGCGGGATCGGTCGGGGTCGGAATCGGCGGGACCGGCACGCTCACCGTCAACCGCGGCAGCACCCTGACCACCACGGGCGCCGGCAACGGCGTCATCCTGGGTACGGGGAGCTCGTCGGCATCGGGCACCGCCCTGGTCAGCGGCGGCGGACGGATCGATTCGCTGTTTTTTGGGGTCGGCCTGGACGGCAACGGGACGCTGCAGGTCAGCGGGACCGGATCGCGGATCGTCGCGACGACCGCGAACGGCCTGCAATTGTCGCCCAGCCAGTTGGACGGCGGTGGCATCCAGGTCGGCCGCAACTCCGGCAGCGTCGGCCAGTTCAACGTCCTCAATGGCGCAACGGCGACGGTGGAAGGCGGCGCGCAGGGCTCCACCGCTCTCGGCTCCTACATGAACATCGCGCGGAACCAGGGCAGCCGCGGCTCGGTGCTGGTCGAAGGAACCGGGTCCACCCTGACCTTCACCCAGGCGCGCCTGCCGAACTTCGCAGCCGGCGAATATGAGCCGTCGGTGTCGATCGGCCGGGGTGGCAACGGCGCCATGATCCTGCGGAACGGCGGCACGGTGGCGCTGACCGGCGGCGTCGGGCCCGCCAGCCTTTCGGTGGCCCGCGACGCAGGGGCGCTCGGCACTCTGGAAGTGACCGGCTCCGGCAGCCAGCTCCTGATGAGCGGCACCGGCACGAGCAACAATCCGGTGGCGATCAGCATCGGCCGTGGCGGCAGCGGAAGCGCCACGGTTTCGCAGGGCGGCCTGCTGTCGGTGGACGCCGGCAGCGGTGTCGCCAATGTGTCGGTCGGGCGCGACGCCGGTGCGGTGGGAACCCTCACCGTCAGCGGATCCGGCTCCCGGATGACGGTGAACGGCAGCGGGAGCGGCGTGGACACCACCTGGATGAGCGTCGGCCGCTACGGCACCGGCAGGCTGGTGGTGGAGGACGGGGCCACGCTGACCGTGAACAACGGCGATGGCATCTATGGCGGGCTGGTGTTCAGTGGATCCCGGACCATCTCCGCCAGCGAGGCTGGAAACGCGTTCGCGACGATCCAGGGCCGCGGCACCACGGTCAACGTCCAGGGATCGAGCGCGGTCTTCTCGGTCGGAGAATCGGGGCGGGCCGACGTCACCGTCACCGACAACGCGACCGTCAACACCCTCGACCTCAGCATCGGCTCGAACTCCGGGGCGGCCGGCACGTTGATGGTGTCGGGCGGCGGCTCCGTCCGGCTGTCCGGCACCGACTCCAATGGCGGCCTGGGGGCCGCCGCCTTGGTCGGCGATGCCGGCACCGGCATCCTGACGGTGTCGGGCGGCGGATCGCTGGTGGTCGATGCGGCGGCCAGCGGGTCGCGCAACGGCGTGTTCGTCGGGGCGCGATCCGGCGGCATCGGCACCCTGACGGTCACCGGCAGCGGCTCGCTCGTCGATGCCGGCAGCCTGCTCGGCGTCGGCATCGGGCAGGATGGCCGGAACGGCGGCGCCGCGACGGTCACCGTCTCGGATGGCGGCGAACTGCGCGCCGGCACCGTTCTGCTCGGCAGCGCCACCGGCACCGCCAGTACCTCGAAGATATTGTCGGTCCTGAACGGCGGCAAGGTCACCGCCGGGGAGGTGCAGGTCAATCCGGGCGGCCGCCTGGTCGGCACCGGCACCGTGGCCGGCCGGGTGACCCTGAACGGCGGCGTGCTGTCCACCGGTTCGTCGATCGGCACGATGACGATCGGCAACGGGCTGACCGTCAATTCCGGCACCGTGCTGGTCAAGGTCAACGGCGCCGCAGCCGGTCAATACGATATCTATGCCGTCAACGGTGCCGCCACCTTCAACGGCGGCACGGTCACGATGCAATTCGCCGACAATCTGCAGCCTGCCGACGGCGACCGTTACCATTTCCTGACCACGACCCAGGGCGCCGAAGGCCAGGCGGCCGTGGTCGCCCAGGCCAACCGGTCCGGCGTGGCCGTCGAACTGGTTCCGACCGCCCAGCCCGGCAGCTTCGATCTGGTGGTGACCGGCGGCGGCACCGCGGCGGCAGCCACCGCCGAAGCGGTCAGCAACACCGCGCAGGAGCAGGGCCGGGCCACCGTCCGGTCGGTGGTGACGTCGGTGTCCACCCGCATCCGCGACACATTCACCGCGCGCCGCGGCGACACGAAAAGCGGGTCGCCTCAACAAGTCGGCCTTGCCGCGGGCGACACGCCCGGCCAGGGGGCGGCGGTCTGGGCAGACGGCGGCTTCAGCCGCCTGCGCAACGAGAACTCCTCGGACGGCTTTTCCGGCTATACGCGCAACCTGCTGTTCGGCGCCGACTATTCGGTCGCGGATGGCTTCGTCGTCGGCGGCGCCATCGGCTGGGAGCGGTCGACCCTGTCGCTGCGCCTGAACGACGGCAAGCGGACGGGGACCGGCATCACCGCGGTCGGCTATGCCGGCTACCAGTTCACCGACTGGCTGAACGCCGACGTCCAGGCCGGCGCGACCCGGTTGACGAACACTTTGAAGCAGTACCGGGCCGGAACCGCCGATGAAGGCCGATTCGCCAGCACCCGTCTGTTCGCCGCCGCCAACCTGAACGCGACGTGGCAGATGGGCGATGTCGGGCTGGCCGCCCTGAGCGGAGTCAGCGTCAGCCGTGAGACTTTCGCCAGCTATGAGCTGTCGGGCGGTTCCCGCGTCAGCCCGGACAGTGTCTATCTGGGGCAGGTGAGGGCGGGCGGCGAGGCGTCCTACCGGTTCGATCAGGTCACCCCCTATGTCTCGGCCGTCTACGAAGTGGATGTCCGCAATTCGTCCGGCGGCGACCGCAGCGGCGCGATCCTGGGCGGCGGCCTGCGCTCCACTCCGATGGACAACCTGACCGTCGGGCTCTTCGGGTCGGCCCAGGTCCTGCGCAAGGACGACAAGGCCTACACGGTGTCGGCCAACGTCCGGTACGCGTTCTGAGCAGTCCCTCTCCCGCGCTGCCGGCTCGTCCGGGCGCGGGAGAGGGTCACCCCGCCTGCGACAAACGGTACAGGACAAGGGCGTCTTGCTGGTTGGAGGGTGCGCTCACCGCCATCCAGCCGTTGCGTTCATAGAAGGCGCGGGCGGCGGCATTGCGGGCGGCGCAGGCCAACTCTGCCGGGCGCTGGCTGTCGCGCAACAGGCCCAGCGCTTCGCGCAGCAGGGCGGAACCGATGCCGCGCTTGTGCCAGCCGGGGTCGATGAACAGGTTGTGGATGACGCGGGCCTGCGGGTCGAGCGAGACGAAACCGACCACCAACCCGGCGACCTCGGCGACCAGCACCGTATCCTCGCGCACGCAGTCGTAATAATCGTTCAGTCCGAAGCGGTCGGCGGGGTGCCAGGAGAAGGCTTGGCGGCGGCCATGCAGGAAGATCTCGGCACAGCGCGCCGCATCGGCGGCGCGGGCGGAACGGATTGCGATGCGTACCCCTGTCCCGGCCGGCATGCCCCCTCCTTCCGTCCAGTGCGGTCGATCATGGGATCAACCGGGCACGGATCAGAATATTCCCGCGGCGGGCTGTCCGGGAGCGCTTCTTTCGTCGGGTCTTGCCGGCGGCGGGGGGCCGGCTCAGCGGACCGTCTTGTCTCCGCTGGGGCCGCCGGCGGGATCCCGGGCAGGCTCGTTGGCGGCGCTGCCCAGCAACCCGACCTCGCGGTAATAGCGTTCCGCTCCCGGATGCAGGGGGACCGAGACGTTGGCCACTGCGCGGGCGGGATCGAAGTTCCGGCCCTGCGGGTGCCCGTCGGCCAGGATGCGGCGGGTGTTCTCGTGCCATAGGGCCCGGACGACGCCATAGATCAACTCGGGATCGCGGTCGGCGCGGGTCAGCAGTTCCGCCCCCAGGCTCAGGGTCGGGGTGGGAGCGCTGCCGGGATAGGCGTTGGCCGGGATCTCGTCCTCGATATAGAAGCGCAGGGTGCGCATCAGCCGGGCGGCCGGTTCGCCGTCCAGCGGCACCAGCCGGATCGGCACCCGTGCCGCCACGTCGCTGACCGCCGCCACCGGATAGCCGCCGACCATGAAGAAGCCGTCCAACTCGCCCTTCGCCAGCCGGTCGGCCGCCGTGCCCGGCTTCAGGTAGAGGGGGGTGATCGTCGTTTCCGACAGGCCGTAGGCATCCAGGATCAGCCGCGCTTCGACCAGCGTGCCGGATCCTTCCTCGCCTATCGAGATGCTGCGGCCCTTCAGGTCGGCCATGCGGTCGATGAAGCCGTCGGAACGGACGACGACCTGGATCGCCTCCGCATAGAGCATGCCGAGCGAGCGCAGTTCGGCGAAGGGGCGCTTGCCGGTGAAGGTGCCGGTGCCGCTGTAGGCCCAATAGGCGACGTCGGCCTGGGCGAAGCCGGCCTCCACCGTGCCGGCGCGCAGCATCTCGACATTGTCGACCGAGCCGTTGCTGGCCTGTGCCACCACGATCAGGCCGGGGATGCCGCAACTCCCCCCCTTGTCGCAGGGGCGGGAGCCCGGCGGATTGGAGATGGCGTTGGCGATCAGCCCGCCGATCGGGAAATAGGTGCCGGCGGTGGTTCCGGTGCCGATGCGGAAATAGCGGAGCTCCTGTGCCGCGGCCGAACCGTCTCCGGCGGGCAGCAGCCCGCCGGAGAGCGTCAGCAGGGGCGACAGCGCCAGCCCGCCCAACAGGCGGCGGCGGCCCAGGGAACAGGTCGGGGGGTGCGCATCGGGATGCGCCGTCGGTCCCGGTGGGGGCTCCGGCGGGGTGGGGCAGGCTTTGGCGGCTGCGCGGGGCACCGGGTCGTCCCGTTCGTCTGGGGTGGGAAGGGCGTCCCTTCAAGATTTCCGCGCAACGCCGTCATTTCAAGGCGCAACCGGTCAAATCACGCCGACGAGGTCGAGAACGCCGGCGACTGCTACCGCACCGCCACACACACGGACCCCCCGCTCCGACTCGGCCTGCGCCACCGCGACCGACAGGCCGAGCCCGCCGCAGGCCACCAGCATCAACCCGGCGGCGAAGCCGGCCCAATAGAGCGGCGGCCCCTGGTGGGCGTGGCCGTGGAACACCGCGGCGACCGCCCCCAGCAGGACCGCCAGCGCGGCCGGTGCCCGCACCCCCAGCGCCACCAGCGATCCGACCACGATCAGCGAGGCAGCCAGCCCCGGCCCGGCATAGGGCAGCCGCAAGCCCATCTGTGCGGCGATGCCCGACGCCAGCGCGGCGGTCACGGCGGCGGCCGGCACCTGCCAGACCGCGGTTCCGCCGGTCTGCCCCGCCCACATCCCGATGCCGAGGATGCCCAGCAGATGCTGAATCACCCAAACCGGCGTGGTCAGCCCGTTCCCGAAGGCCCCCGTCACCGTTGTCATGTGCCCGCCGCCTCCAGTCTCCGTCCGTCCGGGAGCCGGTATGGCGGCAGAGGAGGCTTGGGGTCAAGCGGCGGAGACGGCTCAGCGTAGATGGCCCAGCGGAGGAGTCGCTAACGCGCCAGCGGATCGCCCCATTGGCGCAGGTCGTTCTCGCGCTTCATCAGGTCGCGCTGGCCCAGCGGATCGAGCCGGCCCATGGCGTCGTCGGTGCGCATGCGGTCCACCTCCGGCCGGATCAGATCGCGCTTGAAGGCGTCGGTGGCGCCCTGGGTCGAGGGCGGAGGGGGCACCGGCACCGGGCGCGGCGGCCGGGGCAGGGCCGCCGGGTCGGGCGGGGGCGACGAACTGCCGCGCCGGCGCTTGGGTGGCGTCTGGTCGGCGTCTCCCGAGTCGCGGCGCATCTGCGGCTCGTCGGGCTGCCGTGCCTTGGCTGGGGTGCTCTGCGACTCTTCCGCCTGGATTTGGCTCCAGGTCCGCCGCTCCCCGCCGCCGGGAATGACCGTCTGGTTGTACACCGGCGGGAAGGCCTGGGCGCGGCCGGGGGTGTCGTCGCGCACGTCCGATGGCGCGCAGGCGCCGGCTGCCAGCAGAAAAGCCAGCGGCGCCAGACGGCGGGCGAGGGGCGGGAGATGTGGGTTCATCGACCGAATGTCGGCACCGCAAGCCGTTTCGGCAAGATGCCCCCAAAGGAGGGGCTCCCCTTGCAGCCAAGTCGACGCTAGACTGTTCATTGTTTGTTCCTATCCATTGGTCCGATATGGCATCCCCCGCCCAGCTTCCGCGCGCCTCTCTTTCCCCACTCCGCGGAATCGGCGGGGGTGCGGGGGAGGCTCGCCGCATCCTTGCCCTGTGGCTGCCGCGGCTTCCCACCGATGGCCGGGAGCGGGGAATGCCGGCGGAGCAGCGGGCGCGGCCGTTTGCCCTGCTGCGGATCGAGCGGCAGCGGCGGGTGGTGGTCGCGGTCAACCGCGCGGCGGCGGCGATGGGCATCAGCCCCGGCCACAGCTTGGCCGATGCCCGCGCGCTCGAACCCGGGCTGGAGGTGGCAGAGGCGACGCCGGACACCGATTCGGCGCTGCTCGGCCGGATCGCCGACTGGGCACGGCGCTACAGCCCCTGCACCGCGGTCGACGAGCCGGACGGGGTGGTGATCGACATCACCGGTTGCGCCCATCTGTTCGGAGGAGAAGGGGCATTGGCGGCCGACCTGACCGGCCGGTTGCGGGCCGCCGGCTTCGCCGCCCGCGCGGCCATTGCCGCCACCCCGACGGCTGCCTGGGGGATCGTCCGCTTCGCCGATGCCGAGGAGCGGCGGCGGGAGCGGCTGGACGGCCTGCCGCTTGCCGCCCTGCGCCTGCAGGCGGAGACGGTGGAGGCGCTGCATGCGCTCGGCCTGCGCCGGATCGGCGACCTGCACGCCATGCCGCGCGCCGGGCTGGCCGCGCGGTTCGGAGAAAAGTTGCTGCAACGCTACGATCAGGCCTTCGGCCGGCTGGACGAGCCGATCTCGCCGCGCCGGCCGGTGCCGGCATTCCGCGAGCGCCTGTCCTTCGCCGAGCCGATCGCCACACCCGAATCGATTGCCGGCGCGCTCCGCCATCTGCTGCGGCGGCTTTGCGCCGGGCTGGAGGCGGCCGGGCAGGGGGCACGGCGGCTGCGGCTGGATGCCCATTGCATCGACCAGCGGGTGGACGACGAGCCGCAGGGGCTGACGCTCGGCACCAGTCGGCCGGCCCGCGATCCGGCGGTGCTGGCCCGGCTGTTCGCCCCCCTGCTGGAGCGGATCGAGCCCGGCCCGGGGCTGGAGACGCTGACCTTGGCCGCGACCGAGACGGAGCCGCTCGGCGCGATCCAGATCGGCATGGATGGCGAGGGGGCGGATGGCGGGCTGGTCGAACTGGTGGACCGCCTGGTGCTGCGGCTGGGGGATCGGGCGGTGCTGCGGTTGGTGCCGCGGGAAAGCTGGCTGCCGGAACGCTGCGTCGCGCCCCTGCCGCCGGGGCAGCCGGTGCCGGCGCCGAAGCCCTGGCCGGCCGGCCGGCCGCGCCCGCTGCGCCTGCTGACACCGCCCGAGCCGGTCGAGGCCATCGCCCCGCTGCCCGACGACCCGCCGTTGCAGTTCCTGTGGCGCGGCGTGCGCCATCGTGTCCGCCGGGCCGATGGGCCGGAGCGGATCGAATGCGAATGGTGGCGCCCGGAAGGGTCGCTGGGGCTCGCCGTCCGCGATTATTATCGCGTGGAGGATGGCGACGGCCGCCGCTTCTGGCTGTTCCGCGCCGGGCTGTACCGGCCGGGGGAAAACCCGCGCTGGTTCCTGCACGGGTTCTTGGGGTGAGGGGCTTTTTACCCCCTCCCTAACCCTCCCCCGCGTTCCGCGGGAGAGGGGACTGCCGCTGTACGTCCTGCAAAGCTCCTGCCTCCTCCATCGCCGAGGGCGGGGGAGGGATGGGAGGGGGTACACGGGCTAAGAACTTACCCCAGCCCCTTCTGCCCCATCTCCAGGAACTTCTCGCGGCGCTTGGTGCGCAGCGCCGGGCCGTCGAGCCCGTCCAGTTCGCCCAGCGACTCCTCGATGCAGTCGCCCAGCTTCCTGATCGTCTCGGCCGGGTCGCGGTGGGCGCCGCCGATGGGCTCGCTCACCACATGGTCGATGACGCCCAGTTCCTTCAGGTCCTGGCTGATCAGGCGCAGCGCGATGGCCGCCTCGCCCGCCATGTCGGAGCTGCGCCACAGGATCGACGCGCAGCCTTCCGGCGAGATCACCGAATAGATGGCGTGTTCCAGCATCAGGACGCGGTCGGCGGTGGCGATGGCGATGGCGCCGCCCGAGCCGCCCTCGCCGATGACCGAGGCGATCATCGGCACGGACAGCCGCAGGCAGCGCTCGATGCTCTTGGCGATGGCCTCGGCCTGGCCGCGCTCCTCCGCCTGGACGCCGGGGAAGGCGCCGGCGGTATCGACCAGCGAGACGACCGGCAGCTTGAAGCGGTCGGCCAGATCCATGAGGCGCTGGGCCTTGCGGTAGCCTTCGGGCTTCGCCATGCCGAAATTGTGGCGGACGCGCGTCTCGGTGTCGTTGCCCTTTTCCTGGCCGATCACCACGACCGAGCGGCCGCGGAAGCGCCCCAGCCCGCCGATGACCGCACGGTCCTCGGCGTAATGGCGGTCGCCGGCCAGCGGCGTGAAGTCCTCGATCAGGCCATGCACATAGTCCAGGCAGTGCGGACGATTGGGGTGGCGGGCCACCTGAACCTTCTGCGCGGGCGTGAGCTTGGCGTAGGTCTGCCGCAGGAGCTTGTCGACCTTGGTCTGCAGCTTGGCGACCTCGTCGGCGATGTTGATGTCGCCGGCGTTGGTCAGGTGCCGCAACTCCTCGATCTTGCCTTCAAGCTCGGCGATCGGCTTTTCGAATTCCAGGAAGGTCTGCATGCCGGACACGGGTGGTTGGCGAGGCGCACGGAAAATCGCGCGCTTGGTTAGCACGCCCGGCGCGCCTGCGCCACAGCGGAAAGATGCGGGATGCCCCGGGAAGGGTTCCGCGACGAACCCACAGGGTTTATCCTCATCGGCCACGGAACTCCAAGGCCAATCGTTCCCGATGCCATCCTTCAAGGACCATTTCTCCGGCCATGCCGGGGATTACCGCGCCTTTCGGCCCAGCTATCCGGACGGTCTGGCCGCGGCGCTGGCGGACGCGGCGCCGTCGACCGGGCTGGCCTGGGATGCCGGTTGCGGCAACGGACAGTTCTCCACCGCGCTGGCCGCCCGCTTCGCGGCGGTCCATGCCACCGACGCCAGCGCCGACCAGATCGCCCGGGCCGAGGCACATGACCGCGTCCGCTACGCCGTCGCCCCGGCGGAGGACATCGGCCTGTCCGATGGCGGCCTGCCCGATGGCTGCTGCGACCTGATCGTCGCGGCGCAGGCGGCGCACTGGTTCGACCTGCCCCGCTTCTATGCCGAGGTCCGGCGGGTGGCGAAGCCGGCGGCGGCGGTGGCGCTGGTCTGCTACGCGCTGCAGCGGCTGGACGACCCGGCGCTGGATGCGGCGGTCGAGCGTTTCCACAACGGCACGCTCGGTCCCCACTGGCCGGCCGACCGCTGGAAGGTGGTGAACGGCTACCGCGACCTCGACTTCCCCTTCCCGGCGCTGCCGGTGCCGCCGCTGGCGATGGAGGCGCTGTGGTCGCTGCCGCGGCTGCTCGGCTATATGAGCACCTGGTCGGGGGTGAAGGCGGCCGCCAGGGCGACGGGTCGCAACCCGCTGGAAGAATTCGCGGAGGAGATCGCGCCGCTGTGGGGCGACCCGGAGACGGAGCGGCGTATCCGCTGGCCGCTGACGGTCCTGTTGGGCCAGGTGGGGTAGGGGGGACGGGTTAGGCCAAGGCTTCGATGCCCCCTCCCTAACCCTCCCCCTTTTCGAGGGAGAGGGGACTGCCGCTTCCTGTCCCTCCACCGCCAAAGGCGTGGGAGGGAGGGGGCCGGCAGCGCCCCTTACGCCCCCTCGGCCACCAGGCGGTCGTAGGCCGGCAGGGTCAGGAAGTCGGTGAAGTCGTCGCGGGCGACCAGATCGCGGAAGAGGGCGGCGGCGTCGGCATAGCGTCCCCCCATATAGGGTTCGGCGCCGACGCGGTCCTTCCAGGCGGACAGTTCCTCGGCGATGATGCGGTCGACCAGACCCATGGTCACCGCCTGCCCGTCGTCCAGCAGAGTGCCGGTGTGGACCCATTGCCAGACCTGGGTGCGGCTGATCTCCGCGGTGGCGGCGTCCTCCATCAGGTTGAACAGCGGGACGCAGCCCAGCCCGCGCAGCCATGCTTCGATATAGCCGATGCCGACCGCCACGTCGCTGCGCAGGCCGGCCTCGGTCCTGGGACCGGGGGGCACCGCCAGCAGGTCGGCGGCGGTGACGACGACGTCGGTGCGCTTGCGGGCGATCTGGTTCGGCGTCGGCATGTAGGTGTCGAACACCTCGCAGGCCACCGGCACCAGCCCGGGATGGGCGACCCAGGTGCCGTCATGGCCGTTGGACGCCTCGCGCTCCTTGTCGGCGCGCACGCGGGAGAAGGCGATCTCGTTCGCTTCCGGATTGCCCTTGACCGGGATGAAGGCGGCCATGCCGCCGATGGCCGGCGCGCCGCGGCGGTGGCAGGTCTTGATCGCCAGCTGGCTGTAGGCCGACAGGAAGGGGGTCGCCATCGTCACCTCCGCCCGGTCGGGCATGACGGCGGCGGGGTCCTTCCGGAACTTCTTGATGAAGCTGAAGATGTAGTCCCAGCGCCCGCAGTTCAGGCCGGCGGAATGCTCGCGCAGTTCGTAGAGGATCTCGTCCATCTCGAAGGCGGCCAGGATGGTCTCGATCAGCACCGTCGCCTTGATCGAGCCGTGGGGCAGGTGCAGGTACTCCTCCGCCACCAGGAAGACCTCGCGCCACAGCCGCGCCTCGAAATGGCTTTCCAGCTTGGGCAGATAGACATAGGGGCCGCTGCCGCGAGCCAGCAGTTCATGCGCGTTGTGGAAGACATGCAGGCCGAAGTCGAACAGCGCGCCCGACATCGGCTCGCCGTCCATCAGCACATGGCGCTCCTCCAGATGCCAGCCGCGCGGGCGGATCTTCAGGACCGCGGTCTTGTCGCTGAGGCGGTATTTCTTCCCGCTGGCAGGATCCTCGTAGGAGATGGTCCGGCGCACGGCATCGCGGATGTTGATCTGCCCCTCGACCAGATTGGTCCAGGTCGGGCAGGTCGCATCCTCATAGTCGGCCATGAAGACTTTGGCGCCGCTGTTCAGCGCGTTGATGACCATCTTGCGGTCGACCGGGCCGGTGATCTCGACCCGGCGGTCGAGCAGATCGACCGGCAACGGGGCGATGGTCCAGTCGGCCTCGCGGATGGCGCGGGTCTCCGGCAGGAAATCGGGCTTGTGCCCCTGGTCCAGCAGCGCCTGCCGCTTGCTCCGCACGTCCATCAGCCGCTGCCGCTCAGGCCCGAACCGCCCCTCCAACTCGGCAAGGAAGGCCAGTGCCTCGGGCGTCAGGATCTCCTCGAAACCCGGCTTGACCGGACCACGGACCTCAAGGCCGGACATGCTGGTGGCCATCGCGCTGCTCCCCTTCCCGTATCGTGACGAACCGCTTTGCGACGGTTGAGAACCCGGTATAGCACGGCCTGCCTGCCGGCCGGGGACGGCCTATGGTCGCAGAGGGGGGATCCTTCGGGAGATTCCGGGAGGTGTCCCGCCGGACGAATGGAACATTTGAAACCGTATGGAACAGAATCGGCCGCGCTGTTCACTGTTCCATCCGCGGCGGCGGGGCGGGGAGGCCGGGGATTGCGGGGCGGGGCATTCGGGGGGCTCCAATGGCTGGGGAAGGGGTGGTCTTTTCCTATCACGAAGCGGAATTCCGCGTAAGTTTGGGCTGAAAATCCTGAGGTGACGGAATCAGCCCGTGCTTCTTCAGCATGCCGCGAAGCTGGTGGTAGCCGAGGCCGAGGGCGTCGGCGGTCTGGCGCTGGTTGAAACGGTGACGTTCCAGGGCCTCGCGCAGCAGGGCGGCCTCGAACTCGCGGACCCGGTCGAGAATGTTGCCGTCCGGGGCGCTGGGCCCATCCGGCGCAGGCTGCTCCGAAGCAGGCTGGTCCGGAACGGAGGCGGCAAGCGCCCGCGCCGTCGGCATGGCGGCCGGACGCCAGGGTGAATCGAAGGGGTCGAGGATGATGTGGTCGAGCGGCTCGTCGGGATCGGCGGCGGCGACCGAGCGTTCCACCGCGTTGCGCAGTTCGCGCACGTTGCCGGGCCAGTCATGGCCGCGCAGGCGGTCGAGCGCCGCGGCGGTGAAGCCGTGGAACAGCGGGCGTTCCAATTCGCGCACCATGCCCAGCGCGAAATGCTCGGCCAGCGGCGGGATGTCGTCGGGCCGGGCACGCAGCGGCGGCAGGGTCACCACGTCGAAGGCCAGCCGGTCCAGCAGGTCGGCGCGGAACCGCCCGTCCGCGGCCAGCGCCGGCAAATCGGCGTTGGTGGCGCCGACGACCCGGACGTCGACGGTGGCGGTGCGGCCGCCGACCCGCTCGATCTCGCCATATTCGACGGCGCGCAGCAGCTTCTCCTGAACGGCGGGGGAGGCGGTGGCTATCTCGTCCAGGAACAGGGTGCCGCCGTCGGCCTGCTCGATCCGACCGATCTGGCGGCGGGTGGCGCCGGTGAAGGCCCCGGCCTCATGCCCGAACAGCTCCGAATCGAGCAGCGACTCGGGCAGGGCGGCGCAGTTCACCTTGACGAAGGGGCGGTCCCACCGTTGCGACAGGTAATGCAGGCGGGCGGCGATCAGCTCCTTGCCAGTTCCGCGCTCCCCGATCACCAGTACCGGCCGCTCCAGCGGCGCCACCCGCGACACATGGGCCAGCGCTGAGAGGAAGGCCGGCGATTCGCCGAGCAGCGAGGGTGGGTTGGGAATCATCGCGCTTTTCGCCGGAAGTTCACTGAAATGGCGATTGTATCGCTGAAATGGCGATGCGGCAACCCGATGCATTGTTGGGTGCCGAACGGTGAAAACCCAGTCATGGCAACGGGTTGGAGGGGAGCGGCGCGACTTGGCACGGCGGTTGCGATGAAGGCTGCAAAGGCAAGGAGATCACACATGAGCGACTTCAGCGATTTCCGCCGCCGCTATGGCGGTCACCGTTCCGACAGCGCGCAGGGTCCTTCGACGGGCCGCCCGACGCTGCGGCGCGTGCGCAACTACCTCGCCACCCGGCCGGCGGAAAGCTGGCTGTTCTTCTTTGCCGGCATCGTCGCCGGCGCCATCCTCGGCTGATTCACAGGATACAGACCATGAGCATCTTTTCGCGCCTGACCGACATCGTGCAGTCGAACCTGAATTCCCTGCTCGACCGCGCCGAGGAGCCGGAGAAGCTGATCCGCCTGATCATCCAGGAGATGGAGGACACGCTGGTCGAGGTGCGGTCCTCCACCGTCAAGATCATCGCGGAGAAGAAGGAGATCGAACGCCGCGTCGCCGACCTCCACCGCGAGCGCGACGAATGGGACCGCAAGGCCGAGGTGGCGCTGACCCGCGACCGCGAGGATCTGGCCAAGGGTGCCCTGCTGGCCAAGTCGAAGGTCGCCGAGCAGGCCGACACGCTGACCGAGCAGCTGGTGCAGGTCGAAGCCGCGCTGGCCAAGGCCAACGAGGACATCGGCCGGCTCCAGGCCAAGCTGACCGACGCCAAGACCCGCGAAAAGGCGCTGGTCGCCCGCACCCAGACCGCCAGCAACCGGGTCAAGGTCCGCACCGTCCTGCATGACGAGCGCATCAACGACGCCCTGTCGCGCTTCGAGCAGGTCGAGCGCAACCTGGACGAGATGGAGGGCCGGGTCGAGGCCTATGACGTCGGCCGCACCAAGAGCCTGACCGAGGAGATCGCCGAGCTTGAGGCGGCGCACAAGGTCGAAGAGGATCTGGCTGCGCTGAAGGCGCGGATCGCCGCCCGCCGCAACGGCTGACCGGTCGGTTCCGGCAGCGGGGCGGGGCGGCGACGCCCCGCCTCCTTGTACTCACGACAATAAGAAGGCCCGACGACCATGGGGATCCTGGGTTTCGTCCTTGCGGTGCTGTTCATGGTGGTGGTGGCGCCGGTCTGGATCGTCTTCCACTACATCACCAAATGGCGGTCGCAGCGCGGGCTCACGGCGCAGGACGAACGGCTGCTGGCCGAGCTGTGGGAAATCTCCAACCGGCTGGAGACCCGCGTCCAGACGCTGGAACGCGTGCTCGACGCCGAGGCGCCGAACTGGCGCAACAAGGTGTGATGGGGTGGGATGTCGGCTGGCGATTGCCCCCTCCCTAACCCTCCCCCGCTCTCAGCGGACCTACGGTCCGCCTGCCGCGTCAGCACAAAGCAGAGCTTTGTGCGAGAGCTTCGAGGGAGAGGGGACTGCCGCCGAACCCCTGCAAAGCTTCTGCCCCCTCCATCGCGAAGCGGGGGAGGGACGGGGGCAACCAGGGCAACAGCCGCAGCACTTCCTGTACCAACCTGAAACTCAACGAAAGGAACGAGGCCGCCATGGACCGCACGTCCCCTTACGACTCGCCGAATCCGCACCGGCTCTACCGCGATCCGCAACGCGGGGTGCTGGGTGGGGTGTGCAAGGGCGTCGCCGATTATTTCGGCGTGCGGCCGGGCGTCGTCCGGCTGCCGATGCTGTTCGGCCTGTTCATCTTTTCGGTGCCGTTGGTGATCGCCTATGTCATCGCGGTGCTGGTGCTGCCGGTCCGTCCGGCGCAGCTCTATCGCGATTCCGAGGAGGAAGCCTTCTGGCGGACGGTATCGACCAAACCCGACCGCACGCTCGCCGGCCTGACCCAGCGCTTTCGCGACATGGAGAAGCGGATCGTCGGGATGGAGGCCTATGTCGCCTCCAAGGAGTTCGAGCTGAACCGCGCGATCCGCGATCTGGACCGCTGACCGCTCTTCGCGTCAAACCCTGCCGGCTGTCAAAACCTCCCGGTCAAGCCAAGCCGATCCGCCCATCCCATCATTGCAGGGATCGGTTGTGGGGCCGGCCTGCCGGTGCCGTCAGCGGCGCTGGCGGCGCCGGTCGCGGACGCGGATCGGAATCGGTTTCGGGGTGGGCATCGTGGCGATCAGACCGGCCAACGCCGCAGCCGCCGCCACCGCACCACCGAGCAGAACAAGATCCATCATAGACCCTCCACCATCGAGATCCCTGCGTTCACCCACATGGTGAAGCAAGATGATTAGAACATGGTAGCGAAAAGAGAGGCTGGCAACAGGTCTCCAACGGGACACCCCTGCATGGGATACGCAAGACGGCATCGGGGCCTTGATCCAAATCACGGGCATGGCCGTTATTGAAGGTCAGGACCGATACGATCCTTCCCCGATGGGTCGGACAGGTCAATCGGGGATGACCCGCACTTCGTCCAAGTCCCCTTCGTTCATGTCCCTTCGTTCATGTCCCTTCGTTCATGCCCTCTCGCGATGGAGCCCGCCCGCCATGTCCGAAACCGCCATCCGCCCGCAGTCCGCCCGGCGGCGGAAGTCGCTGGTTCTGCCCGCCCTGCTGCTGAACGGCTCCTCGGCGGTGGTGACGGTGCTGCTGTTCGTCCTGCTGCTGTCGCTGGTGGCGCCGCCGATGGGCATCAACGCGCCCGGCGCGCGGATGGCCCTGTGGGCGCGGCTGGCGCTGTGGCCGGCGCTGGTGCTGTTCGCCATGGTCTTCGGCGTGATGGCGATGCGCGGGCGCACCCAGGCCTTCAACCCGATCGAGGATCCCGAATCGCGCGGCCAGCGCGTCAGCCAGCGGGTGCTGGCCAACAGCGTGGAGCAGACCGCCATCTTCCTGCCGGCGCTGGCCGCCCTGGTCGCCACCCTGCCGGTGCCCTCGATGGGAGCGGCGGCGGTGGCGACCGGGCTGTTCGTGCTGGGGCGGCTGCTGTTCTGGGCGGGATACCTGATCCATCCCTTCGCGCGGGCGCCTGGCATGGCGATGACGCTGACCGTCACTCTGATCGTGCTGGGCTGGGCCGTTCTGCTGCAGCTGGGCGGGATGCAGCCGGGCGGCTGAGGGGCTTGCGGTTGAGGGGCTTTTCCATCGACGCGCCGGAGGGGGCCGCGGTCTTCGCCAGATGCAGCCAGCGGCGGTAGGCCTCGACGCCGACCGGGGCGCGGTGCTTCAGGCCGATGCGCAGGATCTCCGGCAGGGCCAGCAGCACCTTCAGGTCGGTCAGGCGCGGCCCCCGGCGCAGGTTCTTCCAGCTGTTGCCGGCCCAGCTCCGCGCCAGCCGCCATGCCAGCAGCGGGGCCGGGCAGCGTGCCACCTCGCGGATCAGGTCGTTGCGGTGGTTGTAGAAGCGCTCCAGCCCAGGCTTGCGGCCCTTCTCGCTCTTGTCGTGGTAGACCATGACGCCGGGCAGCGCCACGACGCGGAAGCCGGCGCCGACCAGACGCAGGCAGCGGTCCTTCTCCTCCCCCTGGCGGTAGAGCTCGGGCATGTAGAGCCCGACCTTCTCGACCGCGCTGCGCCGCAGCAGATGGCCGCAGCCGACATACCACGGCACGTCGAAGGGGGCGGCGGCCTTGGGGAAATAGACCAGCCCGTCGCGCGTCTCGATGTTGCAGGCCACGGCGGCGACGTCGGGATTGTCCTGGAGATGGGCGACGCAGCGGGCGAGCCCGTCCGGCTCCTCGAACCAGCTGTCGTCGTCGACCGACAGGATGCAGTCCCCGGTCGTGTTCACGAAGCCGAAGTTGCGGGCGAGGATCAGCCCGCCATTGTGCGGCTGGCGGATGTAGCGGACGGTGGGGAACTCCGCCCGCATCATCGCGCCTGTGCCGTCGCTGGAGCCGTCGTCGATGACGATGATCTCCATCGGCGGCGCGGTCTGGGCCATCAGCCGGGTCAGGGCGATGCGTAGCTCCGGCCCGCGGTTGTAGGTGGCGATGACGGCGCTGACGGTCAGCGTCATGACGGCTCCCTTCCGGCAAGATTGGGCTGCCCGGCAAGATTATGACGCCCGGCAAGATTGGGCGGCGCCACCACCGGTCCCAGCGGGTCGTCGTCCAGGATCCCCCAGGCGCGCAGCACCCGTGTCAGCCCGATCCACAGCAGGATCGGCAGCAGCGAGAAGAAGCCGAACTTCACGATGGTGATGTTGCCGTCGCGGAACCATTGCAGGCACAGCGGCAGGAAGGCGCAATAGAACAGCACGGCATAGCGGTTGCGGAAGCCGCTGACCCAGAACCAGCGGTGCAGCCGCCCCAGGATCAGGCCGACCGCGACCATGGTGACGATCATGCCGATCCAGCCGGCGCTCATCCAGCCGTCGCCCGGCAGCGAGGTGGTCAGGTTGTAGAAGACGCCGTAGTCGTTGAGGTCGACCCACTTCACCGGCGCGCCCACCGGCTTGCCCGGCCACAGCAGGCGCGGAATCGGCTCGGTGAACAGCTGCAGATACTGGGTGAACCAGGTGTAGGTGGCCGACTGTTTCGGCACCACCCACAGGATGTAGGAGAGGAAGTCGAAATTCGCCAAATCCTGGCCGGCCAGCGCGTCGATCGCCCGGCCGCCGCCGCTGCCGCCGTTGAAGCGCAGCAGGACCGACGGCGGCGCGTCGCCGGCCAGCACGTCGCGGAAGGCGTCGCGGTTGTTGCCGAGCAGCGTGAACAGCCCCATCACCGGCACCGCCGCCAGCACATGCCACAGCCGGAACCAGCGGGTGCGGGTGCGGTACAGCAGCAGCAGCACCAGCCCGAGGATGCCCATGATGATCGCCCAGCGCCCCCAGCCGAGATAGGCGCGGTAGGCGACGAAGCCGGCGAAGGGGAGGAAGGACAGCGGGTGGAAGCGGCAGATCCAGATCAGCCCGAGCGTCAGCGGCAGGCCCATCGAATGGGCCTCGGCGATGTAGCCGGTGGTGTTGGTGTAGATCGGCTGGCCGGTCAGCGGATCGCGTTCCATCTGCACGTCGCCGGTGCCGTCGAAACTGGCGCCGCCCTGGCGCTGGATCGCCGAATAGATCGCCAGCGGCGCCAGCAGCGCCGCGGTGGTCAGGAAGGCCACGATGTCGACCCGGTCGAAGACGAAGGCCGGCGCCGGCTCGCCGTTCGGGGTCCAGTCGGGCCTGGCCAGCCCGGCCCAGGCGCAGGCGGCGGAAAAGGCGACCAGCGCCACCGAGCTGACCACCAGCGTCATGACGAACTGCTGCTCGTCCGGCCAGAAGCCCATGAACAGCCACACGTCGTCGAAATGCTGGGTGTGGACCAGGATCGGCCGCATGACGAAGACCAGGGCGTGGAAGATCAGGTACAGCGTCAGCGGATGGAACATCGACGCGCTGCCGGTGCTGAGGAACACCACGGCCACCAGCACCAGCACCAGAACCTGCGCGATCAGCGCCATTTCGATCATCGGCACACCGTCCCCGGTTACGGGCTTGGCCCGACCTGGGCCGGACGCGGGCGAAGCCGGACGACCGGCCGGTCGGGCTGGGAGGAAAGCCAGCCTATACGTCCCATCCCGTCGCGGCAGGGGTGCAGAGGGCGTGGCCCCTTCGCACCCGCACACCCCCTTCGCGCTTTTGCCGGTGCGGCGGCGCTGGGTCAGTCTCCCCCCTTCGGCGGAAGGCCGGTCGCAACCGAGGAGGTTCTGCAATGCCCCGTCCCCAGCCTCGCCTTCGCGGTGGAGCGATCCGACTCCTGCCCCTTGCCCTGTCGATCTGTGCCTTTCTGCTGCCTGCCGCCGGAGGGGCGGCGGTAGCGGCGGAGACGAGCTTCCATGTGTCCCCCGCCGGCAACGACCGCTGGTCGGGGCGCCTGCCCCAGCCGTCGGCGGACGGTCGCGACGGCCCCTTCGCCACCCCGGCCCGGGCACTGGCGGCGGCGAAGGGCAACGGCCCGGCGACGGTTCGGCTGCATGGCGGAACCTATCGGCTGACGGCGCCGCTGGTGGTTGATGGCTCGCTGGCCGGCCTGCGCCTGATCGCGGCGGAGGGCGAGGAGCCGGTGCTGTCGGGCGGCGAGCCGGTGGGCGGCGCGCAGCCGGCGAACGGCCTGCTGTCGGCGCCGCTGGCGCGCGATCCGGGATTGGACGTGTCCATCGGCGGGCAGCGGCTCGATGCGGCGCGCAGCGGCGATTTCACGCCCGGCGACCCGCGCAGCGGCTGGTTCCCGGCGAAGGCCGTCCAGTCAGATTCCAAGAGGCCCGGGAGCAGGCGGCAGATGCGGCTGCCGCCCGGGGTGCTGAAGGCCGGCTGGGCCGGGCCGGGGGTGCGGGCGCAGGCGCTGGACCGCGAACGGCTGTCCGACGACCTGCTGGGCGTCGCCTCCGCCGATCCGGGCGGGCTGCTGACCCTCGACGGCGATGGGCAGTATCCCTACCGCGACGGCTCCACCGTCAGGCTGCTTGGCCATCCCGACTTCCTGAGGCGGCCTGGCGAATTCGCCTGGGACGCCAGGGCAAAGCGGCTGCTGGTGAAGCCGCCGGCCGGGCTGGGCACCGGGCTAGAGGGCGGGCGGGCGGAGCTGGTGGTGGCGCGGCAGGCGACGCTGCTGCGGCTGGACAACGCCCGTGACGTGACGGTGCAGGGGCTGAGCTTCGCCGACGTGCCGTGGGACGGCAGCGCCGTGCTGGCCAAGGGCGGCAGCGGCCTGCGCATCGCCGGCAACCGCTTCGCCCTGGTCGGCACCGCGGTGACGCTGGACGGCGCCGTCCGCAGCGAGGTGTCGGGCAACCGGATGGAGCATCTCGGCCGCAGCGGCGTCCTGCTGGCGCCGGGCAGCCGCGACAACCGCGTCCTCGCCAACCGCATCAGCGACATCGGCGAGGTGCGCTTCTTCGGCGGCGGGGTGATGGCGGCCGGCATCAGCGGCACGCTGATCGCCCACAACGACATCCGCCGCGCCGCGCGCTACGGCATCTCGATCAAGAACTGGAACCCGCAGACGGTGAACAGCGACAACATCGTCGAGTTCAACCGCATCCGCGACACCGCCCGCCAGACCGCCGACGCCGGCGCCATCGAGATGCTGGGCCGCAGCGGCAACGACACCCGCAGCATCGTCCGCTTCAACGATATCCGCGACAGCGGCGGGCTGGCCACCGACGCGCAGGGGCGCTGGCTGGTCCGCTACAAGGGCTTCGGCATTTATCTGGACGACATGACCAGCGGCGTGACGGTGCAGGGCAACCTGCTGGAGAACACCGGCGCCGCCGCCATCTTCCTGCATGGCGGCGACAACAACCGGGTGTCGGACAACGTCACCCTGATGCCCGATGCCAAGGACCGCTTCCTGCGGCTGGAATGGGTGCCCAGCGCCGGCAAGGCCGGGCTGATGCACGGCAACGTCGCCAACGGCAACGTGGTGGCGGGGCCGTCGCCGAAGGACCAGCTCGTCACCAGCCTGACCGGCGGCGAGTTCCGCATGGAGGACAACCGGCTGGAGACTGCGGCGCCCGATGCAGGGGCGCCGGAGGCGGCTGCCGCCGGGGCCAGGATCGCCGGCGGAGCCGCAAGTGCCGCCGCCGCCCCTGCCCCCCGGACCCTGGACCGCCTCCGCGCCCTGAAGAACCTGCCCCTCGACCGCGTCGGGCCGGAGGGGATGCGGCAATAAAAAACCCCCTCTCCCGGGGCGGGAGAGGGGGTCGAACATGCGTCTATCCTTACGCGGTCGCCGGGCGGGCGAGTGCCGGGGGGATGTCCGTCGGTTCCATCAGGGGAACGGCGACGGTCGGGGCCTTCCAGGCCAGGCTGTCGAAGGCGCCGCAATGGCCGCACAGCCCGCCCCAATTGTGGCTGACCGCCCCACAGGAGCCGCAGGTCCACACCGGGTCTTCCGGCGCGTTGGCGGCCTTGGCCAGCCAGTCCTTCGCAGCATCCTCGTCATGGCGCTCGCCACGCTCGAGCTCGGCCATCAGCCGGTAGGCGCGGCGGGTCGGGCCGATCTCCATCGCGCGGTTCAGGTGCTGGCGCGCCTCACCCCACAGCTGGGCGTCGATCGCGGCGCGGGCGACCGCCAGATGCGATTCGGCCGAGTCGGGCGACTGCCGCAGCAGCTTCTGGAACAGCCGGACGCGGGTCAGCGCGTCGTAGCTGGCGATGATGCCGCGGTAGACCTCGGCCAGCTCCGGATGCGGCGACTGCCGCCATGCCCGCTCCACCACCTTGGCGGCCGGCTTCAGCCGGTCGGCGGCGACCTGCAGGCGGGCGAGCCGCACCGCGGCGGGGACGAAGCCCGGCATCAGGTCGTGCGCCGCCTGGGCGTGCGACAGGGCGGCGTCGGCCCGGCCGCGGCGTTCCGCCTCGAAGCTGCGCTCCAGCAGCAGGACGGCGCGGTGGCGGCGGCCCTCCTCGGTCGGGATGGCCCCGGCCTGGATCGCCTGCTGCAGCGTGCCTTCGGCCGCAGCCCAGTCGCCGGCCCGCGCCTCCAGGTCATAGAGCGTGCCGAGCAGCCACGGCGTGTCGGGCTGGAGCCCGCGCGCCTTGCGGGCGAGGGTCAGCGCCTCCACCCGGTCGCCCGACTTGATCGCCTGGGTCAGCAGCCCGCGCATGCCGAGGAAGGCCGTCTCCGGCCGCTCCAGCATGGCATGGAAATACTGCTTGGCGGCGCGCTCGTCGCCCTGGAGCTGGGCGGCCTGGGCCGACAGCAGCATGGTCAGCGGCGGCTCGTTCAGCAGCCCGTCGGCCTTGCGCGCCATCTTGCGCGCGGTCGGCGCGTCGCCGGCGGCGATCGCGACCATGCCCTGGGTCAGGGCGCGGTAGCCGCGTTCGCGGCGGCGGGCCCGGCTGTGGCGGCGGATGCGCTGCGGCGTGCGGATCAGGCCGCGCAGCAGGCGGTAGCCCAGCGCCGCGATGCCCAGCGCCGCCAGCCCGACCAGCAGCGCGACCCAGAAGGGCGCCTCGACGGCATAGCCCAGCCAATGGACGCTGACGGTGCCGGGACGGTCGGCCAGCCAGATCGCGGCGGCGATGACGACCGCGACCTTCAGAAGGAACCAGAGGGCGCGGATCATTGGGCGGCCCCTTTCCCGCCGGCGGCGGTGGTCATCAGGGCGATGGCACGGTCGTTCAGCTGGCGCACCGCCTGATCGGCGGCCAGACGCGCCTTGGCGTCGGCCAGCCAGGGGGCGGCGGCCTGGGCGGCCGGACCCTGCAGGGCCGACAGCTCCTCGACCGCCTTGCCGAGATTGCCGGCGGAGAGAGCGGCCTCGGCACGGGCGACGATGGCGTCGTCGGTGGTGCCGACCACCCCGCCGCCCTCGCGGCGCACGGTGACCAGGGTCGACAGCTTGCCGACCGCCGAGTCGATCCAGCCGTTGCCCTCGCCGCGGATCCCGGCGCGGACGATCTCGCCAGCCAGCGGCTGGAAGCGGTCGGTCAGCTGGGCGCGGGTCTGAATGCCCTTGGCGGCATAGGGGGCCACCGCGTCGAGCGGCTGGGACACCCCGGCATCGGCGATGTTGAGCGCGCGGACCGCCTGCAGATCCTGCTGGAACGGCTGGCCGCCCGACAGCGAGGCGCGCAGCTGGCCGGCGGCCAGAACCAGCGCCTGGGCGGCGGTGGCGGCGTCCTGGCGCTTCTCCAGGCCCTGGCTGACGGTCGAGACCTGCTGCTTCAGCGAGTCGACCTCGGTGCGCAGTTCCTGCGCCGCCTGGCTGTTGCCGGAGACGGCGGTGAGCTTCTGTTCCAGCGCGGCGAGGCGGTCGGCCAGCGCCTTCCGGGCGTCGTCGGCGGCAGCGCCGGCGGCGGGATCGGCGGCCGGGCGCTTCTCCAGCGCGTCGATCCGCCCGGTCAGGGCGGTGAGGTCGGCGGCGCTGCCGCCATTGCCGGCCGGTGCGGCGGCCGGGCGCTGCTCCAGCTTGGCGACGCGGTCGACCAGCTGCTGGATCTGCGCGCGCAGGACGGGATCGGCCGGGGCGGCGGCGGTGGAGGTGGCGGCCGGAGCGGCCGGGGACGGCCAGCCGGGCAGGGCGGGGCCCCACCAGGGCGCCGACAGCGCGGCGGCGCCGACCAGCAGGGCGACGATCGACAGCGCGGTGGCGAAGCCGCTGCCGGAGCGCGGCTCGTCGAGATATGAGGGCGTCGGCGCGATGGTCGGGCGCACCGGCTCGGCGTCGGCGGTGCTGCCGTAGCCCGTGCCGCCGGTGGTGCCGCCAGTGGAGCCGGTGGAGGACCAGGGCGTTGCGGAGTCGGACGGCTTGGCGTCCTCCGCCTGCGCCTCTTCGGCCTTCGCCTCCTCCTTGCCGGGTTCGGTCGTCCCGAGCGGCGTGGCGGGCGGGATCAGCGCGTCGGACGCCTGCGGCCCGGCCGGGACATCGGCGCCGGGGATGCTGTCGGCCGGTGCGGCGGCCGGGACCGGCTCCACCACCGGAACGGTGTCGGCGGGCGTGGTGTCGGCGGGTGTGACGTCGGCAGAGGTGGCGTCGGCGGGCGTCACATCGACGGGGGCGGCGGGGGCGGGCGTGACGATGACGGCCGGGGCGGTGTCGGTCTGCCGGTCCTCGCTGGGGGTGGCCGCGTCCAGGTCGGCGTCGTCCAGCTTGATTCGGTGCTTGGCGGCGGCGGCGCGCAGGTCGGCATGGCGGGCCAGCGGGATCGCGCCGCGCTTCTTCCAGCCCTGCACCGTCGTCACCGGGGTGTCCAGCTTGTTGGCCATCGGGCGGATGCCGCCGAAACGTTCGACGATGCGGTCGACCGCCGCATTGCCGGTGCTGGCGCCGTCGCCGTCACGGTCGGTGCCGGGGCGTTCGGAGCCTGGACGAGAGGTCATGGGCTGTACCTTCGGTTCGCTGTTGTTCGTCTTAACGCCACAGCCCCCGGACCGGTCCGCTCATCCTCCGTACGGCCTGCCCGTCCAGCGCGGCGTACCCCGTAGGGGGCGCGCCTGGGATCAGGCCGAACGGCCGGACCGCGCCGGTGTCACCCGGCGGCCGGCAACAGATCGAGCAAGGCGTCCTGCTCCGGCCGGGCCGCCACCCGTACGCTTCGCCACGGCGTCACTCCCTGGTCGCCGTACGCACGGGCAGCCTCCGCGACCGCGGGGCTGAGACAGAACGCGTCGACCGTACGACAACGGTCGACCAGTCCGGCCTCGGCCAGCAGCCTAACAAAGGAGGCCGCGGTACGGGGAGAGAAAAACAACACGCCGGCGATGCCGGACGTACGCAAAAATGTCGCGGTCTCCTCCGACAGGGTGGAAGCGGGTACGGCGTCGTACATCACGCTGCGGTGCAGCGTGAACCCGGCCGCTCCCAGCAGCCCGGCAAGGTCGCCCGCCACCTTGCTTCCCGCCACATGCAGCAGCGTACCTGCCGCCGGATCGCGCAGGAGCCGGACGCGGTCCGCCAGGGCGTACACGTCGCCCGACGCGCTGTCGACGTCGGCGAAGCCGGCCTCGCGCGCTGCCCGGGCCGTGGCGTCGCCGACGGCCTGCACCGGACGGTCGCGCCGGCTCGTACGTTTGGAGTATGCCCGTACGCCATTCGCACTGGTGAACAGCAAAGCCTGTACGTTCGATAGGTCCGGTTCCGGCCCGTCGATCCACACCATCGACAGCATCGGCTCCACCGCCACGGCATGGCCGAGCGCCTCCAGCCGCCGGACCAGAGGCTCGGCGTCCTCCATCGGACGGGTGACAAGAAGGCGCGTACGGCCCTGCCGGGAAGGGGAGGCGTGCTGTTTTTCCGTCATCCGGAAGACCTGCTGTCTTTTCCGCTATCCGGAAAACCCGCCAAGCCGACGGTCAGTGCGGAGCGGCGGCGAAGAAACCGGGGGGCAGCTGCGACCGGATCTCGGCCCCGGCGTCGGCGCCCAGCAACAGGGCCTCGGCGGCCGTGCCGCGGCGTTCGGCCCGGAAGATGCTGCGGCCATCGTGCGACAGCACCTTGGCGCGCAGATGGAGCCGGTCGCCCTCCAGCATCGCCAGCGCGGCGATCGGCGTGCGGCAGGAGCCGTCGAGGGCGGCGAGCAGCGCGCGTTCCGCGGTGACGCGCACCGTCGTCTCCGCGCAGTTCAGCGGCGCCAGCAGGGCGCGGGTGTCGCTGTCGTCGCTGCGGATCTCGATGCCGATGGCGCCCTGGGCGACCGCGGGCAGCATGGTTTCCGGCTCCAGCACCGCGCTGATGCGGCTGGTCAGGCCGAGGCGGCGCAGACCGGCGAGCGCCAGCAGGGTGGCGTCCACCTCCCCGGCGTCGAGCTTGGACAGGCGGGTCTGCACGTTGCCCCGCAGGGGGACGATGGTCAGGTCGGGGCGCAGCTCCAGCACCTGGGCCTGACGGCGCAGGCCGGCGGTGCCGACGACGGCGCCGGCGGGCAGGTCGGCCAGTCCGCCGCCGGAGCGGGCGAAGAAGGCGTCGCGCGGATCCTCGCGCGGCAGGAGGGTGGCGATCTCCAGCCCGTCGGGCAGCTGGGTCGGCACGTCCTTCATCGAATGGACGGCAAGGTCGGCGCGGTTGTCGAACAGCGCCTCCTCCAGCTCCTTGGTGAACAGGCCCTTGCCGCCCGCCTCCGCCAGGGTGCGGTCGAGGATGCGGTCTCCGGTGGTCTTGAAGACGACGATCTCGATGGCGCCGGGGGCGGCCAGATGGGGATGGGCGGCGATCAGGCGGTCGCGGGTTTCATGGGCCTGCGCCAGCGCCAGCGGGCTGCCGCGCGTCCCGATACGGAGCGGGTGGGTCGTCATAGGGCGTGTTCTAGGCGATCCGCACAGCTTTGCAAGGATTCGTCGCCCTGCCATACCGAAGATTGAGACGGATCAAATTTCGTCCGGAGATCCTTGAAAGGGGCGGTGGCCAAAGGGGCGATGACCGACCAGCACGCTGCGCCGGCTGGCGACCGTCCAGGGCGCGCCGTCGAAGTCGCCCTGGACCCGGTCGACCGCCAAGCCGGCGGCGGGCAGCCGCGACCGCAGATCCGCCAGACCGATCATCCGCCAGCCGAAGGCGAAGGGGGTGCTGCGGATCGAGCCGTCGGGCAGCAGCTCGTCATAGCGGCCGGCGATGCGCTGCACCCCGTTGCCGTCCACCGCGCCGGCCCGGGCATGGCGGACCACCGGGTTGCCGGTGCGCGGATGGCGTCGTGGGCGCGAAGGGGCGGGGGCGGGATCGGCGTCCTGCGGCAGGGTCAGCGGGTTCATCACGTCGAGCGCCACCGTGCCGCCGGGAGCGAGATGGCGGGCGACGGCGGCCAGCAGGCGGGCCTCGTGCCTGCCGTCCGGCACCATCATCAGCAGGTTGAAGGGCAGGATCGCCAGCCGGGCGGCAAGCTCCGGCCGGTCGAGGCCGGCGGCGTCCTGCTCCAGGATGTGGACGCGCGCCCGGACCTCCGGCGCCTCGGCGGCCAGCCGGTCGCGCAGCTGGGCCAGCATGCCGGGGTTGACGTCGACCGCCCAGACCTCCGCGCCGGTCCGGGCGAGCGGGATGGTCAGGCGGCCGGTGCCGCAGCCGATCTCCAGCACCGGGCCGCGGTCCGAGGCGCCGGTGGTGCGCGCCAGGCCGGTGTAGAAGGCGACGTCGCCGAGCAGGCCCAGGCGGGCGAGCGTCGCCGCGTCGTCGGCCCGCGCCTCGCCGATCTCCAGCGAGGGATAGTCGGCGTCGTAATAGAGGATGCTGCCGTCGTCGGGCGGGGTGTCGGGGTTCATAACTCGACGCTATACCCGGACGGCCAAGGCCGCTAGTTTGGCGGCATGATCGTTCTTGGAATTGAAACGAGCTGCGACGAGACGGCGGCGGCCGTCGTCACCGACGCGCGCGAGATCCGCGCCGACGTGGTGCTGTCGCAGCTGGACGACCACACGCCCTATGGCGGCGTCGTCCCGGAAATCGCCGCCCGCGCCCATCTGGAACACCTGGACGGGCTGATCCGCCGCGCCATGGCGGAGGCTGGGATCGGCTTCGGCGACCTCGACGCGGTGGCGGCCACCGGCGGGCCGGGGCTGATCGGCGGCGTCATCGTCGGCGTGATGACCGCCAAGGCCATCGCCGCGGCGCGCGGGCTGCCCTTCGTCGCGGTCAACCATCTGGAAGGCCACGCGCTGACCGCGCGGCTGACCGACGACGTCGCCTTTCCCTACCTGCTGCTGCTGGTGTCGGGCGGCCATTGCCAGTTGCTGGCGGTCGAGGGGGTGGGACGCTACCGCCGGCTCGGCACCACCATCGACGATGCGGTGGGCGAGGCGTTCGACAAGACCGCCAAGCTGCTGGGACTGGGATATCCCGGCGGGCCGCTGGTGGAGAAGGCGGCGGCGCGGGCGACCAACCCCGGCCGGTTCGAGCTGCCGCGGCCGATGCTCGGGCGTCCGGGCTGCGATTTCTCCTTCTCCGGGCTGAAGACCGCGGTGCGGCGGCATGTGGAGGAACTGGGCGGCGTTTTGACGGAGGCCGACCGCGACGACCTCGCCGCCGCCTTCCAGGCGACGGTGGCCGAGGTGCTGGCCGACCGCTGCGCCCGCGCCATCCGCCGCTTCAAGGAGGAGCATCCGCAGGGCGGCGCCCTGGTGGTCGCCGGCGGCGTGGCGGCCAACAAGGCGATCCGCGCCCGGCTGGCGACGCTGGCGGAGAAGCACGGCATGCCGTTCGTCGCCCCGCCGCTGCGGCTGTGTACCGACAACGCGGCGATGATCGCCTGGGCCGGCATCGAGCGGTTCCGCCTGGGCGAAAGCGATCCGCTCAGCTTCGCCCCACGGCCGCGCTGGCCGCTGGACCCCACCGCCGTCCCGGCGATCGGGCGTGCCGGGGTCGGGTCGGGGGTGAAGGCGTGACGGGCGCCGGTCTCAATAACAGCTTGCGTGGTCGGCCATGAGCATCGTGTCCTCTCCCCTCCATCGCATCGGCGTCGTCGGCGGCGGCGCCTGGGGCACGGCGCTGGCGCTGGCGGCTCTGCGCGCCGGGCGTGACACGCTCTTGTGGGCGCGCGAGCCGGCGGTGGTGGAGGCGATGGGCATCCGGCGGGAGAACCGCGACTATCTGCCCGGCGTGCCGCTGCCCGACGCGCTGCGCGTCACCGGCGATCTGGTTGAGCTCGGCGGCTGCGACGCGGTGCTGCTGGTGTCGCCGGCCCAGCATGCGCGGACGGTCACGGCGCGGATGGCGCCGCTGCTGAAGCCGGGGGCGCCGGTGGTGGTGTGCGCCAAGGGGATCGAGTTGGACAGCCACGCGCTGATGAGCGAGGCGGTGGCGGCCTCGCTGCCGGGGGGAACGCCGGTGGCGATCCTGTCCGGCCCGACCTTCGCGGCGGAGGTGGCGCGCGGGCTGCCGACGGCGGTGACGCTGGCCTGTGCGGACGAGGAGCTCGGCGCGGCGCTGGTGGCGGCGCTGGGCAGCCGGACCTTCCGGCCCTACCGCTCTGACGACGTCGTCGGCTCGCAGGTCGGCGGGGCGGTCAAGAATGTGCTGGCCATAGCCTGCGGCGTGGTCGAGGGGCGGCGGCTGGGCGACAACGCGCGCGCCGCGCTGATCACCCGCGGGCTGGCGGAGATCACCCGGCTGGCGCTGGCGCTGGGCGGCCGGGCGGAGACGCTGATGGGGCTGTCGGGGCTTGGCGACCTGACGCTGACCTGCTCCAGCCTGCAGTCGCGCAACATGTCGCTGGGGGCGGCGCTGGGCGAGGGCAAGGCACTGGCCGACATCCTGGCCGTCCGCCGGTCGGTGGCGGAGGGCGTCTATACCGCCGCCGCGGTGGTCGGGCTGGCGGCGAAGCTGGGTGTCGACATGCCGATCTGCGGCGCGGTCGACGCCATCCTGAACCGCGGCGCCGGGCTGGACGAGACCATCGAGGGGCTGCTGTCCCGGCCCTTCCGCGGCGAGGGATTCTAGGGCTTCCCGGTCCAGCCGTCGGCATGCGCCGGCTCGCTGTCCCGGTCGCGGCAGGCCTCCTCGCGCCAGAGCGCCAGATAATCCTCCAGGCCGCGGCCGGGGAGCTCGTCGAAGCGGCGGTCCAGCGCCGCGAGACTGTCCATGCGGTCGATGCGGAAGCTGCGGAATTCGCCGCGCAGCTCGCACCAGGCGCCCAGCGTCCACACCCGGCCCCAGAAGAACAGGCCCAGCGGCTGGACCGCGCGGGCGGAATTGGTGCCGTCCTGGCGGCGGTAGTCGAACAGCACGACGCGGCGGGCGTTGATGGCGCAGCGCAGCACGTCCATCCGCTCGCGCAAGGGGGCGGGGAAGGAGAAGTCGGGGACGAAGACCCGGCTGTCGGCCAGCTCGCGCCGCCGCGCCTCCGGCACCACCGCCTCGACCTTGTCGAGCGCGCGGGCGGCGGCATCGGCAAGGGCGCCGCCGACCCAGGCACGGGCGAGGCGGGCGCCGACCACCAGCGCCTCCACCTCGTCGCGGGTGAACATCAGCGGCGGCAGGTCGTAGCCGTCGCGCAGCAGATAGCCGACGCCGGCCTCGCCCTCCACCGGCACGCCGGAGGAGGCGAGGTCGCGCATGTCGCGGTAGACGGTGCGTTCCGACACCTCCAGGCACCGCGCCAGCTCGGCAGCCGTCACCAGCCGCCCCTTGCGGAGATGCTGGACGATCTGGAACAGGCGGTCGGCGCGGCGCATGGCGGTGGCGTCCCGGGATAAGGGATCAGTGCATCGAATAGAGGCCGACCCGGTTGCCCTCGCTGTCGATGAACTGTGCGAAATAGCCGATCTCGGGCGTGATCAGCGTTTTCGGCACGACGATGGCCGCACCAGCCTGCTCGGCGCGGGCCAGCGGGGCCGACAGGTCGTCGCCGCCGTTCAGGTAGACGGTGGTGCCGTCGGCGCTGGGCTTGCAGGAGTCGTGTTGGATCAGGCAGCCCTTCACGGCGTCGCCCTCGGCGGGGAAGACGGCCATCTTCATGCCGCTGGGGCAGGGTTCCTGCACCAGGGTGACGGCGAAGACGGTCTCGTAGAAGCGCACGGCGCGGGCGAGGTCGGCGGCGGGGATCTCGAACCAGGTGACGACGTTCGGCGTGTTCATGGAACAGGCTCCTGACGGGAGGAAGGGGGGATGTTCGTGGTTCGTGCCGGCACGCCCCCTTGATAGCACACCCCCTCCTGACAGCGTGATGTCAGGAGCGATCGGCGTCCTCAATGAAAATTGCGCCCCCTGGGAAAGGGCGTTGCCGCGGGGCGGTCCTCGCCGGTCAACTCGGCCAGCCGGTGGGTGAGGTCGATCAGCGATTCGACGCGCAGATGCACCACGCCGTCATGGTTCTGGACCCGGCCGGTGACCGCCATCAACCTTGCGGTCATGACTGCGCGGCGGAAGGTTTCGAAGATGTCGGGCATGACGACGAGATTGGCGATCCCGGTCTCGTCTTCCAGCGTGACGAAGACGACACCCTCGGCGCTGCCCGGCCGCTGTCGCACCAGCACCAGCCCGGCAACGGTCAGCCGCCGGCCATCGCGCGTCTGCGCCAGCCGCTCCGCCGCGGTGACGCCGGGCAGCCCGTCGCGCAGCAGCGCCAGCGGGTGGGCCTTCAGCGACAAGGACAAGCTGCCGTAATCCATCACCACATGCTCGCCCAGCGCCATGGCCGGCAGCGGCGCGTCCGGTTCCTCGGCCATCGGGCCGTCGAGACGGGCGAACAGCGGCAACGGCTGGTCGCCCAGCGCCCGGACTGCCCACAGCGCCGCCCGGCGGTCGAGCCCGACCGAGCGGAAGGCGTCGGCCTTGGCGAGCTTTTCCAGGACGGCGACCGGCAGGCGGGCACGGCGCCACACATCGTAGGGGTCGCGGTAGCCGCCGGCGCGGGAGAGGACGATGACCTTGGCCTGCTCCTCGGTGAAGCCCCTGATCAGGCGGAGGCCGAGGCGGAGGCGCAGCCGGCCCTCTCCAGGAGCGGGAGAGGGAAACTCCTCCACCGCGCAATCCCACCCCGACAGGTTCACGTCGGGCGGCAGGACGGTCACGCCATGCTCGCGCGCGTCGCGGACGATCTGGGCCGGGGCGTAGAACCCCATCGGCTGGCTGTTCAGCAGGGCGGCGGCGAAGATGGCGGGGTGGTGGCGCTTGATCCAGGCCGAGACATAGACCAGCAGGGCGAAGCTGGCGGCGTGGCTTTCGGGGAAGCCGTATTCGCCGAACCCCTCGATCTGGTGGAAACAGCGTTCGGCGAAGGCAGGGTCGCAGCCGTTGGCGGTCATGCCGGCGACGAACTTGTCGTGGAACAGGCGGACCTGCCCCGTCTTGCGGAAAGCGGCCATGGCGCGGCGCAGCCGGTCGGCCTCCTCGGCGGTGAAGCCGGCGCCGACCATGGCGACCTTCATCGCCTGCTCCTGGAACAGCGGCACGCCCAGCGTCCGCTTCAGGACCGGTTCCAGCACCCGCATCGGGTAGGTGATGTCCTCCGCCCCGCTGCGGCGGCGCAGGTAGGGATGCACCATGCCGCCCTGGATCGGGCCGGGGCGGACGATGGCGACCTCGATCACCAGATCGTAGAAGGTCTTCGGCTTCAGCCTTGGCAGCATGCTCATCTGCGCCCGGCTCTCGACCTGGAAGACGCCCAGGCTGTCGGCCCGTCCAAGCATCTCGTAGACCGCCGGATCCTCCTGGGGCAGCGTGGCCAGCGTCCAACGCGTGCCATGCACCTGTTCGATCAGGTCGAAGGCCCGGCGGATGCAGGTCAGCATGCCCAACGCCAACACGTCGACCTTGAGGATGCCCAGCGCGTCGATGTCGTCCTTGTCCCACTCGATGGTGGTGCGGTCCTCCATCGCCGCGTTGGCGACCGGACAGAGGTCGGACAACGGGCCGCGGGTGATGACGAAGCCGCCGACATGCTGCGACAGGTGGCGGGGAAAGCCGATCAGTTCCTGCGCCAGTTCCAGCGTGCGGCCGAGCCTGGGGTCGTCCGGGTCGAAGCCCAGCGACCGGGCACGCTCCGCGTCCACCCCCTGGCCGCTCCAGCCCCAGATCGAGCCGGTCAGCCGTCCCACCAGATCGGCCGACAGTCCCATCGCCTTGCCGACCTCGCGCAGGGCGCCGCGGGCGCGGTAGCGGACGACGGTGGCGGTCAGGCCGGCGCGGTCGCGGCCGTATTTGCGGTAGATGTACTGGATCACCTCCTCGCGCCGCTCATGCTCGAAATCGACGTCGATGTCGGGGGGCTCGTCGCGGGCGGCGGAGATGAAGCGTTCGAACAGCAGCTCGAATTCGGTCGGATCGATCGAGGTGATGCCCAGGCAATAGCAGACGGCGGAGTTGGCGGCGCTGCCCCGCCCCTGGCACAGGATGCCCTCGCCCCTGGCGAAGCGGACGATGTCGTGGACGGTCAGGAAATAGGGGGCGTAGCGCCGGTCGGCGATCAGGGCCAGCTCGCGCTCCACCGTGAGCCGGACCGCATCGGGGATGCCGCCGGGAAAGCGGTCGGACGGGTAGCGCGCCGCTGCCCCCTCCCAGGTCAGCTCCACCAGCCGGCTCTGCGGGTCGCCGCCCTCGGCCACCTCGTCGGGGTACTCGTAGCGCAGTTCGTCCAGCGAGAAGCGGCAGGCGTCGGCGATCTCCGCCGTGCGGGCGACGGCGTCGGGATGGTCGCGGAACAGCCGCATCATCTCGACGCCGGGCTTCAAATGGCGTTCGGCGTTGGCGGACAGCCGCCAGCCGGCCTCGTCGATGGTGGTGTGGTGGCGGATGCAGGTCATCACGTCGGCCAGCGTCCGCCGCCCGGTGCCGTGATAGAGCACGTCGTTGGTGGCGACCAGCGGCACCCGTTCGGCCTCGGCCAGGCCGGCAAGCCAGCCCAGCCGACGCCCGTCGTCGCCGCGATAGCGGTGGCTCGCCGCCAGATGGAGCTGTCCGCGCGCCAGCCCGCCGCGCCAGGCCCGCAGTTCGGCGAGGAAGGCATCGTCGCGGCGGTCGGGGGACAGCAGCAGGAACAGCATGCCGTCGGCATGGGCCAGCACGTCGGCGCGGGTGATGAAGCAGTCCCCCTTCGGCGCCCGCCTCTTGCCCAGCGTCAGCAGCCGCGACAGCCGGGCATAGGCGGCGCGGTCGGTCGGATAGGCCAGCAGGCTGTCGGCGTCGGTCAGGTCGAGCCGGCAGCCGATCAGCGCCCGGATCCCCGCCTTCCTCGCCGCCGCGTGCATCTGCACCACCCCGGCCAGCGAATTGCGGTCCGTCACCCCGACCGCCGCCAGCCCCAGCGCCGCCGCGGTCAATGCCAGCTCGTCGGGCTGCGAGGCGCCTTCCAGGAAGCTGAAACTGGTGGCGACCTGCAATTCGGCGTAGCGGATCATGGCAAGGCTTCCCGGCGCGGGTGGATGGATGCGCCTGGGGATGATAGCCTGAGAATAGGATTTATGTCATCTCCGTGGCGGGAGTGTCGGCTGGCGATGCCCCCATCTGACCTCCTCCGCTGGGCGGGGGAGGGGCTATCGCTGCTTTATCAGGTAAGCACTTGATCCCCTCTCCCGCGTGAGGGGGGAAGGGGGCATCGTCAGACGACACTTACCCCAGGTAGGACTCCACGCCCATGATCGTGAAGCCCTTGTTTTCCGGCAGCCGGGCGTTGACCTTCTCCCGCGCCTTCTTCTCGTCCAGCGCCCAGACCAGGACGCGGCGGCCGCGCTTCCAGCTGCCCAGCGCCGCGGTTGTGAGGTTGGCGTTGACGCGGGAGGCATATTCGATGTTGACCACCCGCAGCAGCCAGCCCTCGTCCTGTGGCGTGCGCCGGTCGTCCAGGACATAGACGCGGCGGTCGGCCGCGTCGGCGGCCTTCAGGCGCTGTTCCAGATCCTCGCAACCCAGTTCGGCCATCGTCTTTCGGCGGCGGGCCTCGCGCAGGTCGTGGGCCTGGCGCAGGGTGACGCGGGCGATCTTCTTGATCCGCTCGACCTGCGCCTGCTTGCGGGAAACGGCGGTGGCGATCCGTTCCTCCGACGTCTTCAGGCGGCGCAGCGCCAGCAGGAGCGACACGGCGAGCGAGGCGAAGCCGACCAGTCCGGCGAAGACATAGGGCATGGCGTCCATTCGCGTGTTTCCTCTCACCCGGCCTTCGCGATCGGCGTGTCGGCGGACAGGAACTCCTGCATCCGGGTCACCGCATAGCCGAAGGCTGGGGGATAGCGCCGCTCGATCTCCGTCCGCGCCTCCGCCATCGACCGGGCCCAGACCTCGACGGTCTGCGGCTGGGCCCAGCTGGCGTCGATCAGGGCGTGCTGGCTCTGCTGCATGCTGGCGGTGCCGACATATTTGTTCACGATCATGGCGACATAGCAGGGGCAGCCATGGACCTCCTCGCCGATCAGGCGGACCAGCCGTTCGCCTGACTGGCGCGACGCCTCGACCTGCCGCTCCATCGCCTTGCGGCGGCGCAGCACATCCTCCACCGCGCCGTCCAGTTCCTTCAGTTCCTGCACCCGACTGGCGCGGCGGGCCTCGAACAGGGACTCCATCTTGGCGCGGCGGGCGATGACGTCGCGCACCCCCTCCGACCCGAGGCGGCGTTCGATCGCACGCTCGCCAAGCACAATGACGAGCTTGCCGATGCCGAACCCCAGGCCCGACAGCCCGAAGGCGGTGATGAGCGCGTTGGTGTAGCTCTGCCACATGTGCTGGTCCCCGGATCGGGAATGCTGTCGATAAGGAGGCATCCGGCGATAGGAGTAGCCCGTGCGCCCCGGCCGTTCAATCGCCGCGCTGCAACGTTATTTGATATGGAACGGCCCGGCGCCCGGGGGAGTGCTTTCGAGGGCTTCGTGCCTATCCGACCTCCACCCGGTTGCCGCCGGCCTGCCGGGCCGCCTGGAGAGCCCGTTCGGCGCGGTGAAAGGCCTGCTCGACCGACGGCTCCAGCGGCAGCCAGGCGGTGGCGCCGATGCTGGCGGTGACGGCGCGGCTTTCCGCCGGCCGCGGGCCGGGCCCAGTTCCAGGCACCGGCACCGGACTGTCGGCCAAGGCCGCGCGCACCCGCTCCGCCACGACGGCGGTGCCGGCGGCATCGGTCTCCGGCAGCAGGACGACGAACTCCTCGCCGCCGAAGCGGGCGAGATGGTCGGAGATGCGCAGGGCCGCCCGCACCCGCTTCACCAGGGCGCGCAGCACCGCGTCGCCCGCCGCGAGGCCGTGGGTGTCGGTGATCCTCCTGAAGCCGTCGGGATCGAGCAGGAACAGCCCGAGCGGCCGGCCATGGCGCCGCGCCCGTGCCAGTTCCGCCTCCGTCAGCTCCAGGAAGCGGCGGCGGTTCCATACCCCGGTCAGCGGGTCCAGCACCGCCAGCCGGTTCAGGCGGGCGGTCGCCTCCTCCAACTGCCGGGTACGCTCGGCGACGCGCTGTTCCAGCGCCCGGAAGTCGGCATGGGCGCGCAGCGCCGTGACCACGCAGGTGATCAGCCTGCCCGCGGTCATGTCCGTCTTCGCCGCGAAGCCGTCGATCTCATAGGCGAGGACGAGGTCTTCTTCCGGCACCCGGGCGGGCTGGCCGGTTCGCAGGATGATGCGGATGCTGCGGTTGCCGGGATCCTCGCGGATTCTGCGGACCAGATGCAGGCCGGCCTCCTCGGTCTCCATCACCACGTCCAGCAGAAGGACGGCGATGTCCGGAGTGCCGCGCAGGATCCGTTCCGCCTCCGCGGCGCTGGTGCAATCGAGGAGCCGGACGGGACGGCCGCGGAAGCGCAGCCGCGCCAGCGCCAGCCGGGTGACGGCATGCATCTCCGGCTCGTCGTCGGCGACCAGGATCAGCCAGGGCGGGGCGTCCGGGTCCGGGGCGCCGAAATCCGGGACGGCGGAGTCGGAGGCCTTCTCCCCGCCCGGCGGGCCCTGCGGGGGTGGGGAAGCGTCCGGGGCGAACAGGAAATCGTTGGACATGGCTGCCGGCTCGGGACTGTCCGCGGTACGCGTATGGATGGAAGCACGGCGCCGCGGACGATGCAACGGCGCCGAGCGCCGCGCCGCCCCTCTCCTCCGCTCCGCCTCCTGGCCGGAAGAGCGGAAATGGCGGTGGATCGGCGGGGCCGGCGGCGCGTTCAGCCATTCGGTGCTTGCGCGGCAACCGCAACCCACCTTAGGCATGGCAGTGCATGGGGCAACGATCGGAGCGGACCGGGTATGGAAGCAGGCATGGACGAGCGCGAGCATGCGACGAAGCTGCGCGCGCTCGCGCTGGGGGCGCTGGGTGTCGTCTATGGCGACATCGGCACCAGCCCGCTCTACACGCTGCGCGAATGCCTGACCGAGGGCGGCGGCTTTCCGCTGGTGCCGGAGGTCATCCTGGGCGTGCTGTCATTGATCTTCTGGGCGCTGATCATCACGGTGACGGTGAAATATGTCGTCTTCGTGATGCGGGCCGACAACCAGGGCGAGGGCGGCATTCTGGCGCTGACCGCGCTGGCACTGCGCGGCATGCGGCCGGGACACCGGCGCACCGGCATCGTCATGGCGATCGGCGTGATGGGGGCGGCGCTGTTCTACGGCGACAGCCTGATCACCCCGGCCATCTCGGTGCTGAGCGCGGTGGAGGGGCTGCATGTCGTGGCACCCGCCCTGGACGCCTACGTCATCCCGATCACGCTGACCATCCTGATCGGGCTGTTCGTGCTGCAGCGCTTCGGCACCGAGAAGGTGGGCCGGCTGTTCGGGCCGGTGATGCTGGTCTGGTTCCTGACGCTGGGCGTGCTGGGCGGCTGGCAGATCGTGCGCTATCCGGGCGTGCTGGCCGCGGTCTGGCCCGGCCATGCGGTCGAGATGCTGTTCCAGCATGGCTGGCACGGCTTCCTGCTGCTGGGCGCCGTGGTGCTGGCGGTGACGGGTGCCGAGGCGCTCTATGCCGACATGGGGCATTTCGGGCGCAAGCCGATCCGCATCGCCTGGTACGCGCTGGTGCTGCCGTCGCTGCTGCTGTGCTATTTCGGCCAGGGCGCCCTGCTGCTGCACGAGCCCGACGCCATCGAGAACCCCTTCTTCCATCTGGCGCCGGAATGGGCGCAGGTGCCGCTGCTGCTGCTGGCCACCGCGGCCACCATCATCGCCGGGCAGGCGGTGATCTCCGGCGCCTATTCGGTGACGCTGCAGGCGATGCATCTGCGCTACCTGCCGCGGATGGAGGTGCGGCACACCTCCGAGCATGCCAAGGGCCAGATCTACATGCCGCAGCTGAATTGGCTGCTGCTGGCCGGCGTCCTCCTGCTGGTGCTGAGCTTCCAGACCTCCAGCAACCTCGCCGCCGCCTACGGCATCGCGGTGACCGGGACGATGGTGGCGACCACGCTGCTGGCCTACAAGGTCGCGCGCTCGCTCGGCCGCTGGAAGCTGTGGCAGGCGGTGCTGGCGCTGGCGGTGTTCCTGACCGTCGACATGGCGCTGTTCCTGGCCAATCTGGTCAAGGTCGAGGAGGGCGGCTGGTTCCCGCTGGTGGTCGGCGCGCTGGTCTTCCTGCTGATGGCGACGTGGCGGCGCGGCCGCGAGGTGGTGCGCAAGCGGCTGGCCGAGGATGCGCTGCCCTTCGACCTGCTGATGGAGCGGATGAAGGGCGGGTCGGTGCAGCGGGTGTCGGGCACCGCCGTGTTCCTGACCGGCAACCCGCGCGGCCTGCCGCCCGGGCTGCTGCACAGCCTGAAGCACTACAAGGTGCTGCACCAGCGCGTCGTCCTGCTGACCGTCGACATCGAGGATGTGCCCCATGTGCCCGATGACCAGCGGTTCGAGCTGAAGGCGCTGTCCGCCGGCTTCTTCCGGCTGATCGTCCATTTCGGCTTCAAGGACGAACCCGACATCCCGCAGGCGCTGGAGACTAGGCGGATTCCAGGATTGCCGTTCGAGCCGATGGAGACGACCTATTTCGTCAGCCGCGAGACGCTGATCCGCAGCCACGGCAAGCTCGGCCTGCCGCGCTGGCAGGAACCGCTGTTCATCTTCCTGTCGAAGCTGTCGACCAGCGCGTCGGAGTATTTCTGCATCCCGCCCAACCGCGTGGTCGAACTGGGCATGCAGTTGGAGATCTGAGGGGCTTCCGGCCGCAAGACCGGGACGGTGGAAACGAAAAGGTCCCGGTCTTGCGGACTGGGACCCTGGAGCCTGTGACGAAGGGACGGATGACGGTGGATCGTTTCTCAAACAGACTCAATCGGCAATTTTAGAGTTTCATGCGTTTCATATGAAACGCATGAAACTCCAGCCCTTTGATTGGCGATCGGATTCACGCTTCAAATCGACGTCGATTTTACGCGATCCGATCTAGTCCTCAATCATGGCGGAAGGGTTACGCCGCCACCGCCAATCCGATCACGATTGCCTCGGAAGCAACCTCCGCTTCAGCCATGGGAACTCCAGCGCCCACAAGAACATCAATAATTGCATTTCCAATGGATGCCCCTCCTTCGGAAATAATTCCTTCTATTTGTGCGGCCATCTGTTCGAGAGCGGGGCCGTTGAAAAAATTCGAGATAGCTTCGGTGATCAGCGCGCCCATAGTTAACTCCTTGGCTTGGTTTTGATGGTCAGTTGACTGTCATCTTGTCTGAGATGTCAAAATCATAGGCCATAGTCCGAGATCGCAATTAATTTTCTCGGGTATGGCAATGATGTCGGAGTTTTTAGAGCAGCTTTTTCGGAATACTAAAAAAAGCGTGCCCAGTGATATCGGATTATTTCTTTTGGCAACCGAATCAGCGGCGTTGTTCAAATCAGAAATGGTACTGTTCAAGACTTTCTTCCTTGCATGCCAAATGCGAGCTGCACGCATTGTGCATCGAGGTTTGTTTTGTTGCTCATTGGTTGCGTTTTCTGTATGACACACTCGATTTCAGGGTGCATCCTCCAGTTCTTAAAATCTGGATGGTCCAGATGCTCAGACCGTGGCCACTTCATATTCCCCTCGATGAGGACAGCCAGCGGGCGATCCACATCCAAATCTACGATGCGGTGGTGGCAGGCATCCGTTCGAAGCGGCTGCCCGCCGGTAGTCCGCTACCGGGCAGCCGAACCTTTGCACAACTTCTGGATGTTAATCGCAAAACGGTGCAATTGGCCTATGACGAGCTGATCGCCGCCGGCTGGGTTACGACGGAAGGCCGGCGCGGTACCTTCGTCTGCCTGCGCCCCCCGTCAGCGCAGCGTTCGACCGCCGAGACGGGCATCGACCGGCATCCGGAGCCCGTGCGATCGTCCCAGCCGGTTCCTCAGCCGCCGCCATACACCACGATCGTCTTCGACGATGGCGCTCCGGACACCCGGCTGGTGCCGGTGTCGGCCCTGGCGCAGGCCTATCATGGGGCGCTGCGGCGGCTCAGCCGAAGCAACAGGCTGGCCGACGAGCACCCGTTGGGCAATCCTGAGCTCCGGCGATCGATTTCGGGCATGCTGAATTTCAACCGCGGCATGGCCACCACGCCGGACCGCATCTGCCTGACCCGTGGTAGCCAGATGGCTATTTTTCTGGCGGCCCGCATCCTGACCGGACCGGGCAGGACGGTTGCGCTGGAAGAGCCGGGCTATGGGCAGGCCCGGACTGCGTTCCGTCGGGCCGGGGCGGATCTGGCGCTGGTTCCGGTGGACGGGGAAGGGATGCGGGTGGACATTCTGGAAGGGCTGTGTCGGACGCGTGGGCTCGCCTGCGTCTATGTCACGCCGCACCATCAGTTTCCCACCACCGTGTCGCTGAGCCCCGAGCGGCGCCGACGGCTGCTCGAGCTGTCGGAGCGTTACGGCTTCACCATCGTCGAGGACGACTACGACCACGAGTTCCATTTTGCCAGCAAGCCGCTGCTGCCGCTGGCCAACCGGGCGCCGGATGCGCGGATCATATACATCGGCTCATTCTCCAAACTGCTGTCGCCGCATGTGCGCAGCGGTTTCATCACGGGGCCGGCCGGATTCATCCGCGACGCCGCTTCGTGGGTGGCCCAGATCGATCGGTTGGGAGATCCGGTGAAGGAATTGGCACTGTCCGAACTGATCAATTCCGGCACTCTGCAGCGCCATAACGACAAGGCCCGGCAGGTCTACGACCAGCGTCGGCAGGGCTTTGCCGACCTGTTGCGGCAGAATCTCGGGACGGGTGTGCGCTTCTCGGTACCGGATGGCGGATTGGCCTATTGGGTGGAGTTCGACGCGCCGGTCAACACGGCCGGTTTCATGGCGCGGGCACGAGCGGCGGGGGTGCGTCTTCTGCCCGCCCGACAGTTCTGGACCGGCAGGCCCTTGGTAGGAGGGACGCGGATCGGCTACGCTCATATGTCCGGGGCGGAGGTTGCGGAACCGCTGCGTCGCCTCGGGCGGGTTCTACGCCAGACGGAGTCTCCCGGCAACACCGGCGAAAGGGGGTAGGCATTCCCAAGCCCGCCCCCTCTGCCGCCGGTCAGCGCCGGACCATCGGCGCCAGATCCTTGCGGATGCCGGCGTCGAGCCGGGCGTTCAGGTCGTCCATCATCCGCCGGGTGAGGTCGAGGAAGGTCGCCTCGCGGTCGGCGAGCGAGATGTTCTCCGCCACCGTGGTCGACTGGGTGACGGTGGAACGCGTCACGCCGCGGAAGCCGCCGCTGCCGGTGTCGGGGACCTCGCCGGCGACCTCGACCTCGATCCGGCCGTCATAGCGCTGGGCCTGATCGTTGGTGAAATAGCCGCTGATGCCCTTCTTGGTGGGCAGCGGCACCTCGACGATGCCGGCGTCGCGGATGGTGACGCGCACGCGCCCCGGCCCGCCGGCCGCCTGCAGCCGCTCCGCCGCCCAGCGCCGCACCGCTTCGGCCGGCGGAACGGGGGAGCGGCCCTCGACATGCTTGGCCCCCATCGGCCGGTAGGAATCGACCACGTCGACGATCCCGGCATTCAGCACGATCGGCCCGAAATTGGAAAAGTCGATCGGGCGCGGCGCCGGGCGCGGCGGCGTGCTCTGGCAGGCGGCGAGCAGGAGGGTGGCCGTTCCGGCGGCGAGGAGGAGGCGGCGCGACAGCATGGGGGCTCCGGTTCGGGGCTGGGGAAAAGGAAAGGGGCGCGGCGCGGACGCCGCGCCCCGATGAACGCGCTGGTGTCGGACCCTATTCCCGCTCAGGCGGCGGGACCGTACACCCGGTCGAGATCCGCATCGGTGAAGTGGTAGTCGGTCGAACAGAACTGGCAGGTCACCTCGACCCGGCCGTCGTCGATCTTCAGTTCCTGCACCTCTGCGCGGGGCAGGCTGCTCAGCATGGTTTCCACCCGCTCGCGCGAGCAGCGACAGCCGAAGCGCAGGGCCTGGCCGTCATAGACGCGCACGCCGTCCTCGTGGAACAGGCGGTAGAGCAGGTCGGCGGCCGGCAGCTCGGTCGACAGCAGCTCGTCGCCGGACACGCTGGCCATCAGCGCCATGGCGCGGCGCCAATCATCCTCGTTGTCCGACGCGACGACATTCTGCTCCTGCGGCAGACGCTGGACCATGATGCCGCCGGTCCGCCAGGGACCGAAGGAACCGTCCGCGGCGACGGCGCGGTCGACCGAGACGGTCAGGCCGGTGTCGATCTGCTCGGACTGGCGGAAATAATGCTGGACGCAGTCGGTCAGCGTCTTGCCATACAGCTCGACGATGCCCTGGTAGCGGTCGGTGTCGGCGCCCTGGTCCACCGTGAAGGCGATGTAGCCCTTGCCGAGCAGCGCCGCGGCCGGGGCGATCTCCACGTCCCGCTCGGCCTTGGCCAGCGCCTCGGCATCGAACTGGGCGTAGGCGCGCACGTCGCCGACCGAGGTGACGTCGGCCACCATCAGGCGGATCGGCCCGTCGCCCTTGGTCTGGAGGGTGAAGATGCCCTCGTATTTCAGCATGCTGGCGAGCAGCACGGCCAGCGTCGCCGTCTCCGCGAGGAAGCGGGCGACGGTGGGCGGATAGTCGTGGCGGGTCAGGATTTCGTCGATCGCCGGCCCCAGCTTGATCGCGCGGCCACGCAGGCGCGACGCCTCGATCTGGAACGGCAGGACGAAATCATCGGTGAGCGGGCGGACGGACGGATCGTCCATAGGGCGGATTCCTTGACAAAAGGCCGGTGATGGGGGCGTAGGCCGCAAGATCGGGGCGGGGAGCGGCCGAATCAAGACCGGCAAGGCACCCATGCATGGGGGGGCCTGTGGTGTAGGGAGGCGCTTTGCCCCCTCCCTAACCCTCCCCCTCTTCGAGGGAGAGGGAACTCCGCCGCTCCGCTGCCCAATTCCCTCTCCCACGATCGGACCGGCCTTCGGCCGGCCGAGAGCGGGGGAGGGTCAGGGAGGGGGCGAACCGGCCCGTCAGTCCAGAACGCCCATGCACCAGCCGAGAATCGCCTTCTGGGCGTGCAGGCGGTTTTCCGCCTCGTCCCAGACGACGGAGTGGCGGCCGTCGATCACGCCGTCGGTCACCTCCTCGTTGCGGTGGGCCGGCAGGCAATGCATGAACAGCGCGTCGGGGTGGGCGTGCGCCATCAGCGCCTCGTTCACCTGATAGGGGGCGAGGATCGCCGCGCGCTCGTCGACGTCGGTGTTGTGCATCGAGGCCCAGGCGTCGGTGATGACGCATTCGACCCCGCGCACCGCGTCCTCCGGCCGGTCGGTGACGACGAGGCGGCCGGTGCCCTCGCGCTCCGCCCAGGCCAGCAGCTCCGGCGAGGGGCCGTAGACGGTCGGGCAGGCCAGGCGCAGCTCGAAGCCGAAGCGGACGGCTGCATGGGCCCAGCTGACCGCGACGTTGTTGCAGTCGCCGATCCAGGCCACCGTCCGGCCGCCGATCGGACCGCGATGCTCCTCGAAGGTCATCAGGTCGGCCATGATCTGGCAGGGGTGGGTCTGGTCGGTCAGGCCGTTGATGATGGGCACGCTGGCATGGGCGGCCAGTTCGTGCACCCGCTCCTCGCCGGTGGTGCGGACCATCACCGCGTCGACGAATCGCGACAGCACGCGGGCGGTGTCGCCGATGGTCTCGCCGCGGCCCAGCTGCATGTCGTCGGGCTTCAGCACCACGACCTTGCCGCCGAACTGCTGCATGCCGACCTCGAAGGACACCCGGGTGCGGGTGGAGGGCTTCTCGAAGATCAGCGCCAGCGAACGGCCGGCCAGCAGGGTCGAATGGGCCAGCCGGTCCGCCTTCAGGTCGGCCTTGATGCGCACGGCATGGTCGAGCAGGCGGCGCAGGGTGGCGCCATCCATCCGGTCGATGTCGAGGAAATGCCGAACGTCCTTGTTGTCGCCGCTCATCCAACGCACTCCTGCGCCGTCCGGTCGAGAATCCCGACGGCCTCGTCTACCTCGGCTTCGCCGATGGTCAGGGGCGGCAGCAGCCGCACCACATTGTCGCCGGCCGGGACCGACAGCAGGCCGTTGGCGCGCAGCTTCGCCACCATTTCGCCCACCGGCTGGCCCAGCTTCAGCCCCAGCATCAGGCCCTGGCCGCGCAGCTCCAGGAACATCGCCGGATGTTTGGCGATCAGCTCCTCCAGGCGCCCGCGCAGGATGCCGGACACGCGCTGCACGTCGTCGAGGAAGCCCGGCGCCAGCATGACGTCCAGCACGGCGTTGCCGACGGCGGTCGCCAGCGGGTTGCCGCCATAGGTCGAGCCGTGGGTGCCGGCGGTCATGCCCGACGCCGCACGCTCGGTGGCGAGGCAGGCGCCGAGCGGGAAGCCGCCGCCGATGCCCTTGGCGACGCACATGACGTCCGGCGTGATGCCGGCCCATTCATGGGCGAACAGCTTGCCGGTGCGGCCCATGCCGCACTGGATCTCGTCCAGGAACAGCAGCAGGCCATGCTCGTCGCACAGCGCGCGCAGGCCGCGCAGGAACTCCACCGAGCCGGCGCGGATGCCGCCCTCGCCCTGGATCGGCTCGACGCAGATGCCGCCGGTCGCGGGCGTGATGGCGGCGCGCACGGCATCGAGGTCGCCGAAGGGCACCTGGTCGAAGCCGTCCAGCAGCGGGTCGAAGCCGTGCACCAGCTTCTCCTGCTTGGCGGCCGAGATGGCGCCCAGCGTGCGGCCGTGGAAGGCCTGCTCGAAGGTGATGATGCGGTTCTTCTGCGGGTTGCCGGATTCATAATGGAACTTGCGGACGGCCTTGGCCCCGCATTCCCACGCCTCGGCGCCCGAGTTGGTGAAGAAGACGGTGTCGGCGAAGGTGGCGTCGGTCAGGCGGCTGGCCAGGCTCTCCTGCCCGGCGACCCGGAACAGGTTGGAGGTGTGCCACAGCTTCTTCGCCTGCTCGGTCAGCTTTTCCACCAGATAGGGATGCGCGTGACCCAGCGCGTTCACCGCGACGCCGGCGGCGAAATCGAGGAATCGTCGCCCGTCGGTCGCGTAGAGATACGGACCTTCACCACGCTCGAACACGATGTCGGCGCGGGCGTATGTGGGCATGACGACGGGGATCACGGCGTTTGACTCCCAAAAAAGGAAAATCCGGCGGCCATGGCTGGCCGCCGGGAACGGCAAATATCCGGAGAACGACGGGTTCTGTCAACGGAGAGGGCGGAAAAGACGCTGCTTTCGCGGAAGCTTCACGCCTTCAGCCTGTAGCCGGTCTTGAACATGCGCCAGGCCAGCCACCACAGCCCGGCGTTCGTGGCCAGCATCACGGCCACGCCGAGCCAGCGCGACCCGTCCGACGTGCCGATGAAGCCATAGCGGAAACCGTCGATCATGTAGAAGAAGGGGTCGAAATGGGCGACCCACCAGAAGACCGGCGGCAGGGTATCGACCGAATAGAAGGTGCCGGACAGGAAGGACAGCGGCGTCACCACGAAGTTGGTCACCGCCGCGATGTTGTCGAATTTCTCCGACCAGACGCCGCCGACCAGACCCAGCAACGACAGCAGCATCGACGCCATGACGGCGTGGAACAGCACGAAGCCCGGATGCGGCATGTGCATCGGGATCACAGCCCAGATGGCAAGCCCGGTCACCAGACCCACCACGATGCCGCGGGTGACGCCGCCGAAGACGAAGCCGCTGACCAGTTCCATCGGCGACAGCGGCGGCATCAGGATGTCGACGATGTTGCCCTGGACCTTGGCGATCACCACCGAGGAGGAGGTGTTGGCGAAGGCGTTCTGCACCATCGCCATCATGATCAGGCCGGGGGCGAGGAATTCCAGGTAGGGTGTGCTTCCCACCATCCGCACAGCCGAGCCGAGCGACAGGGCGAACACCGCGTAATAGAGCAGCGTCGTCACAACCGGCGCCCAGACGGTCTGCTGGTGGACCTTGACGAAGCGCCGCACCTCGCGTGCGTAGAGCGTCCACAAGCCGATCCAGTTGACGGAACCGACATCGCGCGGCATGGGAGGGAGGGGAAGGGTCATCGCGTCACGATCTGCCTGTTGGGAGCCGGCTTCTCCATGGTCGCGGTCGCGGCCGGGGAGGGCGGGTCTGTTTCGCCAGGAAAGGGCGCCGGGAGGGTCACGGACTGTACGTGCGGCCAGCCCATCCGGCAACCGCCGCCGCCGAAGGGACTGCCATGAACACCGACGATAAGCGCTCCGCCGATGTGCCTTCGGGCCGGCCGGGGCGAAAGCCGCCGAAACGCGTGACACCGCAGTATCTGGAGAATGCGGCGCTTTATTATCTGGAGCGATTCGCCAGCTCCACGTCGAATCTGCGCCGGGTGCTGATGCGCAAGGTCGACCTGTCCGCCAAGGCCCACGGCACCGACCGGGAGGAGGGCGTGCGCTGGGTCGACGAGCTGCTGGCCCGCTATGTCCGCAGCGGCCTGCTGAACGACGAGACCTATGCCCGCATGCGCACGGAGAGCCTGCACCGCCGCGGTGCCTCGACCCGGCTGATCGCCCAGAAGCTGGCCGGCAAGGGCATCGGCCGTGACGAGGCCGACAAGGCGCTGGACAGCCTGCGCGAGGATGTCGGCCCGGACCTTGACCTGTCGGCGGCGCTGGCGCTCGCCAAGCGCCGGCGGCTGGGCCCGTACCGGCTGCCGGAACAGCGGGCGACGCACCGCGAGAAGGACATGGCGGCGCTGGGCCGGGCCGGATTCGGCTATGAGATCGCCCGCCGGGTGGTGGATGCCGAGGATCCGGAGGAGGTGCTGGGGGAGTGAGGGGGGAGAGGAGTGGATCAGCTTTCGTCCGTCGGCCCCCTCCCGAACCCTCCCCCGCTTCCGCGGGAGAGGGAACTCCGCCACACACCGACACAGTCGTGCCGTTGCCAAACGTCCTGCCCCCTCTCCCGCGATCGGACCGGCCATCGGCCGGCCGAGAGCGGGGGAGGGATGGGGAGGGGGCAGCCAGCGCAGCACTCCACCCTCGAAAACGACGAAACGCGCGGCACCCTTTCGGATGTCGCGCGCCGCTCTCATACCGGGAGTCGGAATCGTCCTGTACGCGTCCTAAATCTCGTCAGCGGAGCGGCAAGCGCCCCGCTTCAGCACACCAAACGCGTCCCGGAGACAGGGGAAGCGGTCAGGCCGCGGCCTGCTGCTTCTCCTGCGCCTTGGCGATGCGACGCTTCAGGCGGCGGGCTTCCAGGCTCAGCACGTCGTCCTTCGCATCGAGCAGGAAGGCATCGAGGCCGCCCTTGTGCTCGATCGAGCGGATCGCGTTCACCGAGATGCGCAGACGCACCAGCTGCCCCAGGCTGTCGCTGAGCAGCGACGTGTCCTGGAGGTTCGGCTGGAAGCGACGGCGATTCTTGTTGTTGGCGTGGCTGACGTTGTTGCCAAACTGCGTGCCCTTGTTGGTCACGGCGCACCGACGTGCCATCGGACTGATCCTTTACTTTAGCAAATGAAACCCGGTATCGGACGGCCCGCCGCCCGAAGGAGGCCGCTATATAGTCGAACAAAAGCGGGGTCGTCAAGCCGGGATCCAGATGAAATCCTCAAAAAGCTCGAGGCGTCACAGCCGGCCCAGGACATTTCGCGAGTCGAAGCGCGGCGGCCTCTTCGATCGGGTGAAGAGACGCGCCGCGCCATGTCTTGCCGCACCATGTCTTGCCGCACCATGCCTCGGCAGCGACCGTTTGACGGCTGTTGTCAGTTCAGGGAGGTGGGGGCCTTCGGCGCCGGCTTGCCGGGGGCAGGCTTTGCGCCGCGGCGCGGGGCAGGCTTGGCATCGGCCTTGACCGCGGCGGGAGCGGCGGCCGGGGCGGCCGGAGTCGGAGCGACCGTCTCGGTCTTCACCGCCTCGACCGGTTCCTTCACCGGGACCTCGGCCGGTTCGGCGGCGACGGCGGTGGCGATCGCCGCTGTCTCGGCAACCTCGACGGGGGCCGGGGGCGGGACGGGAACCGGAATGGGCTCGGGCGCCTCCACGATGGGGGCGGCGACCGGCGCCTCGGCCTTCACCGGTGCCGGCTCGACGGCTTCCGGCTGCGGCGCGTCCACCTTGGGGGCCACAGCCACCGGGGCGGCCACGGGGGCGGCCGGAGCCGCAGCCACCGGAGCGGCGGCAGCCGGCAAGGTGGTGATCTCGGCGGCGATTTTGGTGGAGACGTCCAGGAAGCCCTGCACGCTCTCGGTCACGCGGGTCTGGGTGGTGGACAGCCAGTCGCGCTGCAGCGCCGCCAGATCGGCGGGGCTGCGGGCCTTGCCCAGCCCGGCGGCCAGACGGCTGGCGTCGTTGACCGTGGTGGTCACGCCATCGAACCAGCGGCGGTAGCCATCCTGCATCAGGGTGGCGACACGGGCGGACTTGGCCGCGGTGGTCTGGGCATTGGTCTTGGCCAGCGATCCGGCCTGTGTGAACAGGGTCAGGACGTTGGCGGGGGTCGGCTGAGCGGTCATGGCGTCGTCTCCCATAATCGAAGGCACGTTGGCGGAAACGGAAAGGCCGCTCCGGCGTAACCCCAGGAGACCGCGGGCACCCCGGCCCAAGCGATATGTCCAATTCGACGCGGCCGAATCGGCACACTCCGCCCCTTTCCCGCCCGAAGCAGAATATCCCTACCGCTGGTGCGGCGCAACGGATTTGTTGCGGTGCAGCATAAGCTGTTCGGATTATGCGCTTCCCGGCCGGTCGAGGAAGCGTCCCAGCAGGAGATGGGCGGCGGCGGCCGGGATGGTGGTGCCGGCGGTCACCTCCGCCTCCAGACGCGCCAGGTCGGCGCGCACCGCCGGGTGGGCGCGGAAGCGGTCGATCAGCGTCTCGCGGATCTCGCTCCACAGCCAGGCGCGGGCCTGCTCCGCCCGCCGGATGGCACGGGCGCCGTTGCCCTCGGTCAGGGCCTTGTGCTCGCCGATGGTGGTCCAGATGGCGGCGATGCCGTCCTTGCGCACGGCGGAGCAACTGAGCACCGGCACCCGCCAGTCGCCATGACGCAGCAGGGTCAGGGCGTGGCGGTAGTCGGCCACGGTGTGGCGGGCGGTGGCGGCGAGATCGCCATCGGCCTTGTTGACGACGACGAGGTCGGCCAGCTCGACGATGCCCTTCTTGATGCCCTGCAGCTCGTCGCCGCCGGCCGGCAGCAGCAGCAGCATGAACAGGTCGACCATGTCGGCGACCGCGGTTTCCGACTGGCCGACGCCCACCGTCTCGACGATGATGACGTCGAAGCCGGCGGCCTCGCAGATCAGCATCGCCTCGCGGGTGCGGCGGGCCACCCCGCCCAGCGTCGCCCCGGCGGGCGAGGGGCGGATGAAGGCGTCCGGCTCGCGCGACAGATCGACCATGCGGGTCTTGTCGCCCAGGATCGAGCCGCCGGTGCGCTGCGACGACGGATCGACCGCCAGCACCGCGACCTTGTGCCCGAGCCCGATGACATGCAGCCCGAACGCCTCGATGAAGGTCGATTTGCCCACCCCCGGCACGCCGGAAATCCCGAGTCGCACCGAATTGCCGGTGTGGGGCAACAGCGCCGCCAGCAGCGCCTCGGCGGTGGCGCGATGGTCGGCGCGGGTCGATTCGATCAGCGTGATCGCCCGGGCCAGCGCCCGCCGGTCGCCCGACCGGACGGCTTCAGCGAGGCGGGCGGCGTCCGGCGGGGCGGTGTCGGTCATGGCTGCGGGATCGGTCAGTGCGAGGGGAGCGGTACCCTACCCGCGGAGCGGTCGCGAATAAAGCCTCCGAACCTCAGGTCCGCACCGCCGGCGACTCCACCGCCTCCAGGTTCAGGGCGGCGGCGAGCAGGGCGCGGGTGTAGTCCTGCTGCGGCGCCTCGAAGATGCGCTGGGTCGGTCCCTGTTCGACCACCTTGCCGTCCTTCATCACCATGACGTGGCTGGACAATGCCCGCACCACCCGCAGGTCGTGGCTGATGAACAGGTAGGCGAGGTTGTGGCGGGCCTGGATGTCGCGCAGCAGATCGACGATCTGCGCCTGCACCGACATGTCGAGCGCCGAGGTCGGCTCGTCCAGCACGACGAATTTCGGTTTCAGCACCAGGGCGCGGGCGATGGCGATGCGCTGGCGCTGGCCGCCGGAGAATTCGTGCGGGTAGCGGTTGCGCGAGTCGGGCGGCAGCCCGACCTCCTCCAGCGCGCGGGACACCATCGCTTCGCGGTCGGCACGGTCGCCGATGCCGTGGATGCCCAGCCCCTCGCCGATGATCTGGCCGACCGACAGGCGGGGCGACAGGCTGCCGTAGGGATCCTGGAAGACGATCTGCATCTCGCGCCGCAGCGGGCGCAGGCGCTTGGGAACCCAGCCCTGGATGTCGGTGCCGTCGAAGCGGATGGCGCCCTCGCTGGCATGCAGGCGCAGCAGCGCAAGGCCGAGCGTCGTCTTGCCCGACCCCGATTCGCCGACCACGCCGACGGTGTGGCCGCGGCGGACCGCGACGTCGACGCCGTCCACCGCCTTGACATGGCCGACGGTGCGGCGCAGCAGCCCCTTCTTGATCGGGAAATGGACCTTCAGCCGGTCCGCCGCCATCACCTCCGCCGCGTCCTCGGGCGGCGACAGCGGGTTGCCGCGCGGCTCGGCCGACAGCAGCTTCTGCGTGTAGGCGTGCCGGGGCCGGATGAACAGGTCGTCGACCTTGGCCTGCTCGACGATCTCGCCCTGGTTCATCACGCAGACGCGGTCCGCCATCTTGCGCACCACGCCCAGGTCATGGGTGATCAGCAGCAGCGCCATGCCGAAGCGGCTCTGCAGATCCTTCAGCAAGGCCAGGATCTGGGCCTGGATGGTGACGTCGAGCGCGGTGGTCGGCTCGTCGGCGATCAGCAGGTCGGGCTCGTTGGCGAGCGCCATGGCGATCATCACGCGCTGGCGCTGGCCGCCCGACAGTTCGTGCGGGTAGGCAGTCAGCCGCCTTTCCGGATCGGGCAGGCCGACGAGCCGCAGCAACTCCAGCGTGCGGGAGCGGGCGGCGCCGCCCGACAGGCGCTTGTGCAGGACCAGCGTCTCGTTGATCTGCCGCTCGATGCTGTGGAGCGGGTTCAGCGAGGTCATCGGCTCCTGGAAGATCATGGCGATGCGGTTGCCGCGCACCTGCCGCAGCGTCTTCTCGTCGGCGCCCAGCAGCTCGGTGTCGCGGAAGCGGATCGAGCCGGCGGGGTGGTGCGCCATCGGGTAGGGCAGCAGCTGCAGGATCGACAGCGCCGTGACCGACTTGCCCGATCCCGATTCGCCGACGAGCGCCACCGTCTCGCCCTTCTGGATGTCGAAGGACACGCCCTTGACGGCCTGTGTCGCGCCGCCGCCCGAGCGGAAATCGACGCGCAGGCCCCGGACGGAAAGGAGGTCGGGGTTGGGGGGCATCAGGGTCATGTCGGCGAACGTCCGCAATATCCCCCTCTCCCCCCCGGGGAGAGGGTCGGGGTGAGGGGGGAGCATCGGGTTGATTTAGGAAGCAGGGAGGGGCGTCGCATCTGTTGCGAAGCCACCCGGTGCATCCCCCTCCCCCCGACCCTCTCCCCGGGGGGGAGAGGGGGCAAGCGGTCGCGGTCGGCGCGCGCCATCACTCCGCCGCCTCCTTGCGTGCCGCCGCGGATGCCGACTCGCCCGGCAGCGCGGTGGACAGCTGGGCGATGGTCTTGCGCGGGTCGAAGGCGTCGCGCACCGCCTCGCCGATGAAGATCAGCAGGCTGAGCATGAGTGCCAGCACGAAGAAGGCGGTCAGCCCGAGCCAGGGCGCCTGCAGGTTGGCCTTGCCCTGGGCCAGCAGTTCGCCCAGCGACGGCGAGCCGGGCGGCAGGCCGAAGCCCAGGAAGTCCAGCGCGGTCAGGGTGGTGATCGAGCCGTTCAGGATGAAGGGCATGAAGGTCAGCGTCGCCACCATGGCGTTGGGCAGGACGTGGCGCACCATGATGGTGAGGTCGCCGGCGCCCAGCGCCTTGGCCGCGCGCACGTAATCGAGGTTGCGCGCCCGCAGGAACTCCGCCCGCACCACATGCACGAGCGCGGTCCAGGAGAACAGCAGCAGCAGGCCCAGCAGCCACCAGAAGGTCGGCGTCACCACGCTGGCCAGGATGATCAGCAGGAACAGGGTGGGCAGCCCCTGCCAGATCTCGATGAAACGCTGGAACAGCAGGTCGGTCAGCCCGCCGAAATACCCCTGGACCGCGCCGGCCGCGACGCCGACGACCGAGGAGAAGGCGGTCAGCACCAGCCCGAACAGCACCGAGATGCGGAAGCCGTAGATCAGCCGCGCCACCACGTCGCGCCCCTGGTCGTCGGTGCCGAGCCAGTTGTCGGCCGACGGCGGGGCGGGAGCGGGGACCGGCAGGTTGTAGTTGATGGTGCGGTAGCTGTAGGGGATCGGCGGCCACACCATCCAGCCCTTGGCCTGGATCAGGTCGCGGACATAAGGGTCGCGGTAGTCGGTCTCGGTCTCGAACTCGCCGCCGAAAATGGTCTCCGGATAGGCGGTGAAGACCGGCCAGTAATACTGCTCCTCGTAGCGGACCAGCAGCGGCTTGTCGTTGGCGATGAACTCCGCCCCCAGCGAGAGGACGAACAGCACCAGGAAGATCCAGAAGGACCAGAAGCCGCGGCGGTTCGCCTTGAAATTGGCCAGCCGGCGCCGGGTCAGCGGAGTCATCACACCCTCCGCGAGTCGAAGTCGATGCGGGGATCGACCATCACATAGGTGATGTCGCCGACCAGATTCATGATCAGCCCCAGCAGCGTGAAGAAATAGAGGGTGCCGAACATCACCGGATAGTCGCGGTTGATCGCCGCCTCGAACCCGAGCAGACCCAGCCCGTCGAGCGAGAAGATCACCTCGATCAGCATGGCGCCGGTGAACAGGATGCCGATGAAGGCGCCGGGGAAGCCGGCGATGACGATCAGCATGGCGTTGCGGAAGACATGGCCGTACAGCACGCGGCTTTCGGTCAGCCCCTTGGCCCGCGCGGTGGTGACATACTGCTTGCCGATCTCCTCCATGAAGGAATTCTTGGTCAGCATGGTCAGGCCGGCGAAGCCGCCGATCACCATGGAGAATACCGGCAGAGCCATGTGCCAGAAATAGTCGAGCACCTGTTTGTACCAGGGCAGGTCGCCCCAATTGTCGGATACCAGCCCGCGCAAGGGGAACCAGTCGAGATAGCGGCCGCCTGCGAACACCACGATCAGCAGCACCGCGAACAGGAAGCTGGGGATCGCATAGCCGACGATGACCACGCCGGAGGTCCAGACGTCGAAGGGCTGGCCGTCGCGCACCGCCTTGGCGATGCCGAGCGGGATGGAGACGAGATAGACGATCAGCGTCGTCCAGATGCCGAGCGAGATCGACACCGGCATCTTCTCCAGCACCAGATCGACCACGCGGCGATCCCGGAAGTAGCTGCTGCCGAAATCGAACATGATGTAGTTCGACATCATGTGGACGAAGCGTTCGTGCAGCGGCTTGTCGAAGCCGAACTCCTTCTCCAGCTGCTTGATGAAGGCGGGATCAAGCCCCTGGGCGCCGCGGTACTTGCTGCCGGTGTCGCCACCGGACTGGTTCTGGTGCTGGGCGGTGTTGGCGTCGCCGCCGGCGGAGCCGCCGATGCGCGACGTCGCCTCCACCGCGGTGCCCTGGACGCGGGCGATCATCTGCTCGATCGGGCCGCCGGGGGCGATCTGCACGATCAGGAAATTGATCACCATGATCCCGAACAGGGTCGGGATGATCAGCAACAGGCGGCGGATGATGTATGCCAGCATCGCGGGTGTCCCAACCCTCCCCAATCCTCAAGTGACGGCAGCTTAGACCAGAGCGTTGCGTCGATCAGATCTTTCAGGGGCCGGTGCGCCGCGCGCTGGTGGCGAGCTTCGCGTTCTTGTCCGCATCGACCCACCATGTATCCGAGAAGCCCAGACCGTATTTGGGGGCAACCGCGGGATGGGAGAAACGGTTCCAATAGGCGACGCGGTACACCGTGTCGTGCCAGTGCGGGATGACGTACCAGTTCCACAGCAGCACCCGGTCGAGCGCGCGGGTGGCGGCGATCAGCGCCTCGCGGTCGGGGGCGGCGATCAGCGTCTCCACCAGCTTGTCGACCACCGGGTTCTTGATGCCGATGCTGTTGCGGCTGCCGGCCAAGTCGGCGCGCGAGGTTTCCCAGTAGTCCCGTTGCTCGTTGCCCGGCGACAATGACTGCGGGAACCGCTCGATGATCATATCGTAATCGAAATTATCTGTGCGGTTCTGGTACTGTGCGCTGTCGACCACGCGGATCTGCGCCTCGATCCCGGCACGCTCCAGGTTGCGGACGAAGGGCTGGACGATGCGTTCCATGTCGGCCTGGACCAGCAGGATCTCGAAACGGAAGGGCTGGCCCTGTCCGTTGACCAGCTTGCCGTTCTTCAGGTCCCAGCCAGCCTCCTTCAGCAGGCCCAGCGCGGTGCGCAGGTTCTGGCGGATGTTGCCGCTGGCATCGGTCTTCGGCGGCTCGTAAGGCTTGGTGAACACTTCGTCCGGGATCTGGCCGCGGAAGGGTTCCAGCAGCTTCAGCTCCGCCGGCGAAGGCAGGCCGGTGGACGCCAGCTCGGTGTTGGCGAAATAGCTCTTGGTGCGCTGGTAGAGGCCGTAGGACAGGTTGGCGCGCGTCCATTCATAGTCGAACAGGTTGTTCAGCGCCTCGCGGACGCGGCGGTCCTGGAAGATCGGGCGGCGGATGTTGAAGACGAAGGCCTGCATCCCCTGCGGATCCTCGTGCTTCAGCTCTTCGCGGACGATCTGGCCGTTCTGCACCGCCGGGACATTGTAGCCGGTGGTCCAGTTCTTCGACGAGTTCTCCAGCCGGAAATCATAGGCGCCGGCCTTGAACGCCTCGAAGGCGACGTCGAGGTCGCGGTAATAGTCGTAGCGGATGCGGTCGAAATTGTAGCGGCCGCGGTTGATCGGCAGATCCTTGCCCCACCAGTCCTTCACCCGCTCATAGGTGATGGCGCGGCCGGGCTGCATGTCGACCACCTTGTAGGGGCCGCTGCCGATCAGCGGTTCCAGCGTGGTGGTGGCGAAATCGCGGCTGGCGAAGGCATGCTTGGGCAGCACCGGCAACTGGCCCATGATAACTGGAAGCTCGGGATTGTTGCCGTCCCGGAACGAGAATTTCACCGTATGCTCGCCGGTCTTCTCCGCCTTGGTCACGTCGGCGTAGTAGGTGCGGTAGAGCGGGTGGCCCTTTTCCCGCAGCGTGTCGAAGCTCCAGATCACGTCGTCCACGGTGACCGGCTGGCCGTCGTGGAAGCGCGCCTGGGGCCGCAGGGTGAAGGCGACCCAGGTCCGGTCGGGGGCGACCTGGATGGTCTCGGCCAGCAGGCCGTATTCGGTGATCGCCTCGTCGCCGTTGCTGGTGGTCAGCGTCTCGAACACCAGTCCGGAGCCGGCGGCGGCCTGTCCGCGCAGGATGTAGGGGTTGAGGTTGTCGTAGCCGCCGAAAGCCATCAGCTTGACCTCGCCGCCCTTCGGCGCGTCGGGATTGACATAATCGAGATGCTGGAAGTCCGGCCCGTATTTCGGCTTGCCGTGCAGGGCCAGGGCGTGGCTGCCCGTTTCCTGCGCCCAGGCCGGCGTCGCCAGCAGCAGAAGCCCCGCCATCGCCGCCGCCGCGCCGCTGCCCAACCACCGCATCCGCCCTGTCATTCCCGATCCCCTCCCTCGTTTGTTTTGCCGAAAGCCGTTCAGTTCGATGGAGTTAGCCCGGCAATGGGGCGTCATCAAGGCTGCTCCGCCTTCTTCGCCGCATCGACCCACCAGGTCGCCGGGAAATTGGTGCTGCGATAGTCCTGGTCGTATTTCGGCCAGACCGTGGGATGGGCAAGCCACGCCTTGTGGGCGATCCAGTTTTCGGGATTGTGCCATTGCGGCACCATGTAGAAGCCCCAGAGCAGAACGCGGTCGAGCGCGCGGGTGGCGGCCTGGACGCTGTCCAGATCCTTGGCCGCCAGCGCCCTTTCGATCAGCGCGTCGGCCACCGGGTCATGGATGCCGGAATAATTCGCCGATCCCTTGAGGCCGGCAGCGGCGGAGCCGAAATAGCCGCGCAGCTCGGTGCCGGGCGGGGTGAAGAAGGAGAGGTTGACGATGATGGCGTCGAAGTCGAACTCGTCCAGCCGGGCCTGATACTGGGCGGTGTCGACAAGCCGCAGGCCGGCGTCGATGCCGACACGGCGCAGGGTTTCGACATAGGGCTGGATCACGCGGGTCAGCGCGCCGGTGCCGTCGAGGAACTCGATCGCCATCGCCTCGCCGGTCTTCACATTGGTCAGCTTGCCGTTGCGGGTCTCCCAGCCGGCCTCCTTGAACAGGCGGGTCGCCTCGCGCACCTGGGCGCGGTTGTTGCCGCTGCCGTCGGTTGAGGGCAGGGTGAAGGGCTGGGTCAGCAGCCGGTCCGGCAGCTGCGCCTTGAAGGGCTCCAGCAGCGCCAACTCGGCCGGGCCGGGCGGTCCCTTCGCCCCGAAGTCGGAGTTGGGGAAATTGCTGAGCGTGCGCTTGTACTGGCCGTACAGGATGTTCTTCTGGATCCAGTCGAAATCGAACAGCAGCGCCAGCGCCTCGCGCACGCGCGGGTCGGCGAACCTGTCGCGGCGGGTGTTCAGGCGGAAGCCCTGGGCGCCCAGCGGCAACTCGCTCGGCACCGCCAGCGTCTTGACCCGGCCGTCCTTCGCGGCCGGGAAATCATAGCCGGTGGTCCAGCGCTGTGCCCGGTATTCGCCGCGGAAGTCGTAGCCGCCGGCCTTGAACGCCTCGAACATCACGTCGTCGTCGCGGTAGAAATCATCCTTCACGCTGTCGAAATTGTAGAAGCCGCGGGCGGTCGGCAAATCCTTCGCCCACCAGTCGGCGACCCGCTCATAGGTGATGGAACGGCCGGGATCGACCGTCCTGATCCGGTAGGGGCCGCTGCCCAGCACCGGCTCCAGCGTCGTCTTGGAAATGTCGCGCCCCTGGGCGGTCCACCAATGTCTGGGCTGGGGCGAGAAGGTGACGGCGAAGTCGATGATCGGCTTGATCTCCCCCGTGCCGGTCAGGGTGATCTTGAAGCGGCGCTCGTCCAGCGCCTCCACCTTGGCGATGTGGTCGAGGAAGGACTTGATGAAGGGGGCGCCGTGGGCCTGGATCATGTCCCAGGTGAAGACGACGTCGGCGCTGGTGATCGGGACGCCGTCGTTCCAGTGCGCGCCCTGGCGCAGCGTGAAGACCGCCCAGCCGTAATCGTCGGGTACTTCCACGCTTTCCGCCAGATGGGCGTAGGCGGCGTCCAGCTCCCAGCCGGAGCCGACCATCAGCGTGTCGGAGATCAGCCCCAGCGTGCGGGGCCGCACCCCGCGCAGGATCAGCGTGTTCAGGCTGTCATAGGTGCCCGGCTGCGATTCGGCCAGCGTCACCGCCCCGCCCTTGGGGGCGTCGGGGTTGACGTGGGGGAAATGGGTGAAGCCGGGCTTGAACTGCGGTTCCCCGAACTGCTTCAGCGCGGTGACGGTCACGCTTGCCGCTTGCGCCGCGGCCGGAACCAGTGGGCTGGACAGGGTCAGGATCGTGGCGGCAATGGCAAGGAGGCGGCGCATCGGCGGTCCTGTGTCGGGGAAACGGACATCCTGGTTTAGATTGCCACGCCCGCGCTGCGGTCAAGCGCAATTCCGGTGCGGAGTCAGGTGCTTCTGCCGGCTCGCCAATGATCGGCCATGCGGTCCATCAACTGGCGATAGCGGCGGTCGCCGCGCATCAGCCGGCGCAGCGACTTGCCGTTGCGCGGGTCGGCCAGCATCCAGCGTTCCGCCGCCGCCTGATGCTCGGGATGGATGGAGAGTATATAGACAGCGGCTTGTTCCGCTGACGAAATGGTCGTTTCGCCCAACCCCTCCAGGATTGCGCCGACATAGATCGGCAGCACCCTGCGGAAATCCTCCGGTCCCCCTTCGGTATCGGCATCGGCAGGGGCGCCGCCATCGGCCATCAGGGATTGCCGTTCGGCCGCAGGCAGGGCGAAGAAGGCGTCGAGCCCGAGCAGAAGGTCGCAGACGGTCTTCTTGCGCACCAGCCAGTTCGACCCGCCCGACACCCGCGCCGCCAGCCCCTCCAGGAAGGGCCGCAGCCGGTCTGGCGCGGTTTCGAAGACGGAACGGGCGAGCGGGTCGATGGCGGTCATTTCTGTTTCCGAACAGGTGGGTGTCGGCAGGAGGATCAGCCGGCCAGGACCGCCATGGCGTCACTGTGGGTCTGGGCATCGCCCGCGGCGATCACCCGGCCGGCGGAGTTGGCGTCGAGCGGCTTGCCCTCCCAATCCGTCATCAGCCCGCCGGCCCCGGTCACCACCGGCACCAGCGCCGCGAAGTCGTAGAGCTTCAGCCCCGATTCGACGACGAGGTCGTAATAGCCGGACGCCAGCAGGCCGTAGGTGTAGCAGTCGCCGCCATAGGCCGCCGTCTTCACCTTTGCGGCGATGCGGCGGTAGGCATCATAATCGCTGCCGGGGAACAGGTCGGGCGAGGTGGTGCCGAACATGGCCGCAGGCAGCCCGCCGGGGCAGGGGCGCACGCGCACCGGCTGGCCGTTGTGCGTGGTCGGACGGCCCTCCACCCCGATCCAGCGGTCGCCGACGATGGGCTGGTCGATGATGCCCATCACCGGGCGGCCATGATGCAGCAGCGCGATCAGCGTGCCGAAGATCGGCCGACCGGCGATGAAGGACTTGGTGCCGTCGATGGGGTCGATCACCCATACCCACTCGGCGTCCAGGTTCTTGGTGCCGTGCTCCTCGCCATAGATGCCGTCGTCGGGGCGCTGGCTTTCGATGATTGTGCGGATGACATGCTCGGCCTCGCGGTCGGCGATGGTGACCGGCGAGGCGTCGGCCTTGTCGTCGATGGTGACCGGGGTGCGGAAATAACGGCGGACGACGCTGCCGCTGGAGTCGGCCAACCGCTGGGCGAGCGCCACCATCGGGGCGGGGCAGGGTTCGGTCATGGTCGCTCCTTGGAACTGTGAGTGGGGGAACAGTGACTGGGACTTGGGAATTCGGTGGCCGCATCCTAACGGCGCAGGCCGGCTCCGGAAACCCGAAAGCGCCCGACCAAGCCCAGGCGGGGCTTTGCCGCCGGCCCGGCTTGTGGCAGCCTCGACCGGCCATGACGAACCGACCCAACATCTACGCCGCCACCCCGCTCGACCGTGCGTCGCTCCGCCGCAAGGACGATGACTGGCTGACCGAAGCCTGGCTGGCACCAGACGCCCGCGTCCTGCCGGTCTGGCAGACCCGCAGTCTGGTCGCCGGCCCGCTTGAGGCGCCGCGCGCCGTCCTGCTGCCTGCCGATGGGCTGGAGGCGGTGCCGATCTTCCTCGGCCTGACCGCGGACGGCGCCCCGCTGTTCGCCGTCGACCTGTCGATGGTCGAGGTGCCGGAGGCTCTGCCCGCCCTGCAGGGCCGCGGCCGGTTCGAGGATCTGCGCGCCGCCGGACCGCTGATGCCGGAGGGGGAGGCGGCGCTGTGCGCCTACGCCCGCGGCATGGTGTGGTGGAACGCGCGTCATCGCTTCTGCGGGGTCTGCGGCTCCCCGGCGGCGACGGCGGAGGGCGGGCATGTCCGCCTCTGCACCAATCCGGATTGCGCCACCCACCATTTTCCGCGCACCGACCCGGCGGTGATCATGCTGATCCATGACGGCGGCGACCGGCTGGTGCTGGGCCGCCAGAGCCGTTTCCCGGCCGGCATGCATTCGGTGCTGGCCGGCTTCGTCGAACCGGGCGAGAGCCTGGAGGACACCGTCGCCCGCGAGGTGTTCGAGGAGGTCGGATTGTCCGTCACCGACATCCGCTACCGCTCGTCGCAGCCCTGGCCGTTTCCATCCTCGCTGATGCTGGGCTTCACCGCTCGGGCCACCAGCTTCGACATCGACACCGGTGCCGACGAGCTGGAAAGCGCGGCCTGGTTCGACCGCGATTTCCTGCGCAACCATACCCCCGGCGAGGAGTTCCGCCTTCCTCGCGCCGACTCGATCGCCAGCCGGCTGGTTCATGAGTGGCTGGCGGAGGGGTGATGGACCCTCAGTGGATGAACAGCTTCACGAAAATGCCGATCTGAAAGGCAAGGACGAAGCCGAGCATCCACTTCATCAGGTTCATATCGGATTTCAGCGTTCCGACGTCGTCGTCCCGTTTGCTGAGGGCCGCTGCGGCTTTCACGGCTTTGTCCTCCGGTACGTCGATGGATCGGAACGCCTCATACACTTCGCTTTGCATCGTGGTCATGCGGCGCCGCTCCGGTCCTTTTTCTGAGAACGCCTTAAAAGATGATCGGTGCCGTGTTCCGCTTCAACCGTCTAATGATTGCGACTCCCTGATCCCTTTCAATGCCGCTGTTGCGGACCCGCGCTACGGCTCGGGGAATGGCGGCGGTCGAAGGGGTTGGGGTGGCGGGTGCAGGTGGCGTGATAGAGCCGCATCAAGGACACGACGTCCGCCGGACGATGGCGGTTGGCAGCGCACAGATTGTCCCACACCATCTGGCGGACGGCCGCGTCGCCCCAGGGTTCATGCAGCAGGGCGGCGCCCTTTTCCAGCGCGGCCATGAAGGGGAGATGTTCGTGGGCGGCGATCTGAGCCACCTCGTCCGCCTCGAGTTCGGCAAGGCACAGACAATCTTCGACCGTGAGCATGGCAACCTCCATCCGTGGCGCCATGGCCGTCGGCGGGGTTTCACCCGTCAGCCGCCGTGGTGTTGTTTGTATTCGTAAGAATTGAGGGGCCGGCGTGTACCGGTCCTCCTGTATAACAACTTCCGCTAATCTTTCCCAGCACCGGCAAGCGCCGGCCATGGCCAAGTGGCGTCACTGCGGCGGAATGACGCGCGACTTGCGGCGACTGCGAAATGACTTTCGGCGTTGCAGCAGCGCCTCAATCCTCGCCGACGCGCTGGCTTTCCTGGTAGCGGAAGGGATTGGCCGGGTAGACGCCCAGGATCTTCACCTCGCGGGCGAAGAAATCCAGCTCCTCCAGGGCGAGGCGCAGCGGGCGCTCGTCCGGGTGGCCCTCCACGTCGGCATAGAACTGGGTCTGGGTGAAGCGGCCGCCGACCATGTAGCTTTCCAGCTTGGTCATGTTGACGCCGTTGGTGGCGAAGCCGCCCAGCGCCTTGTACAGCGCGGCCGGCACGCTGCGGACGCGGAAGACGAAGGTGGTGATCGTCTTGCAGGATCCCAGCGCCGGCAGCTTCGGCTCGCGCGCCAGGATCAGGAAGCGGGTGGTGTTGTGGGCCGCATCCTCGAACCCGGCCTTGAGGATGGCCAGCCCGTAGATCTCCGCGGCGAGCGACGAGGCGATGGCGGCATGGCGCGGGTCGTTCAGGGCGGCGATCTCCTTCGCGGCCCCTGCCGTGTCGGCATGGTTGATCGTCTGCAGGCCCAGGTCGCGGATACCGGCCTGGCATTGCGACAGCGCCTGGATGTGGCTGCGCACCGTCTCCAGCCCCTCCAGCGTGGCGCCCTTGGGTGCCAGAAGCTGATGGTTCACCCGCTGGAAATGCTCGCCGATGATGTGCAGGCCGCCGTCCGGCAGCAGATAATGGTTGTCGGCGACGCGGCCGGCGATGGAGTTCTCCACCGGGATCATCGCCAGCGACGCCCGCCCCTCGCGCACCGCGGCGAAGGCGTCCTCGAAGGTCGCGCAGGGCATCGTCGTCATGGTCGGCCGCGCGTTGCGGCAGGCCAGGTCCGAATAGGCGCCGGGGAAGCCCTGGAAGGCGATGATGTTGGACGTGGCCATGAACGGAATTCCCCCGGCGGAGCTTTGAAGGCGGAGCTGTAATGAGGTGTCGGCGTCAGCCGGCCTTGCGGCCGGACAGCAGGGCGCGGGCGCGCTCCAGGTCGGCGGGAGTATCGACACCCAACGGAACCGCGTCAACGACCGCCGCGTCGATGCGCATGCCGTTGGACAGGGCGCGGAGCTGTTCCAGCCGCTCGCGCTGCTCCAGCGCCGACGGCGGCAGCGCCACGAAGCGCTCCAGCGCGGCACGGCGGTAGGCGTAGAGCCCGATGTGATGGTAGAGCGGCCCGTCGCCCGACGGCGCGGTGGCGCGGGTGAAATAGAGGGCGCGGCCCTGCCGGGCACCCTGCGGCAGCTCCAGCACCGCCTTGACGACGTTGGGGTCGCTCCTCTCCTCCTGCCGCGTGATCTCGACGACCAGCGTGGCGATGTCGACGCCCGGATCGGCCAGCGGGGCGAAGACGGCGCGCACGCTTTCCGGCTCGATGGTCGGCAGGTCGCCCTGCACGTTGACCACGGCGTCGTGCCGGCCCTCCGGGTCGATCAGCCGCAGCGCCTCGAAGATGCGGTCGGACCCCGACGGATGGTCGGGCCGGGTCAGCACCGCGGTGCCGCCGGCCGCCTCCACCGCGCGGGCGATCTCCGGCTCGGCGCAGGCGACCACCACCGGGCCGATCTCCGACTCCATGGCGCGGTGCATCACATGGACGATCATCGGCGCGCCGAGGATGTCGGCGAGCGGCTTGCCGGGCAGGCGGGTCGAGGCCATGCGCGCCGGGATCATCACGATCGGGCTGGCGGGTCGGCCGGAAGGGCGGGCGGCGGTGGACATGGCGCGGAGGCTCCGGTGGGCCGGTGCCGGACGACGGGTCCGGATGGCGGCTGAGGCGCGGGCGGCGAGCCCGCGCGGGTGAAACACGGACGCCGGGCCGGCGTCAAGTGCCGGCAGTGTCCGTTTTATCCTCTTTTGCAGTGCAGCGCGATGCGCAAGCAAATTAAGAGGTTGGTGACTGCGACAAATTTGTATGCGACCTTTTTTCGCGGTCTGCCGGGCTATGACAAGCTTCGGACCGCAGGCTATGGTGACCGCGGCGCTTTTGGGGCCGCGGGCGGGAGAAACGCCGAGTGTGGTGAAATAGGGAATAAAGGGGCTCATCAATGAGCATGGAGTGGAACAAGCTATTCGGCGCCGTGCTGCTGGCCGGGCTGATCGCCATGTTGACCGGATTCGCGTCCAAGGTGCTGGTTCATTCGAAGCCGCTGGAAAAGAGCGTCTATGCCGTCGCGATGCCCGAGGGGACCAGCGCCCCCGCCGACAAGGGGGCCGCTCCCGCCGGCCCGGCACCGATCGCCCCCCTGCTCGCCGCCGCCAGCCCGGAGGCCGGCCAGAAGGTTGCCAAGGCCTGCGCCGCTTGCCACAGCTTCGACAAGGGCGGCGCCAACAAGGTCGGGCCGAACCTGTACGGCATCGTCGGCGGGCCGAAGGGCCATATACAGGGCTTCAGCTACTCCGACGCGCTGGTCAAGACCGGCGGCAGCTGGAGCTATGACGAGCTGAACAAGTTCCTTCACGATCCGAAGGGCTATGCCCCCGGCACCAAGATGACCTTCGCCGGGCTGAAGAAGGACGAGGACCGCGCGGCCGTCATCGCCTACCTGCGCTCGCTGGCCGACAGCCCGCAGCCGCTGCCGCAGTAAAGCGCCAACACGCGCCCATCGAAAAAAAAGGCACATCGAAGAAGGCCCCGCCCCCGCAAGAGGGCGGGGCTTTTTTTCGGGCTCCTACCGCCGCAGGCCGCAGGCGATCTCCAGATAGTCGGTGTCGTTCTCCGGCGTCAGCCGGCCATGGCGGATCAGGAAGTCGGTCACCACCAGGTTGACGTTGAATTTCCAGTCGCCGCCGCTGCGCACCGACTCCGCGACCCGGTCGAGCGGCCAGAGCTCGAACGACTCGACCTCGCCGTCGGTGTTGACGGGAACGACGTCGGGCGGCAGTTCCAGGTCATAGACGAACAGGCGGTCGCGCTTCAGCCCGGCCGGGGTCTCCATCGTGTAGCTGATGGCGCCGACCGGAACGGCGCGCCCTGCGGTGGCGGCGTCGAGCCCGGCTTCCTCCGCAGCTTCCTTCTCCAGATTTTCGGCCAGGGTGAGGCCGATGGGCTGGCCGCCGGCGATCATGTTGTCGAGCTGGCCGGGCGCCACCTCGCGGTCATGGGCGCGGCGGCCCACCCACAACTGCAGGCCGCCTGCCCCGTCGCGGACGAAGCCGTTGACATGCACCCCATAGGCCTCGATGCCGAAGGCGGCCACCGCGGCGCGGTCGAGCCGGGCCAGCGGCTCGGCACCCCAGCGCGGCGTGACCGCATAATATTCCCCGCGCAAGGCGGCGACCGTTCCGCACTCCACCAGATAGGCGGCGGCATGGTCGAGCAGGGCGGAGCGCGCTTCGAAATCGCGGATCTCGGGGACCACGGTCAGCCGGTCGGCGCTGACGACGAAGCCGGGGTCGACGCCGGGCAGCGCCTCCGCCAGGGCATGGCGCACCCAGCCGACGCAATGGCCGTCCAGCTCGAATCGGCGGAAGCCGGACAGGTCGTGCGCGTTGCACGCGCGGATGTGATCGAGGAAGCTCATGGCCACCATCTAAGCGGGGCGCTCCGGCCGGCGCAACCGCTCTTCGCACCCCTCCTCGAAGGCGCCTCGCCGCCTCTTCCGCTTTGGACATCTTGCGCGGCCCCGGTTGCCATCGTACACCCGGCAGGTCACGAAATGACCGGCGGCCGGGACAGGGAAAGGGCGGAGCGGGTGACTGACAGCTCAACGCGGAACGGGGCGGGGCGGAACAGGGCGGTGCAGGAGACGGGCATGCCTTTCGGCAGCCTGTCCGTCCTGGTGGTCGAGGACGAGTCCTTCACCCGCATGGTTCTGGCGAAGATGCTGGCCGGGCTGGGCGTCAAGGCGGTCCATCAGGCCGCCGACGGCGCGGCGGCGCTGGCCGCGGTCGACGCCCACGAGCCCGACCTGATCCTGTGCGACGTGGAGATGCAGCCGATGGACGGCTTTGGCTTCGTCCGTGCGCTGCGTGCCAGTCCCGATTCCCGGCGGCGCACCCTGCCGGTCGTCTTCATGTCCAGCCGCGTCGACGGCGACCGCGAGGCGGCGGCGCTGGCCAGCGGCGCCGATGCCGTGCTGGCCAAGCCGGCGACCCCGGCGAGCCTGCGCGACGTGCTGGGCATCCGCCGGCCGGTGGTTCCCTTCGCCTGAGCGGCGCCGTCCGACAGCCGCACCGTCCCGAATATTCCCCCTGTCCGGACGGAATTGCCTCCATCGGCGGCAACCGGCCGCTGCGGCTGGCTCTGCCTAAAAATTTCCCACTCTGTGGCATGCCTGCCAAGTGCTTGAAACAATTCGGCAATCGAACGGTAGCCCTCCACCGTGCCGCACCGTTGCCAAGCTCTCACCCAATTTCCGCCTTGTTGAGGGGGAGGATTGGGCCTCAACATGATCGCCAAGAGGTGTTGCGGTTCCCGGCCGACATATGGCCAGCCGCAATCTCCTTTGCGGGATTTTGTTAAGGTTTGGGGTTCAGCATCGACGGTAAATCCTGGCGCCGTGCTTGGTCGAGGCGGCGCGCTTGTCTGAGGAGGGCGATGGCGTGATCAAGGGCGCCCAGTCGAACCGCACCGGGCAACATTCCCTGACTGGACGGGCAACGCCGATTGCCGCCGGTTTCACGCCGTTCACCCGCCTTGCCGCTTCTTTTCCTTTGCCGAACCTTCCGCCGCACGCGCGGGTTGAGCCGGTGCGCTCGCCGCACCAAATCTGGCCGCAGGACCTAGGTCCTATGGCCGAAGCCGGTTTCACCGCGGGCTTTCAGGCTATGGAGCCTGAGTGCCTGGAAAGCTCCAGGTGGAGCATTACATTCAAAAATGACTCGTTCGGGGGACGCCGCGTCGCAGGACGGACGGCTCCCGGCCTTCTCAGGACCGTTCCTTATACCAGACCGCTGGCTTCTACCGCTGAGCGGGGAGGCTGCGGACCCGACGCGGTCCGCTCTTCCCCTGGAGTGCCCCTTGGATCGCGGCATGCGCCGCGCCCAACCGCCGCAGCCACCGGCGGAGCCCCGGCGCATCGGACCAGATAAGACGGAGCGACGAATGTTCCCGGCCGACGAACTGTTCACGCGCTATACGCAGAATTACGAGACCCGCCGCGAGACCGAGATGTCCCTGATGGACTATCTCCAGCTGTGCCGCGACGATCCCATGTCCTACGCCTCGGCCTCCGAACGCATCCTGGCCGCCATCGGCGAACCGGAGGTGGTGGACACCGCCCGCGACCCGCGCCTGGGCCGCATCTTCATGAACCGGACCATCAAGGTCTATCCCGCCTTTTCCGAGTTCTACGGCATGGAGGAGACGATCGAGCGGATCGTCGGCTTCTTCCGGCACGCGGCGCAGGGGCTGGAGGAGCGCAAGCAGATCCTCTACCTGCTGGGCCCGGTCGGCGGCGGCAAATCCTCGCTGGCCGAGCGGCTGAAGTCGCTCGTCGAGAAATGCCCGATCTATGTCCTGAAGGCCGGCAAGGACATCAGCCCGATCTTCGAAAGCCCGCTCGGCCTGTTCAACCCGGACGAGATCGGCGACGAGTTGGAGGACCGCTTCGGCATTCCCAAGCGCCGGCTGACCGGCCTGATGAGTCCGTGGGCGGTGAAAAGGCTCGACGAGTTCGGCGGCGACATCAACCGCTTCAAGGTGGTGAAGCTGCACCCGAGCAAGCTGCGCCAGATCGGTGTCACCAAGACCGAGCCGGGCGACGAGAACAACCAGGACATCTCGTCGCTGGTCGGCAAGGTCGACATCCGCAAGCTGGAGATCTACAGCCAGAACGATCCCGACGCCTACAGCTTCTCCGGCGGCCTGAACCGCGCGACCCAGGGCATGCTCGAATTCGTCGAGATGTTCAAGGCGCCGATCAAGATGCTGCATCCGCTGCTGACCGCGACGCAGGAGAGCAACTATGTCGGCTCGGAGAACATCGGCGCCATTCCCTTCCAGGGCGTGATCCTGGCCCACTCCAACGAGGCGGAGTGGCAGACCTTCAAGAACAACAAGAACAACGAAGCCTTCATCGACCGCATCTGCGTGATCAAGGTCCCCTACTGCCTGCGGGTGGCGGAGGAGCAGAAGATCTACGAGAAGCTGGTCAACGGCTCCGACCTGTCGACGGCGCCCTGTGCGCCGGCGACGCTGGAGATGCTGGCCCGCTTCTCGGTGCTGTCGCGCCTGCGCGAGCATCCGAACTCCAGCGCCTACAGCAAGATGCGGGTCTATGACGGCGAGAGCGTCAAGGAGACCGATCCCAAGGCCAAGTCGATGCAGGAGTACAAGGACCAGGGCGGCGTCGACGAGGGCATGGGCGGCATCTCCACCCGCTTCGCCTTCAAGGTGCTGGCCTCGACCTTCAACTACGACTCGACCGAGATCTCGGCGGACCCGGTGCATCTGATGTATGTGCTGGAACAGGCGATCAAGCGCGAGCAGTTCCCGGAAGAGACCGAGAAGAAATACGTCGAGTTCATCAAGGCCGACCTCGCCCCGCGCTATGCCGAGTTCATCGGCAACGAAATCCAGAAGGCCTATCTGGAATCCTACTCCGACTATGGCCAGAACCTGTTCGACCGCTATGTCGATTATGCCGATGCCTGGATCGAGGATCAGGACTTCAAGGATCCCGACACCGGCCAGCTGATGAACCGCGAGCTGCTGAACCAGGAGCTGACCAAGATCGAGAAGCCGGCGGGCATCGCCAACCCGAAGGACTTCCGCAACGAGGTGGTCAAGTTCGCGCTCCGGGCGCGGGCGGCCAATGCCGGCCGCAACCCGTCCTGGACCTCCTACGAGAAGATCCGCGAGGTGATCGAGAAGCGGATGTTCAGCCAAGTCGAGGACCTGCTGCCGGTCATCAGCTTCGGGTCGAAGAAGGACGGCGACACCGAGAAGAAGCACACCGAGTTCGTCTCGCGCATGATGACCCGCGGCTACACCGAGCGGCAGGTCCGCCGGCTGGTCGAATGGTACATGCGGGTCAAGCAGGCGGGCTGACGGGCTTAATTTTGCTTGCCGCGGGGCCGGGTGTTGCAACGCCCCGCGGCAACCCCACTGTCATAGAATGCTGTCAAAGTCTGAAGGCCGCGTGACGAAACGGGTGGGAGGGCCAGCCCCTTGATGAACATCATCGACCGTCGCCTGAACCCGCAGGGCAAGAGCCTGGCCAACCGCCAGCGTTTCCTGCGCCGTGCAAAGGAACAGGTGGTCAAGGCGGTCCGCGACGCCTCCGGCAAACGGGGCATCCAGGATATCGAGAACGGCGAGAAGGTGACGATCGCCGCCGGCGGGGTGCGCGAACCCTCCTTCCACCGCGCGTCCCAGGGCGGGGTGCGCGACTATGTCGTGCCCGGCAACAAGGAGTATGTGGAAGGCGACACCATCCAGCGCCCGGACGGCGGCGGCAGCGGCCGCGGCAGCGAGGGCAGCGCCGACGGCGAGGGCGAGGACGAGTTCCGCTTCGTCCTGTCGCGCGACGAGTTCCTCGACATCTTCCTGGAGGATCTGGAGCTTCCCGATCTGGTGAAACAGAAGGTGAAGCAGTCGGAATCGCACACGCTGACGCGGGCCGGCTATTCGGTGTCGGGGTCGCCGGCGAACCTGAACCTCGTCCGCACCATGCGGAACAGCCTGTCGCGCCGCATCGCGCTGAAACGTCCCAAGCGCGACGAGATCCTCGAGTTGCAGGAGATGCTGCGCGAGGCCGAGGAGGCCGGAGAGGATGCCGAGCAGATCCAGGCGCTGCGCGAACAGCTCGAACGCATCGTCCTGCGCTCCCGCCGCATTCCCTTCATCGACCCGATAGACGTCCGCTACAACCGCTTCGAGACGGTGCCGAAGCCGATCGCCCAGGCGGTGATGTTCTGCCTGATGGACGTCTCCGGCTCGATGACCGAGCACATGAAGGATCTGGCCAAGCGCTTCTTCATGTTGCTGTACCTGTTCCTGCGACGGCGCTACCGCTCGGTCGACATCGTCTTCATCCGCCACACCCACGAGGCCAAGGAGGTCGACGAGGAAACCTTCTTCTACTCCACCGAGACCGGCGGCACCGTGGTCTCGACCGCGCTGGAGGAGATGCAGAAGGTGGTGCAGGAGCGCTACCCGCACAATGAATGGAACATCTACGCCGCCCAGGCGTCGGACGGCGACAACATGTCGTCGGACAACGTCAAGTCGGCGACCCTGCTGCGCGATGTCATCCTGCCGATGTGCCAGTATTTCGCCTACATCGAGGTGGCGGCGGAACACAACATGGGCCTGTCGGCGCTGGGCCGCGAGACCGAGCTGTGGCGCACCTACAAGCAGGTGCAGAGCCCGGAACGCCCGCTGGCGATGCGCCGCGTCCGCTCCCGCCGGGAGATCTTCCCGGTCTTCCGCGAGCTGTTCGCCCGCGAGAAGGCAGGGGCCTGAGGGGTCATAAGGAAATCACCGCCCCCCGCGGGGGCGGCAGGGGGAGATCGAGAATGACCGCTGTGATCACCAGGCCCGACGCGCTGCTGTATGACGGCGTCGAGTGGGATTACGACAAGATCAAGCGCGTCTACGACGCCGTCGAGCATATCGCGCTGAAGGAAATGGGCCTCGACGTCTATCCCAACCAGATCGAGGTCATCACCGCCGAGCAGATGCTCGACGCCTATTCGTCCATCGGCATGCCGCTGATGTACCGGCACTGGTCCTTCGGCAAGCATTTCGCCCGCGACGAGATGATGTACCGCAAGGGCTACCGCGGCCTTGCCTACGAGATCGTCATCAACTCCAGCCCCTGCATCAGCTACATCATGGAAGAGAACACCATGACGATGCAGACGCTGGTGATCGCCCACGCCGCCTTCGGCCACAACCATTTCTTCAAGAACAACCAGCTGTTCCAGCAATGGACCGATGCCCAGGGCATCCTGGACTATCTGGAATTCGCCAAGACCTTCATCTCCCATTGCGAGGAGCGCTACGGCCACGCCGCGGTCGAGCGGGTTCTCGACGCCGCCCACGCGCTGATGAGCCAGGGCGTTCACAAATACCCGAAGAAGCGGTCAGACCTGCGGACCGAGCAGCGACGCGAGCGCGAGCGGCAGGAGTACCAGGACCAGACCTTCAACGACCTGTGGCGCACCGTGCCGAAGCCGGCCGCCGGCCAGCGGCCCGCCAAGTCGGTGTCGGAGCGCAAGAAGCTGCTCGGCCTGCCGGAAGAGAACATCCTCTATTTCCTGGAGAAGAAGGCGCCGCGGCTGGAGCATTGGCAGCGCGAACTCCTGCGCATCGTCCGCCACATCTCCCAGTATTTCTACCCGCAGAAACAGACCAAGGTGATGAACGAGGGCTGCGCCACCTACGTCCATTACCAGATCATGACCCGCCTGCACGAGACCGGCCAGATCAGCGAGGGCGCCTTCCTGGAGTTCCTGCACTCGCACACTTCGGTGGTGTTCCAGCCGGAATTCGACGACAAGCGCTTCTCCGGCCTGAACCCCTATGCGGTGGGCTTCGCCATGATGCAGGACATCGCCCGCATCGCCGAGAAACCGACCGACGAGGACCGCCAGTGGTTCCCCGACCTTGCCGGCCGCGGCGACGGCATGGCGGCGGTGCGCGAGGCCTGGGCCAACTTCCGCGACGAGAGCTTCATCCTGCAGTATCTCAGCCCGCACCTGATGCGGAAGCTCAGGCTGTTCAGCGTGCGCGACGATGCCGAGGATCCCTATCTGCTGGTCGATCACATCCACAACGAACGCGGCTACCGCGACATCCGCAAGAAGCTGGCCCGGCAGTACGACCTCGGCTATCTGGAGCCGGACATCCAGATCGTCGACGTCGACCTCGCCGGCGACCGCAAGCTGATCCTGCAGCACCGCGTCACCAACGGCGTGCTGCTGGACGAAAGCGACGCCAAGGCGGTGCTGCGCCACATCGCCAACCTGTGGGGCTACGAGGTGCAGCTGATCGAGGTGTCGGCGATTTCCGAGGCGATCCTGAAGGAACACGCCGTTACCGCGCCCAGCGGGATCGGGGTGGTGTGACGTATATGACCGGCTCCGCTACACTTCCGCCGGCAATGCAGCCCATGGGCTATGCAGGGGGGAGCGATGGCGGAGGATCTGTTGGGTGGAGCGGGGCCGGTCGGGCTGGTCAGGGCGCGGCATGGCCTGATGATGTACCGGCGCACCGACACTGTCGTCGGCCGGTCGCTGGACTATTATGGTGAATATTTCGAACAGGAAGTCGCGCTGTTCCGTCAGTGCGTCCGGCCCGGCGACCGGGTGATCGATGTCGGCGCCAACATCGGCGCCCACACGGTGGCGCTGGCCCGGCTGGTCGGCCCGACAGGCCGGGTTCTGGCGTTGGAGCCCATCGACGCCAACCACCGGCTGCTGTGCGGCAACCTGGCGCTGAACGGGCTGGACTGGGCGGACGGCATGCTGGCCGCCGCCGGGGCCACCGATGGGATCCTGCATCTTGCCGGCGTGGCGATGGAGGAGGATGGCAATTACGGCGCACTGTCGCTGGACACGCTGTCTCTGGGCGCGCCGGCCGGCGACCGGCCGGTTCCGGTTCATCGTCTCGATGGGCTGGCCCATGACGGGGCGGGCCGCATCCGCCTGATCAAGATCGATGTCGAGGGGATGGAGGCCCAGGTTCTGGAGGGTGCGCGCGCCCTGATCGCCCGCGACCGTCCGGTCCTCTATGTGGAGAATGACCGGCCGGACAAGTCGGCGGCCCTGATCCGCCTGCTGGAGGAGTTGGGCTATGCCTGCTACTGGTATCTGCCCGCCTTCCACAATCCCGCCAACTTCGCCGGCCGGTCCGAGCCGATCTTCGGCCATGGGCTGATCGACGACGGGACGGAGATCCACGGGCTCGGCATGGGGATCAACCTGTTCTGCCTGCCGGCGGAGGCGGGCGCGCGCATCAGCGGCCTGCTGCCTGTCGCCGGTCCGGAAGAACATCCGCTGCTTCGCGGCCACAATGGGCGCTTCATCGGCGGTTGACGGCGTCCGCGATCAGCGCTCCGGTTCGGGCTTGATGCCGGCATCCTTCATGGCATGCATCAGGTCCAGCACCACGGTGCTGATGTCGGGGAAGGACAGGGCCACCGCGTGGCGGTCGGGGTCGAGGCGGACCACATGCGCGACCTGACGGCCGCCGACGCGCTGCCCGCCCCTCTCCGGCACCTCCGGGCAGTACAGCTCGAGCCGCAGCTTGCCGCCGACCGCATGGCTGAACTCGGCCGGCGGCAAATCCACCAGCAGGCCGCGGGTCGACCAGTTGATCGTCGTGCAGCTGCGCCCCTCCGCCTCCACCACCAGCGCCGGGTCGACGTAGCGGATGGCGCGGCGATGCTCGATACCGTTCGGCGGCTTGGCGCCGACATCGTGCTGCTCCAGCTTGCGCTTCGCCGCCTGCTTGGTGCGGTCGTCCACCCCGTCCTTGCTGGTCATCAACGTCGCCTGCACCCGCCGCTCGACGCCATGACGGAACTCGTCATCGGCGCCGAGGCGCAGGGCCTTGGCGAAATGGTCCTTGGCCTGGGTCAGCAGGGCGTTGCGCCCCTTGTCGTCGCCGCGATGGCCGCAGCGTTCGGCCTGGACCAGCAGCGAATCGACGCTGCGCTGATAGGCGCCGCGCTGGTAGGCGCGGGACAGCTCGCGGAACTCGGCGGCGCGCAGGCTGGGGAACTCGCGGGTCTTCAACAGTCCGGCCAGCCCCTCGGCCAATGAATCGACACGGGCGGGATCGCCGGTTTCCGCCTCCCGCCGCAAGGTCCGCAACGCTTCTTCCGCCTTGCGGATCAACTGGTCTTCCAGTTTCCGGCGCTGGTCTGCATCCATCACGGGCATGGCGCGGCCCTCCCCGCAGGGGCGATGAGACAGGATACTCCAGGCGTCCGTCGGACGACAGCGGACAAGTATGGTTAATCGCCGACCTGAGGGCTCTCCCAGTGGGAACGAACCGGATTTCCCTTTGCCACAGGACGGCCCTTTTATCTGGGACGATACATGGGACGGCAGTGGGGAGCGGGCAGGCGATGGGCAAGGACAAGAACGGGGCGGCGGGCGCCGATATCGACCAGGAGCTGCTGGCCGCCGCCCTGACCGGCCTGCTGGAGGAGGAAAGCGTCAGCCCGGCCACCCGGACCGCACTGGTCGCCATCGCCGGCGGCCGCGGGGCCGACGATGCCGCGGCGGTGCGCACGCTGGTCCTGCGCCCGCGTTCATTGCGGGGCGAGTCGGGGGCGGACGACCTGTCGGGGCGGCGGGCACTGGTCTACAGCCTGACCAAGACCATCCTCGCCGCCGCTGTGCTGCGGCTGGCGGCGCGCGGCGCGGTCGATCTCGACGGGCCGGCCGGGCGCTGGCTGCCGGAGCTGGCCGGGTGGCCGGGCGGCGTCACCGTGGCGCAGCTGCTGGCCCACCGCGCCGGCCTGCCCGACTATGGCGGCCGGGCCGACTACCATGCCGCCGTCGCCGCCGGCGGGGAACCCTGGAGCGGCGACGAGTTCCTGGCGCGCTGCGGGGTGACCCCGAATCGCGAAGGGACGGAGCAAGGGAAGGGACCGCCGGTCGGCGTCTTCGCCTATTCGAACATCGGCTATCTGCTGGTCGGCCGGCTGCTGGAGCGGGCCGGCGGCGCTCCGCTGGCGGAGGTGCTGGCGCGCGAGGTCTTCTCTCCGCTCGGCCTGTCCAGCGCGGCGCTGCTGCGCACCCGCACCGACCTGGACGGGCTGTTCTTCGGCGCCAGCCCGGCCTTCGGCGGCGCGCCGGTGGGCACGGCCTATCATCCCGGCTGGGTGTCGCACGGGGTGGCGGCGATGACCGCGGCCGACGCCTGCCGCTTCATGCATGGCCTGACGGAGGAGTATCTGCCGGGCCTGCTGCTGCGGCGGATGCGCGACGGGCTGCCGGTCGGCGGGCCGATGGGTGGGCGGCCCTGGGTCGAGCCGTCCTACGGGCTGGGGATGATGGTGGAGCTCGATCCGGCGGCCGGACCCTATTGGGGCCACACCGGCGGCGGGCCGGGGGTGACGCCTGCCGCCTACCACACGCCGGGACCGGTCCCGGTCTCCGTCGCCGTGTTCCTGGATGGCGAGGACGGGGCGCTTGCCGAATGGATGGCGGTGGAGGTGCTGCACCGCCTGCGCCGGCCGCGCTGACCCGGGGCATCCGCCCGCTTCTTGTCCATCCCCCGCGCGTTCCCATCTCCATTCACAGGGGACGATCCTCCGCTCCCCAGGGATGGGGATCGGGCGTAGGATCGTCGCAGGTGCCGGGAGAAACCGGCATCGGAAGAACAGGACGCTGGGGGAGGACACGCACATGGCGGAAGCCGTCCGCACACTGCCCGATCATCCATGGCTGGCGTCGTACCCGCCGACGGTCGACTGGGCGATGCCGATTCCGGTCAGGCCGCTGACCGAGCTGCTGGACGGGGCGGCGGCCCGCCACGGCGACAGGCCCTGCCTGAATTTCCTGGGCAAGCGCACCAGCTATCGCGAGCTGGGCCGGCTGGTGGACCGCGCCGCGCGCGGCTTCCAGGCGATCGGGGTGGGGAAGGGCACGCGGGTCGGGCTGTTCCTGCCCAACACGCCCTATTACGTCATCGCCTTCTTCGGCATCCTGAAGGCCGGCGGCGTGGTGGTGAATTTCAACCCGCTCTATGCCGAACGCGAGCTGGTCCACCAGATCGGCGACAGCGACATCGAGTTGATGGTCACGCTGGACCTGAAGCTGCTCTACGGCAAGATGGCGCGGATGCTGGATGAGTCCGGGCTGAAGCGGCTGGTCGTCTGCCGCATGGCCGACATCCTGCCCTTCCCCAAGAACTGGCTGTTCCCCATCGCCAAGCGGTCGGAGATCGCGGCGATCCCGCGCGACGACCGTCACATTCCCTTCGCCCGGCTGATCGACAATGACGGCCAGCCGGCTCCGGTCGCCATCGACCCGCGGGACGACGTGGCGGTGCTGCAATACACCGGCGGCACCACCGGCGTGCCCAAGGGCGCCATGCTGACCCATGCCAACCTCTACGCCAACACCGTCCAGTGCGCGACCTGGTACGCGGCCAAGGAACGCAAGCCCGGCGAAGGCACCGATGACGGACAGGAGCGCATGCTGGGCGTGCTGCCGCTGTTCCACGTCTTCGCCATGACCGCGGTGATGAATTTCGGCCTGCATCTGGGGGCGGAGATCGTCCTGCTGCCGCGCTTCGAGCTGGAGCAGGTGATGCGCACGCTGGAGACGGAGCGGATCACCCTGTTCCCCGCCGTGCCGACCATCTACACGGCGATCAACCATCACAAGCGCCTGAAGGAGTTCGACCTGTCCTCCATCCGCTTCTGCATGTCGGGCGGGGCGCCGCTGCCGCTTGAGGTGAAGGAGGCGTTCGAGCGCGTCACCGGCTGCACGCTGGTCGAGGGCTACGGTCTGTCGGAATGCTCGCCGGTCGCCACCGTCAATCCGGTGGTGCAGCACAGCGAGAAGAAGGGCTCCATCGGCCTGCCGCTGCCCGGCACCATCGTCGAGATCGTCAGCCTGGAGGAACCGCGGCGCGTCCTGCCCCCCGGCGAGAAGGGCGAGGTCTGCATCCGCGGCCCGCAGGTGATGAAGGGATACTGGCGCCGCCCGGACGAGACGGCGCAGACGCTGGTGGACGGCCGGCTGCACACCGGCGACGTCGGTGTGATGGACACGGACGGCTACACCACCATCGTCGACCGCATCAAGGACATGATCCTGTGCAGCGGCTTCAACGTCTATCCCCGCAACGTCGAGGAGGCGATCTACCTGCATCCGGCGGTCGCCGAATGCGTGGTGGCCGGCATGCCCGACGAGTATCGCGGCCAGACGGTGAAGGCCTATGTGCGGCTTGACGAGGGCCAGAGCCTGACCGCGGGCGAGCTGATCAGCTTCCTGAAGGACAAGCTGTCGCCCATCGAGATGCCCAAGGTCGTGGAATTCCGCCGGGAGCTGCCCAAGACGATGATCGGCAAACTGTCGCGCAAGGCCCTGCTGGACGAGGAGGCGGGCAAGCGCGCCGCCGCGGGCGTCGGCGGCAGTCCTGCCGGCGGCAATCCAGCAGATGGCGGTGCCGCATGAGCGCGGACGGGCGCAAGGCGGTGCGTGTCCGCATCCTGGGCAGGGTGCAGGGTGTATGGTACCGCGGATGGACCGTCGACACTGCGGGCGGGCTGGGGCTGACCGGCTGGGTGCGCAACCGCGCCGACGGCACGGTTGAGGCACTGTTCGCCGGCCCTGCCGACGCCGTCGACCGCATGCTGGACGCCTGCCGCCGCGGCCCGCCCGCCGCCATCGTCCGCGACCTGGTGGCCGAGCCCGATCAGGATCCCGGAATGGCCGGGTTCGAGCAGCGGCCGACACTGTAGGCGCGGCATTAGCGTTCCGCTAACCATGATGGCGGCATGCTGGAGGCCGCAGCGCTTTTGCGGTTCGGGGACTGGAGCCAGGATGTGAGCGACGTAGCGGGCATGAAGGCCATGCTTGCCGGCGTCTTCGCCAAGGCGGCGGAGGCGAAGGGAAAAGCTGTCCGCAAGCCGGCGCCGCCTGCTGCCCGTAACATGCCCCCGGTGCCGCCGGGCGGTGAGCCTGCAGTCCGTCTCAGCCTTGCGGCGGGGATGGTGGACGACGCGCTGGCCGGACCGTCCGGCGGCTTCCCTGCCGGCCTTGCGGGGCAATTGGGTCCGGCGATCCAGGCGGTGGCGCGCGACCTCGGGCGGCTGCTGACGGTGTTCGGAATGGAGGCGGACGGCGTGGCTGCGGCGGAGGCCGCGCTTGCCGGGCGTTTCAGCGATGCGGAGCGCCGGGCCGCGGTGGCGGCGCTGGATGGTCCTGCCGGTGACTTTGGTCCGGTGACGGAGGGCGGAGGTGCCGGGGATGTGGCGGTCGAGGTGCGCGGCATCGGTCTCCGCGTGGCGGATGGCCCTGCGTCACCCTGTTTCGAGGAGGCAGCCCTGGTCCTGGCGCATGTGCCGGCCGAGGGGGGGAGCGATGGCCTCGCCGCCGTGATCGGCGCGCTGCGCTCGGCCATCCGGCCGGGCCGGGGGCTGACGGTCGAGGCCGACGGCATTCCCGCCGATGGTCTCGGCCCTCTCATGGAGGTGCTGGCCGGGGCGATGACCGGGCCGCCGGACGGGCTGGAAGGCACGGTGGTCCTGTCGCCGCGCAACACCCCGGCGGTCGGGGAGACGCTGGACCTGTCGCTCACCCTGTCCGGGCGGCTGGGCGCCGGGACAGCGGTCCCGTCCGCTCCGCCCACCGCCCCGGCCAAGGAAAAGCCGGTCGAGCCTTTCGGGGAGCGGGGGGTCGATGTCCGGATTTGATCCGTGCCGCCGGCTGGCGGCCCTGATCCTGGTTCTGTCCATTTCAGGCCCGATGGCGGCCGCCCCGGCGCTGGCCGGGCCGCTGGAGCGGACCGAGCCCGGCCATCTGGCGCCGCCCCAGCCGGGTGCCCAGCTTCCCTTCGCGCCGCCCATCGTGCAGTTCGCGCTGCCGCCGCAATGGATGACGATCCGCTCCAAGGAGGACTGGCGCAAGGCCGGCACGTTCGAGAAGGAATTGAGCAAGGACTGCGCCGCCCTGCGCTTCGGCGAGATCACGCCGATGCGGTTCCGCGCCTATTTCAACGGGCAGGTGATGGGCGTCGCCTTCGGCCACGGCCTGAACCTGCACGATCCCGGCAAGAAGGCCGATCCCAAGAAGATCTACCTGTTCCGCAACGGCGATTCCGCCGGCTGCACGGTGCAGTCGATGGACAACAAGGATCCGCGCGTCAATCCCGCTGCCGGACAGGCCGCGACGCCGGCCGGCGGCGGGTTCAAGAAATACTGACCGGGGCCGTTCAGGCGCCTGTGTCCTCGCCCTCCTCGCCCCGCATCGGGCCGCCGAACACCTCCGGCCATGCCGCGATCAGGGCGGAATCGACGTCCTCCATCGTCACCAGCTGGCCCAGCGCGACGATGGAGGTGACGCCATGCCCGGCGATGCCGCAGGGAACGATGCCGCCGAAATGGCCGAGGTCCGGCTCGACGTTCAGGGCGATGCCGTGGAAGCTGACCCAGCGCCGCACCCGCACGCCGATGGCGGCGATCTTGTCCTCCTGGCCCCTCACGCCGCCATAGGGCTGTTTGTCGACCCAGATGCCGACGCGGCCGTCGCGCCGCTCCCCCCTGATGGTGAAGGAGGAAAGCGTGCGGATGATCCACTCCTCCAGATCGTGGACATAGGCGCGGATGTCGGCGCCGCGCGCCTTCAGGTCCAGCATCACATAGGCCACCCGCTGGCCCGGCCCATGGTAGGTGTACTGGCCGCCGCGGCCGGTGCGGTAGACCGGGAAGCGGTCGGCCTCCAGCAGATCCTCGTCCCGGGCGCTGGTGCCGGCGGTGTAGAGCGGCGGATGCTCCAGCAGCCACACCATCTCCGGCGCGGTGCCGGCGCGGATCGCCTCCACGCGGGCCTCCATCTCGGCGATCGCCTCGGGGTAGGGGACCGGCCGGTCGGAGATGCGCCACTCGACCGGGGGAAGTGCGGCGGGGCGGAGGCCGGCGGGGGTGTCGGACGGGATCGGACTGGCGGGCAGGCTGGTCACGGATGTCATTCGATAGGGTCTCGGCAGAAGGGTCGGGCAGAAGGGTTTGGAAGAAGGGATGAGGGGCCGTTCGCATTTTTCTTCGCGGATGATGATTGTAGCGCTTGATCGACCCTCGGGAAGCTGATATCTACCCGCTCCACCCGATGAGGCGCGCAAGCGCAGGTCGGGGCTACCAGCCTCGTGCGGTCGTGGCGGAATTGGTAGACGCGCAGCGTTGAGGTCGCTGTGGGGCAACCCGTGGAAGTTCGAGTCTTCTCGACCGCACCACTCCCATGCAGATGGGACCATCCCGGGGATACGGGAACGACGAAAGGCCCGCAGGTCGAAAGACCGAGCGGGCTTTTTCGTATCCGCGTTCCGGGGCGTCCCTTGCCTGAGCTCCCCTTACCTGAGCTCGATATAGCGTTCCAGCGTGGCGCGGCGGAGCGCACGAACGATGTGGGGGGCGGCACCGCTGGCGACGATGTGGCCGCCGGCCTCGCGGCAGCGGTTGGCCAGGATGAACAGCATGCCGATGGCCGCGGAGTCGATGAAGGAGACGAACCGCAGGTCCAGCGGCACCATCGGCCTTGCCAGGAAGTCCCAGTCGCGCAGCATGTCGTGGAAGCGGTTGCCGTCCTCGTAGGTGCAGCGGCCGGACAGCAGGATCCCGTCGCGGTCGCCGACGGTGGTGAAGGCATACTCCATCGTCGCGTCCGGTCCCTTTCTCGATGATGCGGCGTACCGGCATGGGAGCATGAAGGGTTGCGGCGGTGCAAGCCCATGCTGCGGAAGGGGCTATCCGGTTCGATCCGGGCTGGACAAACGGGAAAAGGCGCCCCTGGGTCCGTCCCGGTGTCGCCGGTCCTGCCGCAGCGGGGCCGCGATTCCGCTTGTAGGGCCAGCTGAATGTTGGCATAAGGCAAAAACATAGGCCTGGGGTGCCGCGCGGTGGTCGCGCGGCTGAGAACACACCCATCGAACCTGTCTGGGTAATTCCAGCGAAGGGAGCCGCCGCATGATCGATGCGCCCGAACCACATCCGTTTTCCGCTCCCGACTCGGGAGCCCGCCCGTCCGTCGCCATCATCGGCGCCGGCTGCATCGGCCTCGCCATCGCCTGGAGGCTGGCGTCGGCCGGCTGCCGCGTCGAGCTGTTCGAACGGGGGGAGGCCGGTCGCGGCGCCACCCATGCCGCCGGCGGCATGCTGGCCGCCTGCGTCGAGACCGAGCCGGGCGAGGAGGGACTGCTGCCGCTGACCCGCGCCTCGCAGGCGCTGTGGCCGGACTTCGCCCGCGACCTGGAGGCGGCGAGCGGCCTGCCGGTCGATCTGCGCAGCGAAGGCACCATGGTCATCGCGCTCAATGCCGACGATGCCGCCAAGGTCCGCTTCCTGCACGGCTTCCAGCGCGATCTCGGATTGCCGGTGGAGTGGCTGGGCGGGGCCGAGGTGCGGCGGCGCGAGCCCTATCTGCAACCCGGCGTCGCCGGCGCCCTGTTCTGTTCCGGCGACCATCAGGTCGACAACCGGAAGGTCGCCACCGCCTTGCGCCGCGCCGCGGAGGCTGCCGGTGCCCGCCTGCACGAGCAATGCGGCGACGTCGCGCTGGCGGTGGAGGGCGGTCGTGCCATTGGGGTGCGTGTCGCCGGAAGCCTGCACCGGGCCGACCGGGTTGTGCTGGCGGCCGGCGCCTGGTCGGCCGGGGTGCCCGGCCTGCCGCCCGTGGCAAGGCCGCCGGTGCGGCCGGTGAAGGGGCAGATGGTCTGCCTGCGCATGGACCCGCGGCTGCCGCTGCTGCGCCATGTGGTGTGGACGCCCGGTACCTACCTGATCCCGCGGCTGGACGGCCGGCTGCTGATCGGCGCCACGACGGAGGAGCGCGGCTTCGACGACCGCCTCACCGCGGGCGGCCAGTTCGCCCTGCTGGAGGGGGCATGGCGGGCGCTTCCGGGCATCGCCGAACTGCCGATCGAAGAGGCCTGGGCCGGCTTCCGCCCCGGCAGCCGCGACGATGCGCCGGTCCTGGGCGACAGCGGGATTCCCGGCCTGATCCATGCCACCGGCCACCACCGCAACGGCATCCTGCTGACCCCGGTGACCGCCGATGGCATCGCCCGGCTGGTGCTGACCGGGGAGACCGATCCGCTGCTGCGCCCGTTCGCCGCCGACCGTTTCGTCCTGGCGGGAGCCGCCGCATGAGCGCCGTCCTCCGCGTCAACGGCCGCGACGAGCCGCTCGCCGCCGCCTCTGTCGCCGAACTGCTGGCCGCCCGCGGCATCGCCGAGGGAACCCGCGGCGTCGCCGTCGCCCTCAACGGCACGGTGGTTCCCCGCCGCCAGTGGGCCGGCACCGCGCTCCGGCCGGGCGACAGCCTGGAGATCGTCCGCCCGATCCAGGGCGGCTGAACCAGGGCGGCAGCCCCCCGACATCTCCCTTCCTCCGAAAACGGGGAAGCGCCTTTGCGAAGGTCCTGATTCCATGTCCCAAACCATTCCCGCCGACCCCCTAGTCATCGCCGGGCGCAGCTTCGGTTCGCGCCTGTTCCTGGGCACCGCCGGCTATCCGAACCAGCAGGTCATGCTCGACGCGCTGGCGGCCAGCGGCAGCGAGCTGGTCACGCTGGCGATCCGGCGCATCAGCCTGGACGGCTATTCGGAAAGCCTGGTCGACGTGCTGGCCCGCGCCACCGCCGGGCGGCCGGGCGGCCCGGTCGGGCTGCTGCCCAACACCGCCGGCTGCATGACCGCCAAGGAGGCCGTGCTGACCGCGCAGCTGTCGCGCGAGGCGCTGGATACCCCCTGGATCAAGCTGGAGGTGATCGGCGACCGCGAGCTGCTCTATCCCGACGTGGAGGAACTGCTGCGCGCGACGGAGGAGTTGGTGAATGACGGCTTCGTCGTGCTGCCCTACTGCAACGACGATCCGGTGACCTGCCGCAAGCTGGCCGACCTGGGCGCCGCCGCGGTGATGCCGCTGGGCGCCTTCATCGGGTCGGGGCTTGGCATCCGCAACCCGCACGCCATCGAGACGATCTGCGCCCGCAGCCCGGTTCCGGTGGTGCTGGACGCCGGCATCGGCACCGCGTCGGACGCCGCCCGCGCGATGGAGCTGGGCTGTGCCGCCGTGCTGCTGAACACCGCGGTGTCGAAGGCGCGCGATCCGGTGCGGATGGCGGCGGCGATGCGCGACGCGGTGAGCGCCGGCCGGGGCGCCCATCTCGCCGGCCGCATGCCGATGCGGGCCCATGCCGAACCGTCCAGCCCGCAGATGGGCCTGATCGGGGGGTGACACCACGGGGAGCGAGGCGCTCTGTCCATTCGTCCGCTTGATCCGGCGGAGCGGCTGACGCAGGCTGTGGCGCAGCATCCCCTTGTCGGAGACCCCAGCCTTGCCCGCCACCTTCGAACCCCGCGCCGCCGACTGGAAGGCGCGCTGCCTCGCCTCGTTCGAACAGCAGCCGATCTGCAGGACGCTCGGCATCGAGTTGGCGGCCATCGAGCCCGGCTTCTGCGAGATGCGGCTGCCCTTCCGCGCCGACCTCACCCAGCAGCACGGCTTCTTCCATGCCGGCATGGTCAGCACGCTGGCCGACAATGCCGGCGGCTATGCCGCGCTGAGCCTGATGCCGGCCGGGGCGGAGGTGCTGGCGGTCGAGTTCAAGATCAACCTGATGTCGCCGGCCAAGGGCGACGTGATGATCGCCCGCGCCCGCGTGGTGAAGCCGGGCCGCACCCTGGTCATCACCCAGGTCGAGATCGCGATGCTGGACGGCGGGGTGGAGAAGGACTGCGCCCTGATGCAGCAGACCACCTTCTGCGTGATGCCGAAGTGACGTTCCAACCGGTTCGAAAGGGGTTTCCCATGCAGCCCATGCAGCCGTCACGGATTGCCGCCCTTCTGCTGACCGGCGGCCTCGCCATGCTCGCCACCCCGGCACTGGCCAAGGACCCGCCGTCCTGCGCGGCCATCTCCTTCCGGACGCTGCCGGCCGGGGGGCCGGACGGCGAGCAGGATGCCGGCCTCTACAAGTCGCGCTTCGGCAAGATCGAGGTGAAGGCGGACGTCAAGGGCGGCCAGGCCACCACCTATTACATGGTGCTGAACGGCAGGAAGGTGGACGGCCCGGCCTCCCCGCCCAAGATGTCCAACGCCTGCCTGAAGTCCAAGCACGTCAAGCTGCCCTTCGCCAGGCAGGCCGCCGGCACCTGCACCGGCAGCCGCTTCCGAGTCGTCGTCGACCGCTCCAGCGGCAAGCCGGTCGCGGCGTTCTTCGGCCTCCAGGGCGAAGATTGGGCCTATTGCAGCGCGACGACGCTGTAGGGAACCGGGGCGGCGGGCATCGCCCGCCGCCACCGTCCCTTGCCATTGCCCTCAGATCGCCAGCGCCTTGACCCGCTCGCGCAGCGTCTGCCGCGCCGCCTCGGCCTCGCCGCGGGCGGTGGCGAGGTCGCGGGCGATCGCGTCCAGGCGGTTCTCGGCCTCCGCCATCTTGGCCAGCGTGCGCTTGTGCAGGTCGCTGCCGGCGGGCAGGGCCTTCAGGTTCTCGCGCAGACGGTCCTGGTCGGCGATGCGGTCCGTCCGGTCGCGCTCCAGCTCGGCGATCCGGCGTTCCTTCTCGGCGACGGCGGCGCGCAGCCCGGCCATCGCGGTCAGCGCCTGCCGCACCTCCGCCGGGAGTTCGGTGGCGGCGGCGCGGGCGGCGATCTGGTCGGCGCTCAGGTCGGTCAGGACGATGCGTTCCTGCCTCGGCCGTTCAAGCGTGGCGGTCAGCGTCACCGTCTTGCCGGCCGGCACGGCGAGCGGCAGGCGGTAGGCGATCGCGGTTGCGTCCGGCTTGCCGTCCGTTCCACCGCCCGCCGCTTCGGCGAGGGTCCAACCGGCGCGGCGCGGATGCTCGATCACGAGATTGCGGTCGCCATCCGGAGCACCGGCGACGGTGTAGATGGTGGTCTGGCGGTCGATCACCGACAGTGTCAGCACCCCGTCGGCAATGGTGGCGCGCGACAGCCGGCGATCCGGCTTCTCCTCGCGGTCGACGGTCACCGACTGATCGACGGCGAAGGACAGCAGCCGGCTGTCGCCCGCCGGCAGGGTCGCCATGCGGGCATCGCCGACATAGGCGGTGTTCCCGGCGGCGGTGTTCCCTGCGGCGGTGTTCCCTGCGGCGGCGGTCGCAGCGGTTCCGGAGGCGCGGTCGTAGAAGGTCAGCAATCCCGGCGGCAGCGCGGTGTCGCCGTCGTTGCGCAGCCGCAGTGCCGCCAGCGGGTGGCGCGCCGCGGTCGCCGGCTGGTAGAGCGCCACCCGCTCCACCGGCATGGCCCGCGCGGCGATCGGCATCATCAGCGTGCCGCCGTTCGGCACCGTGACCGGCTGCGGGTAATGGAACAGCACCTGGGCGCCCTCGGCCGTGCCGGCTTCTGCGCTGTCGACCGCGGCGACCGCCGGGGTGCCCAGGGCCGATCCATAGGGGGCGGTCGCAGTCTTCGCCATCGGTTCGGCCATCCGTTCGGCCATCGGGGCCGGTGCGGCCATGGCGGGCGCAGGCGCGGGGCGCGACGATTCGGCACGCATCGCCGGGCGGGCGGCATCCAGCGTGACCGTGCCCTCGTCCGCGCTCGGCAGCACCCGGCCCAGCACCTCGACCGGCACCTCGGGCCGCTCGACGAAATAGGGGGTATAGAGCGCCTGGCGCAGAGTGACCGGGTTGCCCGACACCACGGTCAGGTCGACGCCGCGCCAGTCCTCGCCGCTGAGATTCTCCAGCACCGCCCAGCCCTGCAGCGCGCCGCGCCCGTCCGGCGGCCGGCCGGTTCCCGCCGGAGCGCCGTCCGCTCCCAGGCTGAGCCGGTAGGTCGCCTTCCACAGCGGCATCTCCGCTACATAGCCGACGCGCACCCGGCGCTCGCCGCCCGCCTGTCCGTCCTTCGGGGCGTGGCTCTGCACGGTCAGCCGCCTGCGCTCGCGCCGCGCATTGTCCGCTACCGCCGCCAGCGCCTTGTCGATCTGCGCCTGCACCGCCGGATTGGTGAAGCGCAGCGTGTCGGCCTCCTCCAGCACCAGTTGTCGCATGCCGTCGGCGGTCATCAGCGTCACCCGGTGGCGCGTCACGGTGGCGTTGTCGCCACCCGGCAGGCGCGCCGTCTCCTCCGTCACCGACATCAGCCGGCCGGTCAATTGGCTGGAGCCGCCGGCCGTCACCTCGGCGCCCCGCATCGCGCTCAGCAGCGCCGCCGGGGAATGGAGGTCGCCGGCCGAGAAGGGCAGCTCGCGGAAGGCGGTGTCCAGAGGTTCCGCTCCCGGAAGGCCGATGGTGCCGACGCCGCCCTTGTCGTCATAGACGACGATGCTTTTCAGCACGTCGTCGACCTGATCGCGCCGCACCTCCAGCGACAGGTCGGCATCGCCGCTCACCGTCGCCTCATATTCGAAATAGCCGACGCCGCCGGTCGACAGCAGAACCCGGGTCAGCGCCAGCCGTCCGCCGCCCCCCCCATCGGCTCCCCCATCGGCGGAGCCGTTCGCCGCCCAGGCGGCCGGTGCCGCCGTCAGCAGTGCTGTGGTGGCGAGAAGGATGGCGCGGGTCATGATGGGTCTCTCCGTTCCTGTTGTTCCCGAACCGCCGGCATAGGCGTGAAATCGGGCGGGAATAGGGAGACGATGTGGCGAAGGCCGGTGAGGTATCGGCTGGTCAGGGCGTCGCCGCCAGCCAGCGGTCCATCATCGTGCGCCACAGCGGGGCAGGCGCGACCGGCATCGGCATGGGGAGCTTTGCCGGTTGGGGCAAGGGACCGTGTGCCGCGGCGGGGGCGCAGCCGGCATGGTGGCCGCAGCGGTCCTGCACCGGACGGCGATGGCCGTCGGCGGGCAGGCGCCGCGACGGCTTGCCGCGGTGGAACGGCACCGGCGGTGCCGGGGCATTGCAACCGGACATGATCGGCATCGCGCGTCGCGGCTCAGCCCGACCGGCCGACCGAGCGCGCCGAATCGAGGTGGCGTCGCGCCTCGCCCAGCAGCAACCGGTGCTGCGCCAGCATGTCGCGGTTCGAGCCCTGCTGGCCATAGACCCGCACCTCGTTCAGCAGCCGGTCTGCGCGGTCGAGCAACGCCAGGCGCTCCAGGCAATGATCGATGTTCGACATGGCGGTGCATTCCCCATCACGAGCGGTATCGCTGGCGGTGGTCCGGCACCCGGGCGGGTCACCGTCCCCTGTTCGCCCCCTGTTCGATGGTCGGCATTTAAACCGCAGCATGTTTCTGGTTAATGTCCGTGAAGGGGTAATTTCATGTCACCGGGGCCGGCTGCCATTTCAGTCGGCTCATGCGAAAGCCGGAGGACCGGCGACGGTTACCGGGTTGTAACGCATTGCGCGTCGTTCGCGCGTGGGATAAGAAGATCGGGGGAGGTATCAGGCATGCACATTCTCGCGGTCGACGACGACGAGCCGATTCGGGAGCTTCTGGCGTCCTATCTGGCGGGGGAAGGCTACCGGGTCACCACGGCGCACGATACCGCATCGGCCAAGCAGGCCCTGGATGGCGAGCCCGTCGACCTCGTGGTCTGCGACCTCCGCCTGCCCGACGGCGACGGTTTGGGGCTGGTCCGCCAGATTCGCACCGAATCGCAGATCCCCGTCATCATCCTGTCCTCCAAGGACCAGGACGTTGATCGCATCGTCGGGCTGGAGCTGGGGGCGGACGATTACCTGACCAAGCCGTTCAACCCGCGCGAACTGCTGGCCCGCATCAAGGCGGTGCTGCGCCGCGTCTCCAATGACGGACGTCCGCCGCGCAATGCCGACGAACTGCGGGCCGTCGTGCAGTTCGCCAATTGGGAGCTCGACCTCACCGCCCAGCGCCTGCGCGGGCAGGAGGGGCGCGAGGTTGAGCTCACGAAGGCGGAATTCGGTCTGCTCGCCGCCTTCGTCAAGCGGCCGCAGCGGGTGCTGACCCGCGACCAGCTGCTTGACCTCACCCGGGTCGACGGGGCGGAGGTGTTCGACCGGTCCATCGACGTCCTGATCCTGCGCCTGCGCCGCAAGATCGAGGCCAATCCGAAGGAACCCCGCATCATCAAGACCGAACGCGGCGCCGGCTACGTCTTCGACGCCAAGGTGCGGGCGGTCTAGCTGCTGACGGTCTGAACGCCCGGCCGTTCGGGGGAGGGCGCCTGCCCCTGGACGCTTCCTTACGCACGCGTTAACCTTTCTGAAAACCAGCGGAGAGGAAATGCGCGTGTCCGACCCCATCGACTTCTATTTCGACTTCGCCTCGCCCTACGGCTATTTCGCCAGCCTGCGCATCGACGAACTGGCGGCGAAGCATGGCCGCTCCGTCATCTGGCACCCTGTCCTGCTCGGCGCCATCTTCAAGGTGACGGGCATGAAGCCGAACCTGCAGCAGCCGCTGCGCGGCGAATATCTGACGCACGATGTCGGCCGCATCGCCCGGCTGACCGGCGTTCCCTTCACCTTCCCCGATTCGGCGCCGGTCAACGGCGTCGCGGCGTCGCGTGCCTTCTATTGGCTGGCCGACCAGCATCCGGAACAGGCGAAGCTGCTGGCCCGCGCGCTATTCCATGCCCATTTCGGCGAAGGGCGCGACATCGGACCGTCCGACACGGTGGCGGAGATCGCGTCGCAGACGCTGGGCAGCCTCGGCATCGACCGCGCCGCGGTGACGGCCGCGCTCCAGGACCCGACGGTCAAGGACCGGCTGCGGACGGAAACGGATGATGCGGTCGACCGCGGGGTCTTCGGCTCTCCCTTCGTCCTCGTCGACGGCGAACCCTTCTGGGGCTGGGACCGGCTCGACATGGTCGACCGCTGGCTTGCCACCGGCGGCTGGTGAGCGGCGTCGGGCGGACCCGGCCTCCGCCCGAAATCCTTACCTCCCGTGCGGAAATCTCTGACGGTTGGGGTGGGCGAACCGCTATAACTCCGAACCATGACTTTCGTTGAGGCGCCGGCGCCGGTGCCTGTTTCCGCTTCGGGTTGCCGCCCCATGGACCAGATCGTTCCCGACCGCCGCCCCCGGACGGCAAGTCCCACAGCAGCGGCCCCCACTGTCGGCGCGCATGCCGGTGCCCATGGCGCGCGCGGTGCATCCAAATCCTGGCTGGGCGGGGCGCTGCTGACCGCGTTGCTGCTCGGCCTGATCGCATTGTCGATCCGGTCGGTGTCGGGCGACCTGACCTTCGTGCTTCTGGGATCGGTCGGGCTGGCGGTCGGCGCCTTCCACTACCTGTTTCCGGGCAGCCAGTTCTTCACGCTGGCCCTGACCAACTTCATCGGCGTCTATGCCTGCATCTTCGTCTTTTTCCTGGAAAGCAATTTCCACAACATCCGGCCGCTGACCCAGGCCATCGCCTTCGTCCTGCCGCTGGCCGCGTTCCTGGGCGGTGCCTGGTGGCGGGCGGAGGACATCCGGCGGATCGTGATGTCGCGGCGTCTGCGCGAAGGCGGCCATTTCGACCGGATCTTCCTGTGGATGGCCCCGGTCTGGGGCATCGGCGCCCTGACCTTCCTGGTGCCGGGTCAGGACATCGACACGCAGACGGTCGGCGCCATCTTCCTGTTGTCCATGTCGGCGGTCGCCGCGATCGTCGCCCTGGTCGCCCGCGACATCGCCATCTTCCTGCTCGATGCCGGACTGCTGTTCGAAGGGTTCTTCCAGCAATCGGCACGGCTGGTGCTGCCGGCCTTCGCCTTCCTCACCTTCTATTCGCTGTGCATCATCCTGTTCGGCGCCATCTACACCATCATGGACCGCTTCATGGTGGAGCCGAACTTCGTCATCGAAGGTGTCAGGCGTGATCTGACCTTCGCCGAAGGCATCTATTTCTCCATCGTGACCTTCGCCACCGTCGGCTATGGCGATATCCATCCGGTCTCCGGGCCGGTGCGTCTGATCTGCGGCATCGAGATCATCATGGGCGTGCTTCTGCTGCTGTTC
>NZ_CP012402.1:0-30000 GCF_001305595.1 Azospirillum thiophilum
GTTGGCCGCCTTGGCCGGGACGGCGTAGTACATCGGCTGGCCGGGCATGCCCGGGCCGATCAGCTGCAGCTTCATGGCCGGGTTGAGGCGGCCGTCGGCCTGCCAGCTGTAGAACATGTCCACCCACACCGGACCCATGACGATCTCGCCGCGGTTCAGCATGTCGAGCGTGCCGGCGTTGCCGGGGGTGAGCGTGACGTTCCTGTTGAAGTCCCTCAGCCCGGCGAGGGATTTTTCGATCGCCGGCTTCATGGCGGCGTCGTAGGGGCCCTTCTCCAGCTTGGCCGCGTCGCCGATGTTGGCGGCGGCCCAGCCGGTGACGAAGCCGACGCCCGACATGCCGCCCTTGATGCCGTTGTAGCCGAACGCCTTCGGGTTGGCCTTCACCCACTCCGCCAGTTCGGCATAGCTCCTGGGCGGCGCCTTCACCAGTTCGGGGTTGTAGGCCAGCGCGATCTGGCTGTGGAACATCGGCAGGACATAGCCGGTGACGTCGGTGCCGAGCGCATTGCGCGCGCTGTCGCGGCTGGCGAGCGTGCCGGTCCGGACGTCACCGACATAGGCGGCGAGCATCTTTTCCTGCACCATCTGCCCGGCCATCTTCTGGTGGATGACGGCGACGTCGACGTCCCAGCGGGCGGCTCCGGCGGCGGCCTGGGCGCTCAGCTTCTCATAGATCTTCTGCGACCCGCCATCGCCCGGCCCGGTGCCGGCGGCGCGCACCTTGACGCCCGGATTCTGCGCCTCGAACTTCGGCGCCAGATACTCGTTGACGTAGTCGACCATGTTCTGGTCGCCGGCGGTGACGACGGTCAGCACCGTCTCGGCCTTCAGCGGCGCCGCGGCAAGACCGGCGGCGAGCGCCAGAGCGGCGGCGCCGGAAAGCAGCGTCCTCAGCGTCACGAACTTCATCAAAATCCCCCTTCTTCCCGGATGGTTAGGCCAGATGGTTGGGCCAGATGGTTGGGGTAGCCTCAGGCCGTTCCCGCCGCGCTGGGAAGCAATGCAGGGCCGAAGGCTGGATGACGATGGCGACCGCGTCGCCGACCGTTCGGCGTTCGTCGTCGTCGACCAGAAAGACCGTGCCGCCGACCGCGACGCCGTAGCGCCAGCGGCCGCCGGGATAGGCGGTCTGGGTGATGCGGCCGCGCAGGACCAGCGCGTCCGCCGGCACCGCACCGGGGGCGGCGAGCCTCGCGGCCTCGGTGCGGAAATGTGCGTCGACCGGTCCTTCGGCCGTCGCCGCGCCATACGCCCGGTCGTCGCCGAGCGGCAGGCGGACGGCGTCGTGGTCCGGGCCGGCGGCGATCTCCAGCGCCCCGGCCGTCCGCACCGCGTGCAGGGTCACGACATTGTCGGCACCGAGGAAACTTGCGACGAAGGGACTCGCCGGGCGGCGATAGATCTCCTCGGGCGTGCCGATCTGGGCGATGGTGCCGGCGTTCAGGATGACGATCCGGTCAGCCATCACCATGGCCTCCTCGCGGTCGTGGGTGACATGGACCGCGGTGATGCCCAGCCGCTGCTGGAGCGCGCGGATTTCGTGGCGCAGTTCGAGCCGGATGCGGGCATCGAGGTTGGACAGCGGCTCGTCCAGCAGCAGGATGTCGGGCTTGACCGCCAGGGCCCGGCCGAGCGCCACGCGCTGGCGCTGCCCGCCCGACAGCTGGGTGACGTTGCGGTCCGCCAGCCCGTCGAGTTTCAGGAGCCGCAGCATCTCCGCCACCCGCTCGGCGATGCGCGGGCGGGGCCAGCGGCGCAGCTTCAATCCGTAGCCGATGTTCTGGGCGGTGGTCATGTGCGGCCACAGCGCATAGGACTGGAAGACCATCGCCGTATCGCGCCGCTCGGGCGGCGCCCGGGTCACGTCCTGCCCGGCGATGGCGATGCGCCCGCCATCCACCGGCACGAATCCCGACACCGCCCGCAGCAGCGTGGTCTTGCCGCAGCCCGACGAGCCGAGCAGCGCCACGAATTCGCCGGGACGGACATGCAGGCTGACGCCGTCCAGCACGCGGGAGCCGCCATAGGCGACGGTCAGATCCTCGACATGCAATTCAGCCATGGCCGCAAGCTTCCCGCATTTCCTGATGTCGCCACCGACGTTGCATGCGTATGCAAAGCCGTTGACGCAGGGTTTAGGCGTTAAGCGTGACCTGCGGATGATGGAATTGTAACGCTTTGGTGAATGCGTCGGCGCCCTGGCTCAAAGGCGCGCGGATCCGCGCCTGACCAGGACCGGCGGCGGACGGTGCAGGACCGGCGGCGCCCCGGGATCCGCCAGCCGGCGCTCCAGCATGTCCAGGAAAATGGCCACGATGTCATCGACGGGATTGCGGACGGTGGTCAGGGCGAAGCTCGGCCAGGCTGCCATCGGCACATCGTCGAACCCGACGATCGACAGCTCTTCCGGCACGCGCAGGCCAAGCGCGGTGCGTGCCGCATCGAGCGCACCGAACGCCATGGCGTCATTGCCGCAGAACAGGGCGTCCGGACGATCGGGACCGGCCAGCAACCGCAGGGACTCGCGGTAGCCGCTGTCATAGCCATAGTCTCCCTCTCCCACCGCAACCAGCGGCATGCCCAGGTCCGCCAGTTCGGTCCGGAAGGCGGTGCCGCGTTCCTGCTCGGAAAAGGCGGTGGGACGCCCGCCGAGATAGGCGATGCGGCGGTGACCGGCCGCGACCAGCGCGCGCGCCACCAGACGGGCGCCGAGGGGGTTGTCGCAGCAGATGCTGTCCACCCTGTCCGCCTCCACCGCCCGGCCATAGAGGAGCAGGGGGGCGCCGAGCGCCATCAAGCCGCGGATCGTCCTGGGCGACACGCTGCCTGCCGTCACCATCACCGCATCCACCTGATAGTCGAGAGCGGCCATCGCGGTGCCGTCCAGCGCGTTCGCCGGGTCGCCGCGCACCAACAGCGGCTGCTTGCCACGCATGGCCAGCCCACGGGTCAGCGTCTCGAACAGATAGGGTTGGAACGGCCCGTCCAGATCGCCCATGACGACACCGACCAGATTGGTGCGCCTGGTCGTCAGGCTGCGCGCAATGGCATTGGGACGATAGGAAAGCCGCCGCGCAGCCTCCTGGACGCGGGCGCGCATCTCCGCGGAAACGCTGCTCCCCTCGGTAAAGCACCGTGATACTGCGGACTGCGATACCCCAGCCAGCCGCGCCACATCCACCGCGGTCGCCCGCCTACGCTCCCCCGTCACCGCTCCTCCGGCCGCTTGGTCGACGGCGCATTGTAAAAGCTTCGTGGCCGGGGTGCCATATCGCTGATCGGTTGCACTCTGCGCAGCCGGACGTTATCTCTTGCGCGGCCAGGACAGCGCGGAGGCGATGGAACTGGTGCGCGCGATGATCTCGTCCTGGCAGCCTGCGATGGCGCTGCTCGAATGCGCAATGCCCGGACGCACGAACGCCCCGGCTCTTTCGAACCGGGGCGTTTGGTGTGTTTGGTTGCGGGAGCACGAAGCCACCGAGAGTTGCCTCTGCCGCCCGTAGACGTTTAGCAGGACACGGGAAAACGAACATATTCCGGCTTTTTTTCCTCGGTTGAGGCTTGGAAATGGGGTTTCCGACGCCCGTTTTTGTCGGAATGGAGTGCCTTTTCGCGCTCCGAGACGCCCGTAGCCGCCGTTGAGGCGGACTTCGGGCGTGATTAAGCCGCCGCCAGCAGCTTGGGCAGGCGGATCAGGTTGTAGGCGGTGGCGGTCAGGGTGAACATCCAACCGACGCGGGCCGTTCCGCGATGACGCGTTTTGCGCAAGCCGGCTCCCTTGATCCAGCCGAACACCTCCTCGATCCGTTTGCGGATTCTCAGGCTGACGGCGTAGCCGGGGTGACGGGTGGTCCGGCCGTCGATCGCCGAGCGGCGGTTGCTCGTGTTCTGCGCGACATGCGCAGCGGCGCCCAGGCTGCCTGTGAATCGGCATGGAATAAGGACCCCGTATAGGGGGTGATCGGCATCCAAACGGGACCCCTGAAGCTTTGGGTCCACACTAGCCGCCATGGAGGACATGGAGGCCTGTCGAGGGATGCTGATTGTGGAAACGATCGCGAAGATCCGCCGTGCCTACTTCGTGCAGCAGAAGCCGATCAAGGGATCATGCCCCGAGGAGTGGTGTAGGATCTGGGTCGCTCATCAGGTTCTCCGGCCGGTCTGGCCGGATGGTCAGGCGGCCACAGCGGGCAGGCTGACGATGGGATCATCGCCGAGCGGGGCGATGGTTTCCAGCGTCATGTAGCGTGCCCGCTGAACGGCCCATTCATCGTTTTGCTCCAAGAGGATGGCGCCGATGAGCCTCGTAATCGCTTCCTCGTTGGGAAATATGCCGACAACCTCGGTGCGCCGCTTGATCTCGCCGTTGAGACGTTCAATCGGGTTTGTCGAGTGGAGCTTGGCCCGATGCTCCCTGGGAAAGGTCATGTAGGCCAGGACGTCTTCTTCCGCCTCGTCCATCAGGGTGGCCAGCTTCGGCAGCTTGGCCCGGACCTGATCGGCCACTTGCCGCCACTGCGTGCGAGCAGATGCCGCATCGTCCTGGGCGAAGGCCGTGGCGATGAAGGCCGCCACGACACGGCGTCCGCTCTTGCCGGCGTGGGTGAGCGCTGTCCTGGAGAAATGGACCCGGCACCTTTGCCACGTCGCCTGGAAGACCCGGGTGACGGCGGCCTTGATGCCGCCATGGGCGTCGGAGATCACCAGCTTGACGCCGCTCAGACCACGGCGCTTGAGCTTGCGTAGGAACTCGATCCAGAAGGTTTCCGCCTCGGACGGGCCGATGTCCATGCCCAGCACCTCGCGCCGGCCGTCGGTGTTGACCGCCACCGCGATGGTCACGGCGACCGAAACGATGCGTCCGTTCTGGCGCACCTTCACGTAGGTGGCATCCAGCCACAGGTAGGGCCAGTCGCCCTCGATGGGACGGCCGAGAAAGGTCTTAACCCGCTCGTCGATCTCGGCGCACAACCGACTGACCTGGCTCTTGGAGATGCCAGACATTCCCATGGCCTGGACCAGATCGTCCACCGAGCGCGTCGAGATGCCCTGGATGTAGGCCTCCTGGATCACCGCCGTCAGCGCCTTCTCAGCCATCCGCCGCGGCTCCAGAAAGCCGGGGAAGTAGGAGCCCTTGCGCAGTTTGGGAATGCGCAGCTCGACGGTGCCGGCTCGAGTTTCCCAGTCGCGATCGCGATAGCCGTTGCGCTGAACCAGTCGCTCGGCCGACCGTTCGCCATGACCGGCGCCGGTCAGGCCCTGCACCTCCAACTCCATCAGCCGCTCGGCAGCAAAGCCGATCATCTCGCGCAGAACATCGGCATCCGCGCCCTTCTCAAGCATCGCGCGAAGCGCCATCATCTCGTCGGTCATCGTGGTCACCCTTCGGTCGGGTTGAGGTGTGGTGACCAGACTCTATCGAAGAACCGCGATGACCGCCCCGCTATGGATAACCGGCCCGCCTACGCCAGCCATCGGAGGGCGCTACGGCGGGCCGGTTCCCCACAGCTCCTACACCACCCCGTGGGGCACGACCCGATCAATCAAGGTGATCTGCCGGGAGTTCGGGCTGTCCCGGAAGGTTGTGCGGAAGGTGATCCGGTCGGAGGCCACGGAGTTCCGCTACACGCGCACGAACCAGCCTTTGCCGAAGATCGGCCCCTGGCGTGAAGAGCTGGATGCTCTGTTGCTGGCCAACGAGGGCAAGGCATCACGGGAACGCCTGACGCTGGTCCGGCTGTTCGAAACGTTACGGTCCCGCGGCTATGAAGGTGGCTACGACGCTGTCCGTCGTTATGCCCGGGTTTGGCGTCAGGAGCAGGGGCCCTCCGTCGCCCAAGCCTACGTGCCGTTGAGCTTTGCACCAGGCGAGGCCTACCAGTTCGATTGGAGCCATGAGGTCGTCCTGATCAACGGAACGACGGTCACGGTGAAGGTGGCCCATGTCCGCCTGTGCCACAGCCGGATGCTGTTCGTGCGGGCCTATCCGCGCGAAAGCCAGGAGATGGTATTCGACGCCCACGACCGGGCCTTCGCCTTCTTCAAGGGAGCCTGTACGCGGGGCATCTACGACAACATGAAGACGGCGGTCGACACGATCTTCGCCGGCAAGGAGCGTGTCTACAACCGGCGCTTCCTGCAGATGTGCAGCCACTATCTGGTCGATCCGGTCGCCTGCACCCCGGCATCGGGCTGGGAAAAGGGACAGGTCGAGAACCAGGTCGGCTTGGTCCGCGAGCGCTTCTTCACCCCCCGGCTGCGGGTGAAGAGCCACGACGAACTCAACGGCTTGCTCCTGGATCGCTGCGTCGCCCACGCCAAGGCATATCGCCATCCTGAAATGCGGGAGCGGACGGTCTGGGAGATGTTCGAGGCAGAGCGGCCGAGCTTGGTTCCTTATGCCGGACGGTTCGACGGCTTCCATGCCGTACCGGCTTCGGTGTCCAAGACCTGTCTGGTGCGCTTCGACAACAACAAATACTCGGTCGCGGCCGGCGCGGTGGGCCGTCCGGTGGAAATCCGCGCCTATGCCGAGCGGATCGAACTGCGCCAGGATGGACGGATTGTCGGTGAACACGCCCGGTGCTTCGGGCGCGACAGAACGGTGTTCGATCCCTGGCACTATGTCCCGGTCCTGGCGCGCAAACCGGGGGCCTTGCGCAATGGGGCACCGTTCAAGGATTGGGTCCTGCCATCCGGTCTGGAACGCGTCCGGCGCAAACTCGCCGCCGTCGAGGACGGCGACCGGCAGATGGTGGACATTCTCGGCGCCGTGCTGAGCGACGGGCTGCCGGCCGTCGAGGCGGCCTGCGCCGAGGCCTTGCGCGAGGGTGTCTATTCCGCCGCCGTCATCCTCAATATCCTCGCGCGGCGCCGATCACGATCATGACCTCCGATGCCCTGCGGCTCCGGCACGAGCCGGCCGCCGATTGCGCCCGCTACGACAGCCTGAGGAGACCCCTGTGATGGAGCGTGCCGAGATCCTGGCCACCATGAGCGAACTCAAGCTCTACGGCATGAAGGCCGCCTACGATGAACTCATTGCCACCGCCGTCAAGCGCCAGCACGAGCCGCAGCGGGTCGTCGGCGACCTGCTCGCCGCCGAGATCTCCGAGAAGCAGGCGCGCTCGATAAAGTACCAGATCACCATCGCCAAGCTGCCGCTCGCCAGGGACATCGACGATTTCGCCTTCGACGACACGCCGGTCAACGAAACCCTGGTGCGCGATCTCGCCGGCGGCGCCTTCCTGGCCCAGCAGCGCAACGTCGTGCTGGTCGGCGGCACCGGGACCGGCAAGACCCATCTCGCCATCGCGATCGCCCGGGCTTGCATCCGGGCCGGTTCCCGGGGACGCTTCTTCAACGTCGTCGATCTCGTCAACCGGTTGGAGGCTGAAACCAGGGCCGGCCGGCAGGGGCGCCTGGCCGATTATCTCGCGCGGATGGATTTCATCGTCCTCGACGAACTCGGTTACCTGCCCTTCGCCCAGTCCGGCGGTCAGCTGCTGTTCCATCTGATCAGCCGGCTTTACGAGCGCAGCTCCGTGATCGTCACCACCAACTTGGCGTTCGGGGAATGGCCGTCCGTCTTCGGTGACGCCAAGATGACCACCGCCTTGCTCGACCGGCTCACCCACCACTGCGAGATCCTCGAGACCGGCAACGAAAGCTGGCGCTTCAAAAACCGCGCCTGACCTGGGTCGCCCAGGTCGCCCACAGCGCCTCCCCGCGCGTGCCGCTCCCTCGCAGATGAGGGCACTGCGCGGCACGCGCGGGTCCCCTCCATGGACGACCTGGGCGACAAGTCCTCACCAGCTCAACGGGGTCCCTTTTCCGCGCCGATCCAGGGTCCCAATCTCAAGCCGATTGACATCCCGGCGCCAGCCGAACACCTGCTGGGGCCGCAATCCGTGACGCCGGGCCACTTCGGAGACCACGACCCCGGGTACCGCCGCCTCAGCCAGGATCCGCGCCTTCTCCTCTGGCGACCAGGTCCGGCGCCCTACATCGCCCGTGATCACCTCCATGCGGCGCACCCGCACGGGCTCCTGGTCAAGCGTAAGGTCGAGCGTAGACACAGACCGTTCTCCCGATCATGCGATCCGGGAGATTCGCTCCGCCTTGATCCCGCCGAAAGGTGGGACCAGAACACCGCTTACGTTCGACTGTGCGACGGTCCAGGCCGACGCCGACCATCTCGCCGCTCTGCTGGCGGAGTTGGAAACGCGCGACTTGGCGATCCCGGAAGCGCAGGTAGTGGCAGCGTAAGCCCGGACGCACAAACGCCCCGGCTCTTTCGAACCGGGGCGTTTGGTGTGTTTGGTTGCGGGGGCGCGAAGCCACCGAGAGTTGACTCTGCCGCCGGTGGCGATCTGAAATCTGCCAGAACCCCACCCTTCCCTCCCAACAGTATACAAACCCTCTTACGATGCGCTGCAGCGCTGCCAAGCAGAATTCTCCCTAGCCATATTCCGGATCCTAAAAATTCGCGCAATATTAGACATCAGATGATGTGAATCATTCGCAGGAAAATGGTTGAAATTCGCATTCGCCTCGGAATGAAATTCACTATTTCAAATCATTACTACCATGAAGCAAGCACCTGAAATCTCTGTTATCATCCACACTCTACCACCAGCAGCCACTGGCGCGCCCGCGTCGCGGCGACGTAGCGTTCCAGGCGGTTGCGGTCGTCGGGTTTGTCTTCGACGACCATGGCGACGGCCTTGAACTCTAGGCCCTTGATTCGGCGCATGGCGCCCAAGCGGACGCCAGGCTCGACTTGGCCCGGATCGGCCTTGTTGGCCTGTAACTCCAGGCTGGAAATTCCCAACGAATTTAGGGCGGAGCGTACCTCACCAAATACTGGAGCGACACAGATCTCGTGGGTGCCGAGCTGATGCGTGTCACAAAGGCCCTTGACCCAGTCGGCGATCGCTGCCCCCGCCTCCTCCCGGCTGGCAACCTTGACCGCGACCGGCTCCGACGCGCGGAAGACGGAGCGATCACCGGTGGTGTCGGCGTGACCGCCGTCCAGATCGTCGATCTCCATGCCGCTGAGTAGCGAATGGGCCCAACGGCGGATCTGTTCGCTGGTGCGGTAGTTGATCTTGAGCCGCCGGGAGCGCCCGACGACGTTGATGCCCGCGCGCGACAATGGGATCTTGGCCTGCCGGTTGATACGCTGGTGGCCGTCCCCAAAGACGCACAAGGGATTGCTGGCGTCCTCCTCGATCCAGCTGAGCGCCGCGATCAGCCTCAACCCTTCAAGTCCGAAGTCTTGGAGTTCATCAACCAGCACATGGCGATAGCGGGGGAACCCGCCACGCTCGACGATCAGGCGCGCTTGATGAACCGTCCCCTCGAAAGTCAGCAGCCCACGCTTCTGCAGAAGCCGGTTGAACGCTTGAAACCAAATCCACAGCCGTCGGCGTTGCTGGCGAGACAGACGCGAGCGGCCGGTACGAGCCGCAGTAAGATATTCCTCCTCGCTATCAATCCCCATGGCATCGATGACTTCGTCGTACTCTTGCCGGATAAAGTCGCGGTCGAACGCGGCTTCGCCATCGGTCGCCGGATCGTGCTCGGTGAACACGGCATCCCACAGCGTGCTCAAGTCCTGCTCATCGGCGACGCGACCCTGCCACCCCGCGCGCAGACAGATGGTTCGGGCCAACTGATGCAGGTTCGTCACCTCGATCCGCTTCGCTGCGACCGGGTTGAGCTTGCGGATTAGATCCTCAATGGTCACCGACAGGTTGGCTGAGAAGGTGGTGACAAGCACCTTGTCCTTGTCGTCCGTCAGCCGCTCGGCCAAGTGAACCGCCCGGTGCATCAGCACCACCGTCTTACCCGTGCCTGCCGATCCGCTGATCTTGACGGGACCTTTGATGTCCCACTCCTTGAGCTTGCGCTGATAGGGGTGCAGGAAGACGCGCCACGCCTCGATGTCCTCGGCGAGGATGCGGCGCAGTTCCTCTTCCCCTTCCACCAGCACGAGATCGGCGCTGGCGACCTGGGCCAACTTGGAGAAGTCGCCTGGGCCTTCCGGCCGCGCCGCGCCGGCATCGAACGCCCCCAGCGTTTCCTCCAGCGCCTCCTCCAGGGAGCGGCCGGCCACCACCCAGAACAACACCTGCCCCGCCTCGGGCGGCAAGTACCCGATCATCTCCTCGAAGGCGGCATCGTTGCGGATCGCGCGCACCGCCGGGATCAAAGCACGAGGCACGCCGGCCTGGAACAGCTCGTCATCGGAGAGCCGGTCCAGGGGATATTGCAGCGTCTCCTCGGGCGCCGGCTCGGGTAAACGGCTGCGCTCCGCCGCTTCCTCAGCCATCTGGAGGTCGAAGACCTGCAGCACGCCCAGCGTGCCGTGCGCCTCGAACCGTTTGTTGCGGCACCAGCGATAGGCCTCGTCATGATGGTCCACATGCATCAGAAGGAACGTGTCGCCTTTCTGGGGAGCAATCACGATGGCGCGCCAGTCGTCGCCGACGCGGACGCTGCGGACTTTCTCGTCGACGGTCTGCTCCAGCTTCTCCAGGTGGATGCTGGCCTGAGTGCTGTCTTCCTGGAACTTACGGATCAGCTCCGAAACCTTCTTCTGGACTTTTGCGGGAAGACGCCCGAAATCCTTCAGCACGTCCCGGTGCAGCATCAACGTTGCCATCAGACAGTCTCCTTGCTGGCGACCACAAGCGACGCCATCCACTCGATCCCATTGGCCTGGACAACATCCGGCGTGACCACGATCCAATCCTCCCCCTCCCAGGCAGCGGCGAAGGTCGACTGGTCACCGACCAGCAGGCATACCGGTGCAGCAGCGCGCGGCCACGCCATTTCAGCGAAGCAGTCGTCGGGCGCACCGTCGAGATAAACCTCGATCTCCGGCATTGCGATACCTGCCGCCGCCATGCGCTCTGCCAGCGGCCGCAGCGAGGGAAGGATGTCGCCCAGCACGGCCGACCAGTCGGCGGCGTCCACCGCTTCGCCGGCCAGTTCCAGATCCGGCGCCGAGCCCGCCGCGACTTCCGACACGCAGAACCAATGGAAGCCGGCGGCGAACTGGAGCAGGTTCGCCAGGCCGAGCCAACGGCGCCAGCGTTCCAAGTAGGTCGCCCCGGCGCGCTCGTCGGCGCTGTCGCCCAGGCGCAGGCGCGCCAGCATCCGCTGCCGTGCGCCGGCGGCGATGTCCTCCCGGCGCCCCAGCACGAGCAGATCGCCGCCCGATGTGAGCCGCGTCGCATGGTACCAGGGGCCGGTTCCGCCGGCCGGAGTCATCTCGGCAACGGGCTGCCCGGTTTGCCAAGCATCATGCAGGTCCAGCATCTCCGAAGCCAACGCACCCGCGGCGTGCTTGCCTGCAAGAATGGTCAAGGGAATCAGCGCCATCTGCCCAGCCAGATGCATCCAGCCCTCCGCATCGGGCTGAGCGAGGAAGGCGCAAAGCTGGTTCATCCCGTTGCCCAATGCGTGGGAGGCCGGGGGGCACAGGACGCCGCCCGACTTCAGGATGGCCGTCTGCCCGTGCAGCACGTCGCGGACCTTGGCCGGCACCAGCGCCAGTTCCGCCTCGGGTCCGTCCAGCAGGTCATGCCAGGTGATGCTCCACACCCAATAGCGTCCGCTGGCCAGGATGGCCCGGCGCTTGGCGGCGTCGTCGGGCAGGCGGCTCGTCGGCTTGTCCGGTTCGGCGTGATACTCGAACCCGTCGGTGAAGACGGCTATGGGCCGCACCGCGGCATCGTCGCAGACGAGCAGGAAGTCGGGCTGGCAGGGGATGGCCACCCCCTGGGACGGCCCGAGCTTGGGCTGAAGCTGGATATCCCAGACGCGGGTGTCTGACCCGAGCCGGAAGCGGAACCCCGCCGTCCCCTTAACCAGGGCCTTGTCCCACGATCCCCCGCCCGCCAGCACGATGGCCTGGAGCCCGTCAATGAACTTCTTCTCCAGCACGCTGCCGTACTGCGAAGACACCTTGATGTCATCGAGCGTGGCGATCTCCGTCCGTCGCCCGCCCGCATCGATCATGGCGCGCAGCAGGACGATGCCGCGCTCGCGGCCGATCTCCTCGGCCTTGTACTGCAAATGGTAGGCGCGGATGCAGCGGTAGCAGCCGTCGGTGTCGTCCTGACCCGGCGCAGGGCCAAGCACACGGCAATCGCACGATTCGAGCGCGTTCAGGGCAAGCCGCAGCACCGTCATGATGCCCTCGCCGGAGCGCTCCCCCTCCTGCTTGGGCACGAACAGGGACTTCAGGAACCCGGTGCCGCCCGGCACGGCATCCATCAGCACGAGGTACTGGCGCCGCACGTCCTGCCGGTGGTCGGGCAGCACCTGCGGTTCGATCAGCAGGTGGCCGGGGAAGCCGCGGAAGTGCAGACGCAATCCGAGGAACAGACACGCCCGCAGCGTCGATACATCGGCGGCCTCCAGGTCCGGCGGCAACAGGATGCGGATCGCCTCGGACTTCAGCTCGCGATAGAGGTAGACGCGCTGCCATCTGTAGCCTGACGTCGAGCGCCCCTCGCGCTGCAGCTTCTCGGTGCGTTTGCGCCCCTGGCAGCTCTTGCGGTGGGAGACATTGTCGAGGTTGGCGTCACCGTAGGCGACCACGCCGCAATCCTGGCAGACAGGGAACCCCAGCTCCGGCACCTTCTGGTCGGGACCGAAGTCGAAGCTGGCGGCAGCGTCACCGGGGCCGCCGTTCACCTGGCGCAGCACCAGCGCGCTGCGGTACTCCAGGCCGAAGGCCTCTTCCTCGGTGCCGATCGCGTGAACGTCTCCCGGAGCGGTCAGGTCGAAGCTGGTGACCAGCCGGTAGAACTTCCTGTCGCGCTCCTCGGCGCGGTCGCCCGACAGGCTGTCGTAATACTCCATGTACGAGATAGCGCCGGATTGGGCGAAGTGAAGGAAAGGCTTGTGCTGGGCCTTGTCACGCTGCGACTGCTGCTGCCGGTCATAGCCGCACTGCGGGCAGGCCAGCGGGGTTTCGGGACGCCCGACCTCCGCCGCCGGGCGCATGTGGCCGCATTTGCCGCACACCGCCCAGGTCTGCACGAGCGGCTGCGCCTGCGTGCCGATGGAGAGCTGCTGGATGGCGAACTGGTGGCCGTGGGTGTAGAAGATGTTGCCCGGCGCCAGCTCCCGGATCGCCACGGCGGCGGCGCGGGTGACGTCGATGGTCAGGGCGGTGCTCTCCTCCGCCGCCGGCCCCTCGCGGTCCCGGTACACCGTCCCGGCCAGCCTGACACCCCGTTCGGGGAAGGCGTAGTTGGGCAGCAGCCCGTGCTCGGTCAGCACCTCCAGCGCCGCCGTGCGGTTCAGCGTCGCCATGCGCGCCTTGAGGATGCGCAGTTCCCGCTCCACGTCGCGCAGCCCGGCCTCGTCGCTGCCGTCGGCCAGTTCCCGCTTTTCGCGGTTCAGTCGGTCACGCGCCGCCTCGATGCTGCGGACCTGCACCCCGAACTCGGCCGCCGCCTCGCCGATGCGGTGGTAGAGCAGCTCGACGGTCGCCTCCTGGCGGAAGCGGGCGCGCGTGTCCTCGCCGACCTCCGTCCCGAAGCGGGACAGGAACGCCTGCTGCAGAGACGCCTCGTGCAAGGCGATCCAGCCGAGCAGATCGACGATCGCCCCCTGCCCATTGTCCATTTCCTCCATCAGCCGCTTGCCGCTGGCCGGCAGCCGGTCGACCGCCCCCTCCTTCACGGCGCGGTCGATGCAGAAGGCGAGATACTGGCGGGCCAGCATCGCGCTGGCGTCCAGCCAGCAGCCCGGCGGCTGGACGGTGCCGGCCAGCATTTCCTCCGGCCGGGCGAAGAAGAACAGGTCGTGGGGCCGCTGGTTCACCACCGACACCACCAGCGCCGTGCCGGTGGTGCGCCCGGCGCGGCCGATGCGCTGGAGGTAGCTGGCCGTTGTCGGCGGGACCGAGCACAGCATGGTGGTCGAAAGGTCGCCGATGTCGATGCCCATCTCCAGCGTGGAGGTGGCGGTGATGACGTTGGGATCGTCGGCATGGGCGGCGGCGTTGAAGCGGCGCTCCAGATCCTCGCGCTCGCTGGTGGTCAGCAGGCCGGTGTGCTCCTGCGCGAAGACGCGGCGAAGCGCCCCCTTGCGGTAGCGCGCCCGGTAATAGTTCTGCCGCTCCGACAGCGGGGCGAGGCGATAGCGGCCTTGCGGTGTGCTGCGGATCAGGCTGGGCGCGCCTTCCCACGCCGCGGCCTCGCCCGCCGGGCGGAACAGGGCATGGCCGCTGCCGTCGCAGCGCAGGAAATAACCGTCCTCGAACAGGCGCACGGCCGAGGCGGCGATGGCGTAGAGCGGCCCCTTGCCCTCGCCGCGGTCCAGGCGCACGAACAGCCCGGCCTTCACCCCCTCGTCCAGCAGGACGCGGTGCAGGTCGGCGATGGCGGTCTCGCTCACCCCGGCGAGGCGCGTCAGCCCGCCCAGGGCGCGCCGCGCCCACAGGGTCGGCCAGGGCGGCTGCGCGCCCTTCTTCATGGTGGCGAGAAGGAAGCTGTGCCTCGGGTCGGGCTGGTCGGCCAGCAGGCGGGGCACGTAGCGGCCATGCAGCGGGAAGGTTTCCCGTCCCGGAACGATCCGCCCGTAATTCTTCTTTCCCCACAGCCCGCCGCGGGCGAAGGCGGCGACGAACTGGTGCGACAGTCCACCCTGCTCGCGCTGGCGCTGGAGGATGCCGAAGATCCAGAGACGCAGGGCCTGCGGCGTCACGCCGGCCAGCGCCGGGTCGACGGAGGCCAGCCGCCCATGCAGGGCCGCCACCACGGCGGCAATCACGCCCGCATCCCAGCCCAGGCAGGCGCTGGCATTCTGTTCCAGCGTGCGCCCGTGGGTCAGCATCAGCCCGAACTCGCTGACCGCCTCCCAGGTCAGGCGGCGCGTCACCTCGGCCAGCAGACCGCCCGGCGGCGGACCGCCCGTGCCGTCGCGATAGGCGACGTAGGGGCCGTATTCGCGCAGGTCCGGCGGCAGCAGGGTGCCCATCGCCTCCACCATGCCGCCCAGATGGCCGGGGCGGCCGGGAACGGGCTGCGACCAGTAATCCAGCAGCCGCGGCCCTGTCTCGACCAGGGGCACGCCGTCGCGCCCGGCCTCTCCCACGATGCGCTGGAGCGCGGTGCGGAAGGTGAAGTTGTAGGTGCGGGCGGAGAAGAAGCCGGCGCGGTGGCTGGCATCCTGGACGCTGTCGGTGAAGGCCAGCAGCTTGGGGTCGCTGTTCAGGACCGAGCCGAACATCTCGTCGATGGCGACGCTCGACACCGTTGCGGCGCGGCTGCCGATGAACATCAGGCTGTCCTTGGCGTCGCAGTGCGGGCAGACCTTGCGCCCGACCACCCGGCCGTCCTCCTTGCGCTTGCGCTCGTTGATGAGGGTGACGCGGAAGCTGCGGGCACCCGTCAGCGGACATGCCCCCTCGCCCTGGCGGACGACCAGGCTCTCCGGCGCGAGATACCAGTCCATCGCCGCGAATTCCGGCGCGTCCGGTTCGCGTTCCGCCCCGTCGCCGGGATACCAGGGGCTCATCACCACCAGTTCGGGGGACGGGGCGCCGTCGATGCCGGAGCCCTGGTAGATCAGGGTCGGTTCGTCGATCAGCCGGAAGCCGGTGACGCCCTTTGCGCCGAGCACGGAGCGGCTGTCGGGATCGATCAGCGCCATCCAGGCGGACTCGCCGCACTCGCTGCAATGGGCGACGGGCAGGATGGGCGTGTCGGGCCGGCGTTCGTCGAGCCAGCCGAACTTCGGCGCCGGCGTCACGAAGCGGCCGAGCCGGCGTAGCTCGCGCACCCACACCTGCACCTGGGTCGGCACCAGCGGCAGGGCGCGCCCGCTGCGGAGCTGCCGGGCCTGGGCGATCAGGGCGAAGAAGGCGGCGACCACCATGTCGCGCGGCCCGCCCGGCCCGGCCGGACCGACGGCGCGCAGCGCGAAGAAGCGGTCGGACAGCCCGTCAACCAGCGCGTCCCAGGTCAGCACCGGGCTGGCCGTCAGGTCGAGCAGCGCCTTGAACAGCTCCTGCCCGCGCAGCCAGTGGCCCAGCGCCAGCCCCCAGTATTTCTCGTCGTCGGGCCGGTGCGTCACCTTGCCGGCCCAGCGGTTCTCCGCCGGGGACAGCGGATAGGCCGGAGCGCCGAACAGCGGGGCGACGCGCCGGGCGAAGTCGGCGGCGGTCTCGTCGTCGCCCGGCGTGCAGGCGGCGGCGGTGGGCAGCCAGTCGGGGCTGGCGCGGTCCCTGGCCGGTTCCACCAGTTCCCAGGCGTCGAGCCGGTTGCCCTCCTCGTTGACGATCATCGCGGGCGTGAACTGCTCCTCGAACAGCGTCCCGGCGAATTCGGCCAGCCGCTGCAACGGGTCCATCTCCTCCTCGGTGCGGCCGCCGGCGATGGTGGCGCTGGTGCCGACGCAGCAGAGGTCGCCCTTGGCGATATCCAGCCGGTCCTTCAGCCGGCGGATCAGGCATCCGACATCGGCGCCCTGGGCGCCGTCATAGGTGTGCAGCTCGTCCAGCACCAGATAGCCGAGGCGGCCGGGGGCGTTGTGGCGCCAGACCGGCCGGTATTTCGGCTTCATCAGCAGATAGTCGAGCATCTTGTAGTTGGTCAGCAGGATGTCCGGCGGATCGTCCAGCATCGCGGCGCGGTCGGTGATGTGGCGGTACTGCTCCCGCCCGTTCTCCACCACCACGGCCATGCGCGGAACGGCGCCGTCCGACGGCCGTCCGGCACCATCCTCCTCCTCCGCGTCGTCGTCGCGGCCGGTGAACAGGCCGACGCGCACCCGCGCCCGGCGGTCCGGCCCGGTTCCCTCGTGCAGTTCGGGGCGGTTGAAGATCTCCTCGGCGAAGCGGCCGGCCTGATCGGAGGCCAGCGCGTTCATCGGATAGAGGATGATCGCCTTGATCCCCGCCTCGCCCCGCCGCACCGCGCGCAGCGCATGGTCGAGCACGGGGTACATGAAGCATTCCGTCTTGCCCGATCCGGTGCCGGTGGTGACGATGGTGCTGTGCGGCACCCGCCCCTTGGACGACAGCCGCTGCCACGCCTGCCACTGGTGGCGGAAGGGGTGGAAGGGCGGCGTCACGTCGAACAGCGCCGCCGGGTCGTAGGTGTCCGGCGCCGGGCGGAAGGGACGGCTGAGCCGCACCCACGGTCCCTTGAACAGCCCGCCCGCCGGATCGTTGACGAAGGCGGCGAAGGCCGCCTCCTCCTCCGGCCGGCGGAAATTGAAGGTGGCTTCCAGATAATGGCGGATCTGCCGCCGGACATTCTGGGCGAGGGTGGCCGGCAGCATGGCGTCAATCCTCCGCGTCGGCGGTGGCTGAGGGCGCGGAGGGCGTGGAGGATGCGGCGACGCCGAACCGGGCGGCGAAGGCGGCCCAGGCGCGGCGGTAGTCGTCCTCGCGGTCCACGCGGGTGAAGGGCGGGTGGAAAATCTTGGTCACGGTGGCGTTGCCGTTGTCCACCGGCCAGGACACGGTGATCGGGCTGGTCCCGTCATGGCTCAGGCGGGCGCTGCGCAGTTCCTTGGCGCCGGGATCCTTGCGCACGGTGTTGGGCAGGCGCCGCCCGCGCGCGTCGTATTCGTCGGCGTTCTCGTACTGGCGCATCACCGGGAACTGGACGCGGTAGATGGTCAGCAGTTCGTCCAGCGTCAGGTCCAGCGCCTGCGCCACCAGCACGTCGATCTCCAGCAGGGCCTGCCGCCGCGCGAAGTCGCTGCGCAGCGCGCAGCCGCGCTCCCACACCGGCGGCAGAGCGTCCCACGGCAGTTCATGCTCGTGCACGAGGCGCGGGTCGTCGTAGGCCCAGCCGTCGGCGCGCATCTCCCCGGTGACGTTGCGCTCCCACAGGGGGGCGTAGTGGTTCGTCACCGAGACGAGGCGGAGGGTGCGGGCGGCGATGAGGTCAGAGTATGGAGCCGAGAAGATAGGGAAATGCTTGGCGAGGCTTTGGTTGATATGCTGCTTCCCCATGGCCCGCACGGCGAAGTCTATCGGTACGGATAGGCTGCCCCCGGTGAAGTTCAGCAGGTCGGCCTCACGGAGAAATGTAATCGAGAAAACCGCATGAATATGCGACGGCCCAGGGGGAATGATCGCAGGAAAAATAGTCCGGTAATTCCCAACGAACCCCATTTCCCGGTTCACGTAGCGGAAATAGGAAGTCAATGGCCTGGGCAGCCGCTCAAGGTCGGGAAAAGCGTCTTGCTTCAACCTGACCGTGCTGAATAGTTTTCGAAACTCCTGTGAGCCTGGATCTCCATCGTTCTGCGTCAGCCAGAACACAGCGCTCTTGACGTCGCCCTCCGCCACGCAGAAGCAGGCATAATCCTTTGCCGTTCGTGCGCCGGGTGCGGTGGCATCGATGCCATGAAATCGCAACGACTCTCCACACAGCCGTTCCCAAAAATGAACTTCATCAATCGGAATGCGATGGAAACCGGGCAATGTCGACTTCGGCCATTCGTCGATGTTGTCCAAAAACTCACCTTGGTCGCCGTCCGCGTCACCAGGCCGGTATACGCTTCGGGGCAGGTAGGCATCCGGGATCGTGGTCAGGTCGGTTTCGTCGTAGTGGCTCCGCAATGTGCAAACGGTTCGCGGCGTCTTGCTGATCGCACAACCTGATGCAATGAGCGGCGCAGTCAGCACTAGTTCGTCGGCCGTCTTTGGTTGATTCGTTGGCCGTTCAGAGCGAGTGATGATTCCATCGCGCTGACAGTAGGTTTCGTCGAACATCGTAGTCGCGAAATAATCTCCTGCGAGATTTGCTAGCCTTTTTTCAATTAGCCCGATTTTCTCAAGCACAGTCAGGACTGGGCGGCCATGAATTTGGGCCAAACGTGCCTGGACGGACGCCGAATCCGATTCCTCGAACAATGCTGCCAGCTTCTGCAAGCTGTCTTCAGTGATCGTGACAAGGCGATCCGGGTGCCCCGCCGTTTCCCATTTTCCAGCGTCCGACTTGATGCCGGGCAACGGCGCGCCAGGGTGAGCGGGCGCACGGCACTTCATTATTGTTTCGGGATGGAACAGATTGAATACAGCATCGAATGCGATATCGCTGGCTCGTCCACCGTAGATATTGACGCTGAATGCCATGTGGTGATCGACATCCTGGAACAGCGCCAACTCGTTCTTGAACTGGTAATGCCCCTTCAGCCGCCGGTAATACGCCTCGCGGAACTTGCCGCCCTTCGGATCGTCGAACACGCCTTCCGGATGCAGCAGCCCGGCCACGCCCTCTTCACCCAGCAGGTCCCAGCTCTTCTCGATGAAGTTCTTGTAGAGGTTCGTCTGCACGCCGGTCAGATGCGGATACATCGTGCGGTCGTTCAGGAAGGCCGACACGCCCTCGCCCACCTCGAACACGGCGCGGTACTCGGCCTTCCGCTCCCCATTCTCCAGCAGCTTCGGGCGGGCGCGGTTCAGCCCCGCACTCTTGGCGCCGCCGACGCCCAGCGCCGGATCGAATTCGCACAGCAGCGGCGCGTCGTTCCAGCCCACCTTGATCCAGGGCGGATTGCCGGCCATCAGGTCGATGCCGCGCGGAACCGGCAGCCCGTCCACCGCCGGCCCCAGCAGTTCGGTGAAGATCAGTTCCCAATGGTGGAAATGCTGGCGCTCCGACACCTGCCGGCCGACGCGCAGGCAGGGCAAGGCCTCGCACAGCTGTTCGACATCCGGCAATTCGCCCTGGGCGGCCTCGAACAGCACCTCCAGGTTCATCTGCAGGCCCAGCTGGATCGCCAGCATGCCGCGCGCCTGCGTGCTGCCGATGTCGACGCCGCAGAGGATCTTCAGCCCGGCCAGCCACGCCGCGCGCGTCGGCAGCTCGTCGGTCTGGGCGATGGGCCAAAAATAGAAGGCGCACCAGGTGTCCATGATCAGCCGCAGGCGCTGGAAGGCGCCGGAGGTCTTCTCCAGCGTACGGCGGGTTTCCTCCTGCCGCTCCAGCGTCGGGCCGGGGCGCAGGGCCTCGTCGCTGTCGGACGGGGTGGGCCAGACGCTGGCGGTGCAGGCGGTGGCCGTCAGCGCGGCGGCGCGGTCGCGCGCGTATTGCGCCCACAGATCGTCGATGGCGGCGCTGATCGCCTTGGCGGCGGCGATCTCGTCCTCGCTCCATTTCTTCTTGACCTGGGCCTTCGTCCAGTCGGCGCCGAGCTTGCACTCGTCCGGCCAGAAGGACTTCATCAGCTTGTCGCGGCAGGCCGGGACCATGTCCTCGTCCCAGACCAGGAAATGGTAAATCTCGTTGGCCTGCCGCGCCTCGCCGGGCTTGAGCGTGCGCGGGGCGGCGGCGTCCTTGCCGTAATGGTCGCCCTTGCGCAGCTGCTCGGGGGTCCACACCGCGCGCCGGGCGCCGATCAGGCTGTTGCCGGCGCGCAGGCGCAGGCCGAACCAGGGAACGGCGCCGACGCGGTAGACGTCCGGCCGCGCCCCCTCCCCCTTGCGGACCAGCAGGCGGTGCATGCTGCCCAGCCACAGCGACAGGCCACCCAGCTCCACCGCCGTGGGGTTCAGGTCCACGCCATAGACGTTGCGGGTGGCGATGTAGTGCTTGACCCGCCGCAGCTCGTCGTCGTAACGGCCGGGTTCGATGCTGCGGCCGGTCTGCTCCTGCTTCAGCCGCAGATAGGCGTGGGCCAGCTGGTCGCACATCTCGTTGATGAAGGCGGCGGAGCCCATCGCCGGCTCGCACACCGTCAGCTCCAGGATGCGGTCGGCGTCGGCCGGGCCGAAATCCTTCAGCCGCTCGTTCAGCACCTCGCGCACGAGGCAGCGGGTCAGCACCTCCGGCGTGTAGTAGGAGGCGGAGTTGGCGCGGTCCACGCCGGTCAGGCGCAGGATGAATTCGCCCGGCACATATTCGCGCGGCTTGCGGCCCCGCCGCTCCAGCACGATCTCGCCCTCGCGGAACTCGCCGGCGCGCGACACCGGCACGAACCAGGTCTGGACATCGGCGGGGATGTCGTCGTCGTAGATCGCCTTGACGCCGCCGGGTCCGCCGCCCTCCGCGGCGCGGCCAAGCGCGAAGGTGGATTCGGCGGCCTCCCCGTTCCAATCCTCTGCGCCATCGCCGGGGATGTCTTCGGGGATGTCGTCGGGGATGTCTTCGGCGGCGTCGGTGTCGTCCGCCTCGTCCGCCGCATCCTCGTCCTCGGCGGCGGGGCCGGCGGCGCGCTTCTTGTCCAGCGCGCGGTGAACCTGGATCAGCCGCTCCGCCGCGAAGAATCCGCTGTAGGACAGCAGCCCTTCATAGACGGCGCCGAGTTGGACGATGCCAAGCTCCGCATAGTTGATGCGGCCGATGGACCTGCCCTTCTCGTCGGCACCGAGGCTGAGGGCGCGGATTACCCGCTGCAACCGGATGTTCGGCAACTCCGCGCGGTCCAGCAGCGGGGTGGCTTCCGGATCGAACAGGGTGGCGGTCAGCGGACGGACCATGAAGGCGCCGCCCAGCCCCTCGTCGGTCTCCATCACCTTGCGCCCGGCCTGATCGAGGCGAAGCTGGCGGGGGGCCACCGGGCCGTCGCTGAACATGGTGAGCTGTTCCGGCTTGACCGGTGCCCACGGCTCGGCCGCTTCGGCGGGGGCCGGCGCGCGGTTCGGCTGGAAGCCCTGGTGGATCAGGCGGAACAGCGTCTTCAGGTGCCTGTGGTAATAGGTGCCGTTCTCCGACTGCATCGGCATCTCGCCGGCATCCGCCAGATCGCGCAGCGCCTCCAGGCTGTAGCCCAGGCGATAGACGTCGTCGTTGATCGGCAGGATGCCCAGCTCGCCGCCGCGCGCCTCGGCATACAGGCAGAACAGGATGCGGTAGACGAAGACCAGCGCCTCGTGGCGCAGATGGTCGGCCGTCACCTCGCGCCCGCCGCCGGGCAGGTCCGGCTCGCCCTGCGCCAGGGTGGTGTAGGACAGCTTGCGTGCCCGGCGGTGATCGACCCAGCCGTTGCACACCTCCTCGATGGCGCGGCGCACCGCACCCTGGAGCTTGGCGGAAACGCCGTGGGTGAACTTGTGGCTCTGCCCCTCCAGCGTGTCGTGCAGGACGGCAGCGGATTCGGAGTCCGGGCACAGGGTTTCGACCGACAGCAGCGCGGCGATGGCCTCGAAGGAGGCCGGCTCCTTGCGGCCGAAGGCGTCGTCGAGGTCGAAGCGCAGCCAGCGCCCCTGGGCGAAGGTGGAGCGGTCGAACAGGTGGATCAGCGATCCCGACAGCAGCAGCACCCAGCGCGGGCTGTCCTCCTCCCGCAGCAGGCGGCCGACCGCCTCGCCCCAGGATGCCTGCAAGTGGCGCGTGCCGTCGGGCGCGGCGCCGCCGGGGACCTCTTCCTCCAGCGGTTCCTCGCTGCCCCAATCGGCCGGCAGGGCGGCGTCGGGCAGGCAGAAGGGCGTCTCCGCCGCCACCAGCCACGGCTTGCCGTAGCGGGTCAGCCGGCACAGCACCGGCAGCGCCGCCTTCTCCGCCACCAGCACGAGCGACTCCGGTGCCGGAGTGTAGCCCAGCGCGCGGAGAAGGACATCGTGCCAGCCGGCCAATTCCGGCTCCGTCGTGGCGGCGCGATGGGCTGTCACGTCATGGTCGAGCGCCTGGGCCTTCGCCTTGAAATAGGTGTCGCCCAGCGCCTGGAGCCGCCGCGGCACGCCGCGGCTGCCCAGCTCCCGCCACGCCTTCACGGCGCCGGCGATGTCCTTGACGAACTGGTGTTCCAGGTAATGGGCGGCGTAATACTCGCCCACATTGTTGACGGAGGTGTCGAGCGGCATCAGCGCACCCCTTCGATGGCGAGGACCAGACGGGTGGTGGGGTGGTCTGCGGCCTCGAAATGGGCCCGACGCCAGTTCTGCGCCCGATCCTTCACGTATTTCTCGCTCTCTTCCAGGTCCTGGCGTTTCTTGATGGCGGCGGCACCGGTCGGGTTCAGCTCCGCCAGTTCCTCCTCGATCCGCGCGCGCCGGCGCGCCAGCCAGTTGTTCAGGCGCTGCTCCTCGCGCTCCAGCAACGGCTTCACCTCGGCCTGACGCTCCCTCCGGCGGTTGGCCAGATAGTCGAGGCTCTCATCGACCGCCCCTTTGACGAAGCCGCGCAGCAGCGGTTCCGGCAGGGTGCCGTGCTTTCCGGTGTCGGCGAGATCCTTGAAGCCGGCCGCCTCCAGCGCCGTGTGCAGGGGGCGGATGGCGCGGCCGCCGCCCTTGGACATGACGACGGCGTGGGCATCGACGATCAGCGGCGTACCGGCACGGGAACTGACCTGACCGATGAAGCAGAAGCACATCTCGCCCTGCGGCAGGTAGGGGGAGGCGATCATCGGCGCTTCGCCGCGGGGCATCAGCATCATCAGCCGCTCCGCCAGCCAGCGGGAGACCGGGTGCAGCTCGGTCAGAAGCAGCTCCTCGCTCCACTGGCCGCGCAGGTTGCGGGCGGCGCGGATGGCGAGATCGACGCGGCCGGGATCGACGGTCAGGCGGAAGCGGCGGTCGTCGGTCCACGCCTCTTCGGGAATGGCGGTCGCACCGAAGATCACGTCACGCCCGGCCTCCGGATCGCCCAGGCGCCTGCGCAGGTCGGCCGGCGGGGTCAGGACCACCTGCTTGCCCGTCTTCTCGATGGGATGATAGCTGCGGTCGCCGGTCTGCTGGGACAGGTAGGCGTAGCCCTCCTCCAGGAAAGCGGCCTCATCGTACAGGCGGATGCGCGACGCGTCGCCGGGGGCGGCCGGGGCCGGCTCGGCCGCATCGGCCGGGACCGGGGGGGCCGGAGCGGGCTCGTCGTCACCGAACAGGTCCGCCAGATCGTCCATGGCGTCGAGCGACGCCTTGCGGAGCAGCGCCTCCATGGATTGCGCCTCGGCCACGGCATCGTCGCCGGCCGCCGGTTGCTCCCGGTCGAAGAGGTCAGGGTCGCCGGCCAGCAGGCCGCGTTCGGCCACGAAGGTCTCTTCCCCGTCGGCGTCATAGATTTTCAGCACGCTTTCGCCGCTGCGCGCCGTGCGGTTGATCTCCTCGACCTTTTCGATCAGGCGCTGGAAGATCGCGCCGTCGCCCTGCAGCTCGCCCGCCTGCGTGCGGACCATGAGGTAGCGGATCTCCGGCGTATGCGTCTGGCCGAAGCGGTCGATGCGGCCGTTGCGCTGAATCAGCGTGATGATCGACCAGGGCAGGTCGTAATGGATGATGTGCCAGCAGTGATGGTGCAGGTTGACGCCTTCCGACGCGACGTTGGTGGCGACGAGGAGGCGCATCGCGGCGGTTCCCGTGCCGAAGGCTTCGACCGTCCGGCCCAGCCACACGTCGGACATGCCACCGTGGATGGCGGCCATCACCTGGCCGGGCTGGTCCTCCTGCCGTTCGGACCAGGGCAGCTTGAACTCGGCGGCAAGCGCGCGGGTCAGCGCCTCCTGCGTTACGCGGCTTTCCGTGAACAGCAGGACACGGGGGCTGGCTGGACCGCCGTCCCAGCCAATGCGGCGGAGCTGGTCGACCAGCAGGCGGTAGCGGGTGGAGCCGGTGATGGACAGCGTCTCCAGCGCCCCCCGCAGCCCGTCCAGCGCCGCGATGTCCGCCTCCTCCCCCCGCTTGCGCTGGAGCGTGCGCAGGCTGGTCTCGACCATCGAGCGGCAGGCTTCGGGACTCGACAGGAAGCTCTTGTACAGGCCCCAGCGGACGATGGCGTTGCGGTCGCCCTCCGCCCCGTCGCGCCGCAACCTGGCGAGGCGGTCGTACACGGCCTCTTCCCGCTCGTCGGCATCGGCGGTCGTCTCGGCCAGCGGGACGACATGGCGGGCGGCGAAATCGTCACCGGCCTCCGCCCGGATGTCCTCCTTGAAGCGCATCAGGAAGAAGGGCTTGATGTCCTCCGCTGTGTACTGCCGGTACTTGGGGTCCGGGATCGCCGAAGGGTCGAGCAGGGCAATGAGGCGCCCGAATGTCTCCTTGCGACCGTTGTGGGGCGTGGCGGTGGTCAGGATCATGCTGTCGGCACGGCGCGACAAGAGGCGGGCCAGCCGATAGCTGTAGTTGCGGTCGGGGTTGGTGGCGCCGGCAACGTTGTGCGCCTCGTCGATCACCACCACATCCCAGCGGGTGTTCTCCAGGAAATGGCGATAGCGCCCGACGTCCTTCAGCGTGTCCATGGAGACGATGATGCGATGGTAGACCTCGAACGGGTTCTTCGAGGCGGGGATGCGCAGCCGCAACCGGGCCAGGCCGGTGGAATCGAGGCGGACCAGTGGAATAGCGAAGCGGTTCCACAACTCGGACTGGAATTGGGTCAGCATCGACTTCTTGGCCAGCACGAGGATGCGCGCGGCACGGCCGCGGCGAATCATCTCCGCCAGGATCATGCCGACCTGGATGGTCTTGCCCAGGCCAACCGCGTCGGCCAGCAGAAGCCGCGGCCGCATCTGCCGCAGCGCCTTCTCCACCGCCTTAACCTGGAACGGCATCGGCCGGAAGGCGCCGATGCCATCCACATCGGGATGGGCGGCCGTCAACGGCATCTGTCGCAGCTGCGCTTCGAGAAACAGCTTGGCCTTCTGGAAGCCGTGGCTGCTGTCGCGTGTCAGGCGGGTGTCCCGCGGGTCAATGGGCTGGACATCGTCGAGGTCGGTCACGAACGCCGCCTCGTGCCCGCGCACCATCTCGTCCGCACCAAGGCAGTAGGCAATCTGCGACCCCGTCGCAACGTTCAGGCTTTCCGCCTTGGTCACCAGCCACTCGGCATCACGGCACAGTACCCGCATACCGGGCGTCAACAGGGGGGCAGATCGCGCGGCCATGGGAGTCCTAAGGTGGCGGGAACGCAGATGGGCGGGGTCGCGAGCTTGCCAAAATCCCGCCAGCAATGCAACCGACAGTGATTGTATGCTTGGCTTCGTTAACCCGACTCAAGACCGAGCAGGACGTGCCATTCGTCCCATACTCTCGTGTCATTGCGCATTTGGCACCACGCGGGTAATTTACTGAACAAAGGAAGATTGCAATGCATTACCCGGCACAGGTTGATGCATCGCCCCAATAGGCGCAATGGCGACCGCGCGGAGAAGAAAGGCGCCGCCGGGTTTCACACCCGCCTCAGGCGCCACCCTACCGCCGTCCTCCCACCCTTCCACTTGCCGGCAGAGTACCGGCGCCGGAAGAGGCTGTCACACCCCGAACTCCACACCGACCGGCGAGCCGTCTCCGGTCTTCCCTGGACGCAGGGCGCATCTTCGACGCCGCGGCGAGGATCGGCAAGGCTGGTAACCTGGAACCTCAAAATTTCGCGCGCGATCAAAGGCTTGCGGATTGACCATGGATCGGCAGGCACATCGGCAGAATTCTGGACCCTGTTGTGAAAATCAGCAACCGGGCCAAGGGGTTAGCGGATTGGGCGATCGGCAGATGTTGAACGGAGAAGCGGGACAGCTCGGCTGGATACTCCCGGTCTCGCCGGGATGGCGGCCCCTTCCGCCAAGTTCTGCATCCGTTTGCATTCGGGACCAGCAACGTGCCCTGCCGAAAAGAAAGCTCCCTGCCCCATGGGTCGAGGCAGGGAGCTCGTATTAGGAGCCGGAACGCGGTGGGTCCTTATAGCGGAACCCGCCGTAACGCTCCGGTGCCCCCACCTACTGCGCAGCGCCCTTGCTCACGAGATGGACACGGATGACTGGGCGGTCGAAACCGCGGAGCAGAAGCAGGCCGGCGTCAAGAGCCGTGTCGAGGTCTTCTACGATGTCGAAGATGTCCTGCACGGTCAGGGAAAGTCGGTAGCCCATCGCTTCCGCTGCCTGGACGATCATGTCCAATTTCCGCCGCTCGGCGGCGCCGCGCTGCCCGCAGGCCCAGCGCTGCAGGGTTTCCTGAAGCCAGTCCACGAACTTCATGGTCGCCGCGCTCTGTTCCGCCGGAATCACACGGATGATCGCGTCGTCCTCGATGCACGCGGCCAGGGCTGCGCCGCTCCGCACTGGGGTGGTCATCATTGCCGGTCGTCCTGAGTTGCGACCGCCCGGTGTGGCGGCCCGTAGGGCAGCCGCCACACCGGGTGGACGCAACGCCGACGCGCTCCGACCGCTGCCTGTCACCTCACATACTCGTCACGGATGCGGGGCTTGGACGGCTGGAGAGGCTGCAGGGCGACGCCACGCTGCCGCGCAACCCTTGCAATGTGGTGAACGCCCGACTTGCCCGTGAAGTCCGCAACCGCCGACACAGGATCCTGCCCCTTCGCCGCCCACGCCTCCCGCAGGTCGGCGCCGATGGTCAGACCGACCCCAGCCTGGTAAGCGGCCGCTGCGATGACGGTGCGGAACCGGCCACCGGACTGGTAGGCCGCCGACGCTCCGGCCTTCGCGCCGGCGCCACGGGAGAGCATGCCCTGTTCGATGCGAAAGTATCCCAAGTCCGCCACGGCATCGGCACCTCCCCGCAGTCGTCGTCGATCCGGCAACCGGCCCCGGCCGGCCCCGGAGGCGTTGCGGCCCGCCGCAACGCCTAACTGCACACTTCTTCGCTCGAGGCTGCCCGTAGCGAGGGCCGGAGGTCCGACGCCCGGGCAGCTTGGTTCAGAAGGAAGCGTATGGAGGGTTCCGCCCCGCCGCATCGGGCGCCGGGCAATTTTCTGCACCGCCTGGGTGAAATGGTGGACCTGAGCGGCCCGCAGGCGGAGGGGTGGGATCGACGTGGTTGGCGACGGTAACACCGGTATCAGGTGTCGCTACCCGGTAGCGCTACCGCGGTATCACCTCACAATCGGCCGGCTTGGACCGGAACCGTCAAGATTCCGTCGCCGCAGCCCTTTCCTGGCATCGCAACTCATCCAGATACTCAGCCGGCCGACGGCACGGCCGCCCAAACCGTAGTCCCCGCAGAGGTTCTGGATGTCCTGCTCCCAGCCCACCCATCCCCTGATCACGCACGAGTCCGTCTCGGAAGCGGTCAGCAAGATCGTGTCGAAGGACCACGCCTATCCGTCATACCGCCGCATCCGCGCCGAAATTGGCGGGGGTTCCCTGCGCGACGTATCGCGCTTCATCCATGACATCAGGAAGACCGCCCCTCACCTCTTCGTCATTCAGAAGGGCGCGGTCAGCGCGTCGCGCGATGCGTTCGCAGGAGGGCCGGTCGACGTCCAGTCCTGCGCCGCGGCCGAGCAGATGCGGCGTGCCATCGACGGCACCTTGACGGCCTTCATCGCGTCGATCGACGCCCTGCGGCAGGAGGAGAGGCTCCTCGCCGCGGAACAGCACACCACCGCGCTGGCAGCCCTGCAGAGTGAAAGCGCTGCTTGCCGGAGCGAACTTCACGCTCTGACGACCGAGATCGCTGAACAGGAGCAGGGCTACGAGGATCTGGCGCAGGAGCACGACCGAATCATGGAAGACCGCAACCAGCTGGCGGTGACGGTCGCCCAGCAGAACGCGGCGCTGACCCGGATGTCCGCGGAGATCAAGGATTGGCAGCGGCAGGCGGCGGACGCGCAAGCCGCTGTGGAGACCGTGAACCGCCTTCTGTCGGAAGAAAAGGCTGCCCTCCTGCGCTCCGTGCTGCAGCTGGACCAGCTGCGTTCTGAACTGACCGCCAAGCGTCAGGTGGAGCAGGCGCTGGACGAAGCGCGCCGCGAGAACGCCCGCCTGCGGGGGCGGCTGGAGGTTCTGGAACCGTTGGCGGCGACGCTCGCGGCATCCGCCCATCGTGAAGCCGGTGGCAAGGTGAAGCCCGGCAAGCAGGGCTCGCTGGGGCTGCCGGCCATGGCCGCGCCGCCCGATTCCTGACCGCACCGATGACCGGGTTGGCGTCGGCGACGCCGATCTGCCGCTGTGTTTCCGCTTCTGCCACCATCGGACCATATCGTCATGGCCGCTCCCACCATGGACTTTCCACCCGTGACCCACACCACCGACTCCACCGCCGCGACGACGGCGCCCGCTGTCCAGCCGCCCCAGCAGGAGCCGCGGGCCGCTCCGCTCGAGAAGCTGCTCGGATTGGCCCGCATTCTGGCGCGCCATGAGATGCGCCGGCGGCCGTCCCAGGCCGGCTTCATGACGTTCGCTGCCGCCCTCGCCCTTGTTCTTCTCGCCGCCCTGATCGCGTTCTCCCTGAAGGCCCTGCGATGACCGTCCTCCACCACCCCCGACTCCGTGCCGTGATCTACGCCCGCTACTCGACCGACAAGCAGCGCCAGGAATCGATCGCCGACCAGATCGAGCTGTGCCGGCGTTACGCCGTCCAACAGGGCTGGGAGGTTGTCGACACCTACACGGACGCGGCGATCAGCGGCGCCTCCCGGCACCGCCCGGGCTTTCTGAAGCTGGTGGATGATGCCGGGCGCCGCCGCTTCGATGTCGTGGTGTCGGAGGGCATCGACCGTCTGGGCCGACGGTTGGCGGACACCTCCGATCTCTATGACCGCCTCAACTTCCACAATATCAAGCTGTACACGCCGCACCTTGGCGAGATCACCACGCTCCACATCGCCATCATGGGCATGATGGCACAGGTGCAGCTCAAGGAGACCGGTCAGAAGACCCGACGCAGCCATCTCGGCCTCGCCAAGGAGGGACGTATTCCCGGCGGCAAAGCCTATGGATACGACGTCGTCGACGGCGACAAGGCAGGTGGCGGGTACCGCCGCATCAATGCGGACGAGGCCGCCGTTGTCCGCCGCATCTTCACGCTGTACGCCGACGGCATGAGCCCCCGCGCCATCGCCCGCCTGTTGAACGATGAGAACGTTCCAGGCCCCAGGAGGAGAAAATGGGTCGATACCACGATTCGCGGACAGGTCGCCCGCGGGGCCGGTATCCTCAACAACGCCAACTATGCCGGCGTTCTGGAATGGGGACGTTGCGAGTTCGTCAAGGATCCGGGCACCGGCAAGCGCGTCGCCCGCATCAACCCTCAGGCAAAGCGGGAGATTGTCGAAGTCCCCGAGCTGCGCATCATCGACGACGTTCTGTGGAACCGCGTCAAGGCGCGACAGGAGGCGGTTG
>NZ_CP012402.1:337500-450000 GCF_001305595.1 Azospirillum thiophilum
GAAGTTCGGCGAGGGCGAGGTGACGCTCGCCGCCATCGTGCGGGAGAATTACCGGCGCTACGTTCCCTCCGGCCACTGGGTGCTGTTCGCCGATGACATCCTGGTGCTGGAGGGCGATACCACGGCGCTGGCCGACGTGGTCAAGCGCGCCGGCCTGCGCATGATGCACGACAAGGACCTGGAGGGGGTCGAGAACGAGGACGACATCGCCGTGGTCGAGGCGGTGGTGGAACAGCGCTCCGCCCTGACCGGGCACAGCATCGAGGAGATGAGCCTGCGCGAGCGGTACGGCGCCAATCTGCTGGCGCTCAGCCGGCGTGGCCGGCCGATCCGCCAGCGGCTGCGCCGGGTCCGCCTGCAGCCGGGCGACCTCGTGGTGCTGCAATGCCGGCAGGCCGCCATGTCGGACACGCTGGCCGAGCTGGGATGCCTGCCGCTGGCCGGGCGCGACCTCGCCATCGGCCGCACGCCCAAGCGAGCGGTCGCGGTCGCCGTGCTGGCGCTGACGGTGGTGCTGGTCGCCACCGGCACGTTGCCGGTCGCCATCGCCTTCTTCGGCGCGGCGGTGGCGATGACCGCCTTCAAGGTGATCACCCTGCGCGAGGCCTATGATGCCGTGGAATGGCCGATCCTGGTGCTGCTGGGCTCCCTGATCCCGGTCAGCGAGACCCTGCGCACCACCGGCGGGACCGAGCTGATCGCCGGCTTCCTGTCCGGGGCGGCGCAGAGCCTGCCCCCCATCGGGGCGCTGGGCCTGATCATGGTGGCGGCGATGGCGGTGACGCCCTTCCTCAACAACGCGGCGACCGTGCTGGTGATGGCGCCCATCGGCGCCAGTCTCGCCACCCATCTGGGGCTGCGGCCCGACGCCTTCCTGATGGCGGTGGCGGTGGGGGCCGGCTGCGATTTCCTCACCCCCATCGGCCACCAGTGCAACACGCTGGTGATGGGGCCGGGCGGCTACCGGTTCGGCGATTACTGGCGGCTCGGCCTGCCGCTGTCGATCATGGTGGTGGTGCTGGGCACCGCGGCCATCGCGCTGTTCTGGCCGCTGGTGCCGCGCTGACCGGGCTTCGCAGGGCGGGGCGCGTCGCCGGGCGGGACGGGGATTGCGGCCTCACGGTTTTGTGTAGCGCGCGACCGGTTCCGTCCACCGCCGGACTGGTGTAGGCTTCCCTCTGGCAAGAGCCGGGCGGGAGGCGGAGATGTCGGTGTGGCGCCGCTATCTGGTGAAGGACGTGACCGGACGACTCGTCGACCTGCCGAGCCGCCTGTTCGACAGTGCCGATGACGGCACCGCCCCCTTGCCGCATTTCGCCGGACGCTGCGTCGAGCTGGTGGCCGCGGTGATCGTCGGCGACCGTGTCTCCCACGGCCGCGTGACCGAGTTGGCCTTCACCAAGCTGTATTTCGACCAGCTCGGCTATGTCGACGCCGCCAAGCGTGAGCGGATGATCCGCCTGATGCTGGAAAGCTGCGCCGACCGCCGCTGCGGTTCGCACCGGCAGGATTCGCATCGGCAGGGCGACTGCTCCCGGCTGGCCCACCGTGCCGGTGCCGCCCGCGACCAGCTCAGCCGTGAATTCGGCTGGGAACCCAAGCCCGACGAACGCGACGCGGCGCTGAGCCGCCTCGACCCCGCCCGCCTGCGCGCTGCGCATCGGGAACCTGCCCAGACGCTTCACTGACGGGCGCCGTGGGGGAGGGGGCCTTTTCGATCGGCCGCCCCCGGCCCATATGCAGGCCATTCCCAGCTTGGAGCCTTGCGAACCGTCGATGAGCCGTCCCGATCCCGCCCAGACGCTGTCTTTCGCGCGCGTGCGCCAGTTGGCACTGATCGGCGCCGGATGCACCATCATGCTGCTCGGCGTGCTGATCGCACCGCTTCCGGGGCCCGGCGGCCTGCCGGTGCTGCTGTTGGGCGGCGTGCTGGTGTTGCGCAATTCCGCCGACGCCCGCCGCCTGTTCGTGCGGGGCAAGCGGCGTTATCCCCGCATCTTCAGTCCGGTGGAACGCATCCGCGTGAAGCTGCGCGACCGACGGTTGCGCAAGATGAACCGCGGCTGAGCGGAAGCCTGCCGGACGGCTTTCCAGGCAGCCTTCCCCAAGACCCCGGGTCAGCCCTGCGGAAGCGGATGCTGGACAGCGCCGCCCCGCTGCCTCCATCTTGTGCGTCCGTTCGCATGAGGAGGCATACCGGTGAAGTCCGGCAACGCGCTGCTGTCCAGCTACGGCACCACAATCTTCGAGGTCATGTCCCGCCTGTCGGAGGAGCATGGCGCGATCAATCTTGGCCAGGGGTTCCCCGACGACCGCGGGCCGGCCGACGTGCTGCAGACCGCGGCCGATGCGCTGCTGACCGGCTGGAACCAGTACCCGTCGATGATGGGCACCCCCGACCTGCGGCAGGCGCTGGCGGGCCATGCCCGCCGCTTCTACGGGCTCGAAATCGACTGGAAGACCGAGACCATGGTCACCTCCGGCGCGACCGAGGCACTGACCGCCTGCCTGCTCGGTCTGATCAATCCGGGCGACGAGGTGGTGCTGTTCCAGCCCATGTATGACAGCTACCTGCCGATCGTCCGGCTGGCCGGCGGCGTGCCGCGCTTCGTCTCGCTGAAGGCGCCGGACTGGAGCTTCAGCCGCGCCGACCTGGAGGCCGCCTTCTCGCCCCGCACCAAGCTGGTGCTGATCAACGATCCGCTGAACCCCGCCGCCAAGGTCTTCGGCCGCGAGGAGTTGGAGCTGATCGCCGAGTATGTGCAGCGCTTCGATGCGCTGGCCGTCTGCGACGAGGTGTACGAACACCTCGTGTTCGACGGTCGCCGCCATATCCCGCTGATGACGCTGCCGGGCATGCGCGACCGCTGCCTGAAGATCGGTTCCGCCGGCAAGACCTTCTCACTGACCGGCTGGAAGGTCGGTTACGTCACCGCCCCGCCGCACCTGTTGCAGCCGGTGGCCAAGGCCCACCAGTTCCTCACCTTCACCACCCCGCCCAACCTCCAGGCCGCCGTCGCCTACGGGCTCGGCAAGGAGGAGGGGTATTTCACCGCCCTGGCCGACGGGCTGCAGGCCAAGCGCGACCGGCTGTCGGCCGGACTGCGCTCCGCCGGGTTCGACGTGCTGCCGGGGGCCGGCACCTATTTCGTCGTCGCCGACATCTCCCGCTTCGGCTTCGACGGTGACGATCAGGCCTTCTGCCGCTGGCTGGTGGCGGAGGCGAAGGTCGCGGCCATCCCTGTCAGCGCCTTTTTCGTGGAAAACGCGCCGACCACCGTCGTTCGCTTCTGCTTCTCCAAGAAGGACGAAGTGCTCGACGAGGCCATCGCCCGTCTGCACAAGCGTTTCGCCACCCGATAGGCGCGGACAACATGAAATGTTCTCGATGGTGATTATCGAGAATTTTGACAAGTTTTAACCGATTGATGCGATGATCGGTCTGCCTCCGTCGATCACTCGCCCACAGCAGTAGAGCGGCCGGGGCGATGGAACGGCGGAGCGCACGGCATGCCACGTCTCCCGGCCTTTCGGTTCCCATCCTTCCGGAACGGCGTCCTGGCGGGCGCCGCCCTGGCGCTTGCCGGGGTGTGGGGTGGCTATGCCGTGCTGGCCTCCTCCATGCTGGACAACCAGACCCGCGAAGCCGTCGCCAATGCAGAGGCGACGGTCCGCGCCTATGAAAGCAGCACCAGCCGCACCCTGCACGACGTCGACATGACGCTGCGCTTCTTTGCGGAGCGCTATGCGGAAGGCGGCCTGCCCAGGGCCCGCCGCATCATCGACGACGGGCTGTACGATGCCGCCCTGATCCATCATTTCAGCATCTTCGCTCCCGATGGCGCCCAGATTTTCCGCAGCGAGGGCACCGGTCCGCCCGACAGGCTCGACGGGACCGACGCCCTTGCCTATCACCGGGACGAGGGACGGGCGCTGATGAAGGTCGGGCCACCCCAGGGCGCGTCGTCGGCCACCGGCCATCCCCTGCTGCGGCTTTCCCGCCGGCTGGAGGATTCGGAGGGCGAATTCGCCGGGATCGCGGTCGCCAACCTCGATCCGGACCGGTTGTCCGGCTTCTACCGGCAGGCCGATGTCGGCCGCCACGGCGTGGTGACGCTGGTCGGGCTCGACCGCATCATCCGCGCCCGCGGTGCCAAGGACGGGCGCGACGCCGTCGGGCTGGCCGTCCCGGATTCGGCGCTGTGGGCGGCGGCCCGGCGGTCGCTGACCGGGGTCTATTGGCAGGACAGCGCCGTCGACGGCATCCGCCGCGTCATTGCCTATCGCCCGGTCGAAGGCTACCCGCTGATCCTGACGGCCGGCATCGCCGCGGTGGACATCGCCGAGGCGGTCGCCGGCTTCCGCCGCCAGATGCGGATCATCGCCGGGCTGCTCAGCGTGTCGGTGCTGCTGGTCGCCGGCTTTCTGCTGGTCCAGCACCGCAATTCCGAACGGCTGGCCGTCGCGCTGGCGGTCAACCGCGATTTCCTGGCCCGCGTCAGCCACGAGCTGCGCACCCCGCTGAACGCCATCCTCGGCTTTTCCGAGATCATCGGGGACCAGATGTTCGGCCCCGACGCCGGTCCGCGCTATGCCGATTATGCCCGCGACATCCACGCCTCGGGCCGGCATCTGCTGACGCTGATCGACGACATCCTCGACCTGTCGCGCCTCCAGGCCGGCAAATTCGCCCTGCACATGGAGGATGTCGATCCCGTCGCCGCCGCCGAATGGGCGGTCCGCATCGTCACCCCCCAGGCGGAGCAGAAGAACATCCGGCTGGAGATCAACCGCCCGCCGACTCCGGCCGTCCTGCGCGCCGACGAACGGGCGCTCAAGCAGATGCTGCTGAACTTGCTCGGCAACGCGCTCAAATTCACCCAGGAGAACGGGCGGGTCAGCATCTCGATCGGGCGGGGCGTCCATGGCCGCTGCATCCTGCGGGTGACCGACAACGGCATCGGCATGACGGCGGAGGAATTGCGGCAGGCATCCGTTCCCTTCGGCCAGGCGTCGGCCCTCACCACCCATCCGGGGCGCGGCACCGGGCTGGGCCTGCCGATCGTCAAGTCGCTGATCGAGGCCCATGGCGGACATCTGCGCATCGACAGCCGTCCCGGACAGGGCAGCCAGGTGACGCTGGAATTCACCGGCTGACGCTTCTCCGTACCCGCCGGCGACCCGGTGCGGACGATCTGCCGGCGGGCGCCGCAAAGCCATGGCGAAACCCCGGCCGCTTGGGCATACTCCGCGCCGGTTTTGTCCAGGTCCGAGCCGACGCCAGGGCTGTCCCCGGTCATGCGGTTTCGGATCCACCGGGGAATTGGGGCCTGTCTCGAATGTTGCGTGCGCTGGCGCGTGTCTGTGCCGTTCTCGTCGCGTGCTCCGGCACGTTCGTCGTCACCCGGACGCTGGCCGCCGATCCGCCGGCCGAACCAGTCCCCTTCGGCGTCGCGAGCGTCGAGGTGGTGGCGGAGCGTGATACCCCCCAGGCATGTTTCACCTTCACCGACCGGCTGGAGCGCTCGCGCGCAGTGAACTACCGCGACTATGTCACGGTGGAGCCGGCGGTGGACGGTGCCGCCATCGCCCGCGACCGCACGCTGTGCGTGGAGGGGCTGCGCCATGGCGAGACTTTCCGGGTCACGCTGAAGGACGGTCTGCCCGGCGCCGAAGGCAAACGGCTGCCGGCCGCCGACACCCGCGAGGTGCAGGTGCCCAACCGCAAGCCGTCGCTGGCCTTCCGCGGCGCCGGCTATATCCTGCCGCGCGTCGGGGCGGAGGGGCTGCCGCTGCGCTCGATCAACCTCGACCGTGCGAAGCTGCAGGTGCTGCGCATCGTCGACCGGGCGCTGGTCGAGAAGATCTATTTCGGCCGCATCACCCAGCAGATGACCGACTACGACATCGGCGAGATCCTGGACAAGGCGGGGCAGGAGGTGTGGCGCGGCGAGATGGGCATCGGCAACCAGCCCAACCGCACCGTCACCACGGCCTTCCCCATCGACGCCGTGCTGGGCCGGTTGGATCCCGGCGTCTATGTCGCCGTCGCCGGCGCGGACGAGATCAAGCCGGGCGGCTGGGACCGCAAGGCGACCCAGTGGTTCGTCGTCTCCGACCTCGGGCTGAACACCATCCTCGGCGAGGATTCGCTGGTGGTCTTCGCCCGCTCGGTCCAGACCGCGGCGCCCGCCGCCGGCGTCGACCTGCGTCTGGTCGCCCGCAACGGCGCCGAGCTGGGGCGCCTGCAGACCGGGGCGGACGGGCTCGGCCGCTTCGACCTCGCGGCATTGCGCGCCGCCGGGACCGAACCGGCGCAGGCGCTGTTCGCCGCGCGCGGCGATGGCGACTTCGCCGTACTCGACCTGACTGCCGGCGGAGCCCCGTCGGCCGAGTCGCCGGACAAGCCGGCCCCCATCCGTCCGGTCAGCGGCGGTCCCGACGCCTATCTCTACACCGAGCGCGGCATCTACCGGCCGGGCGAGACGGTCCAGCTGACCGCCCTGCTGCGCGACGCCGACCTCAACCCGCCGCCGGCCGGCAAGGCGCTGACCCTGCGCATCCTGCGCCCCGACGGCTTCGAGGTGGAACGGCGGACGGTCGCCGACAGCGGGGCCGGCGGCTACGCCACCCGCATCGACCTGCCGATGAACGCCTATCCCGGCAACTGGCTCGTCACCGCCCATGCCGAACCGGACGGTCCCGCCATTGGCAAGGTCGAGTTCCTGCTGGAGGATTTCGTGCCGCCGCGGCTGGATCTGGCGCTCGCCTCCGCGACGACGGAGCTGGCGGCGGACGGCGAGGCGGACATCGGCCTCGACAGCCATTATCTTTACGGTGCGCCGGCCGCCGGCCTGCCGGGCGAGCTGACGGTGACGCTGCGCACCGCCGCCAACCCCTATCCCACGTTGCCGGGCTATCATTTCGGACTGGTGCAGGAGGAGGTGAAGCCGGCCCGCGCCGACCTGCCGGGCTTCATCACCGACCAGAACGGATCGGCCCGGCTGAAGGTCAAGCTGCCGCGCCCGCCCGACAGCACCCGTCCGCTGGAGGCGGTGGTGCGCGCTACCCTGTTCGACATCGGCGGCCGCCCGGTCGGCCGCGATTTCGTCCTGCCGGTGCGCCACCAGCCCTTTGCGATCGGCATCAAGCCGCGCTTCGAGGGCGACGGCGTGCCGGAGGGGGCGACCGCCGGCTTCGACGTCGTCGCCGTCGGACCGGACGGCAAGCCGGCCGACCGCGCCGACCTCTCCTACGAGCTGTTCGAGGAGGAGTACGACTATGCCTGGTACGAGGCGAACGGCCGCTGGGACTACAAGGTCACGGTGAAGGACCGCCGCGTCACCGGCGGCACCCTGTCGGTCCAGGCCGCCGGCCCGGCCGCGGTCGAGGCACCGGTCGCCGCCGGCCGCTACCGGCTGGAGGTCTTCGATCCCAAGACCGGCGTCGCCAGCAGCCTGCGCTTCGCCGCCGGCTGGTGGATGACCCCGACCGCCGGCGAACGGCCGGACGCGGTCGACGTGTCGGTGATGATGCCGGCCTACCGTGCCGGGGAAAGCGCCTGGATCTTCGTCAAGCCGCCCTACGACAGCCAGGTGCTGGTCGCGGTCGCCGACCGCGGCGTCACCTTTGCCGTCACCCGCGCCATCGGCCCGCAGGGCGCCTTCCTGGAAATCCCGGTCGGCCAGGGCTGGACCAGCGGCGCCCATGTCCTGGCGACCGCCTTCGCCACCTCCGACCCGCAGTCGAAGACGCCGCCGCGCCGCGCCGTCGGCCTGTCCTGGCTGGCGATGGACAAGGCGCCGCGCACGCTGGACGTCCGCCTGTCCACCCCGGCGGAGGTCGAGCCGCGCCGCGCCATGACCGCCGACGTGACGGTGGAGGGCGTGGCCGAGGGCAAGCCCGCCTTCGTCACGCTGGCCGCCGTCGACGAATCGGTGATGCAGCTGACCGACCAGCCCTCGCCCGATCCGGCGCGCCATTATCTGGGCAAGCGACCGCTGACCGTCGAGATGCGCGATTCCTACGGCCGCCTGATCGATCCGGCCAGCCTGGACGCCGCCCGCCCGCCGGCCCAGCCGGCACCGCGGCTGCGACAGGTCTCCGGCCCGGTCCCTCCCAAGTCGGAACGGGTGGTGTCGCTCTATTCCGGCATCCTGACGGTGGGCGCCGACGGCAAGGTCGCGGTGCCCTTCGAGCTGCCCGACTTCCAGGGCCGCCTGCGCCTGATGGCGGTGGCCTGGAGCGAGGAACGGACCGGACGCGCCGAGAGCCAGCTGCTGGTCCGCGACCCGGTGGTCGCCGACGCGGTGCTGCCGCGCTTCCTTGCGCCCGGCGACTCGGCGCAGGTGCTGTTGTCGCTCGACAACCTCAACGGCCCGTCGGGCGACTACCGCATGACGCTCGGCGCGGAAGGGGCGGTGTCGATCCTGCAAGGCGGGGAGGATGCCGGGATCGACGTGCCGAAGCTGGCGCGCGGCAAGCGGGCCGCCGCCGGCCGGGTACTGACCGCCACCGCCATCGGCGCCGGGCATGTCACGCTGGACGTCACCGGACCGGATGGCCTGCGCGTCACCCGGCGCTGGGACGTCACCGTCCGTCCGTCCTCGCCGGCGGTATCGCGCCACAGCGTCGCCGCCCTGCCCACCGACAAGGGGCTGGCGATTCCCGCCGACATCGCCGCCGGCCTGCGTCCGGAGACCGTTGCCATCGGCGCCACAGTCTCGACCCTGCCCGACCTCGACGTGCCGGGACTGCTGTTCGCGCTCGACCGCGCCACACTGGGCGGGGCGGAGCAGACGGCCAGCCGCATCCTGCCGCTGCTGTCGATGAGCGACCTCGCCGCCGGCCTCGGCATCGCGCCGGAGGACCGCATCAAGGCGCGGGTCCAGCGCGGCATCGACCGGCTGCTGACCTTCCAGCGGTCCGACGGTGCCTTCGCGGCGTGGTCGCCGAAGGGCGACCTCGATCCCTGGCTGACCGCCTACGCCATCGATGTGCTGGGCCGGGCGAAGGCCGCGGGCTACCGCATTCCGGACCAGCCCTACCGCAAGGGGCTGGACTGGCTGAAGCAGGCCATCGACAATGCCTGGGTGGAGACCGCCGACCTGCCGGGCCGCGCCTATGCCCTCCATGTGCTGGCGCGGGCGAAGATGATCGACGCCGGTGCGGTCCGCTATTTCCGCGAGAATTACTGGGACCGCCTGCCGACCGACTTCAGCCGGGCGCAGATCGCCGCCGCCATGGCCGTGCTCGGCGACCAGCCGGGGGCGGCCGAGGCGTTCGCCAAGCTGACTGGTGCCCGCATGGTGACCGCCGGCCTGCGCGACCAGGGCTCCTCCCTGCGCGACGAGGCCGGCGTGGTCGCGCTGATGGCCGAGAGCGGGGCGGTGGACCGCGACCGCATCTTCCAGGCGGGCGAGCGCGTGGCGAAGACCTTCGCCGCCGTCCGCACCACCAACCCGCAGGAACAGGCGTGGCTGCTGCTGGCCGCCAAGGCGCTGGCCGACCGGGCCGCGCCGATGAAGCTCGCCATCGCCGACCAGACGGTGGAGAACGCCAAGCCGCAATTCCTGCGCATCGACCCTGCCGCCCCGCCGGCAATCCGCAACCTTGGCGGTGAGGTTCGCCAGACCCTGTCGGTGGCCGGGGTTCCCGACCAGCCGATTGGGCCGGAAGAGCAGGGGATGACCATCCGCCGCCGCCTGTTCGACATGGCCGGCCGGCCGGTCGACCCTGCCGGGGTGCGTCACAACGACCTGCTGGTGGTGATCCTGGAGGGCGAGGTCGGCGACCCGCTCGACCATTCGGTGCTGGTCAGCGATCCGCTGCCGGCCGGCTTCGAGATCGAGAATGTCCGGCTCGCCAACAGCGGCCAGCTCGGCAAGCTGTCCTGGCTGGGCGAATTGTCGGCGGTGCGCAACGTCGAGTTCCGCGACGACCGTTTCGTCGCCGCCGTCGATCTGCCGAAGTCGGCGCCCCGCTTCCGTCTGGTCTATCTTGTCCGCGCGGTCACTCCAGGCGACTTCGCGGACCCGGGTGCCCAGGTGCAGGATCTGCAACGCCCGCACCTGTCCGCCCGAACCGGGGTGTCGCGGCTGCGCGTGTTGCCGGAGTGAGGTGAATGGGCGGGGCGGACAGCCGGCCCGCCTATAGCCTCCCTACAGCCTGCCTACAGATAGCTCTGCTCCCTCCGGTGCTCCTCGCGCCGGCGGGCGAGCAGGGTCAGCGCGGCCACCACGACCGCGAAGCACAAGGTCAGCAGAACGTAGAAGGCCAGTGCCAGGCCGACCGTCATGGTGCCGACCAGCACCATGGCCAGTATCCAGACGCCCAGCGATACGATGGCGCGCGCCGACATGGGTTGTCTCCTATACCCTGTCCTGATCCGTCCGAATTCCGGAAGTCCGGAAAACCACCCGGAAATTCCGCCGCGGCCTTGTCCGGCCGTCTGTCCGTCGCCGTGCCCGCTCCCCATCTTCAAAGTCCGGGTGATTGCCGGGCGCACGCGTCTACCGCAAAGCCTGCCATAGCCTCCGGGTGGGCCGGGGCGTGGCATCCTGTCACTGCGCGGGCGCGCCGCACCCGTCCGGATCCCGGCGGAAGGGCGGATAAAATGATTTGCTTGGTCAACGAGTCTGTTGACAGCGCGCGGCATCGACCTTACCTTTACGTAAACGTCAGGGATCTGGAACGGAAGGACGCGGCGTGGAGCGGAGTTCGATCGGCATCGGCGCGATGGAGCGGACGGAGGAGGGGGGTGCGGCGGCCGGCTGCGCGCCCATGTCCATGTCCCGGCTCGCCATCGGCGAACTGGCCGGGGAATTCGGTCTGACCCACCGCACCATCCGCCATTACGAGGATGAGGGGCTGCTGGCGCCGGAGCGGGTCGGCAACGCCCGCGTCTACGGCCACCGCGACCGTGCCCGGCTGGCGCTGATCTGCCGGGGCAAACGGCTGGGTTTCAGCCTCGCCGAGATCAAGGATTTCCTGAACCTCTACGACACCGACGACGCCCAGGTCGAACAGATGCGCTACATGCGCAGCCTTGCGCGCCGCCGGATTTCCGCCCTCGAACAGCAGCTTGCCGACGTTCAGCAGACGCTGGCGGAGCTGTGCGTCATCGACACCCAGATCTCCGAGCATCTTCGCCGCAACGGCATCACGGAGACGCAGGACATGGAGGAGAAGCACTCATGAAGTCGGTCGTCATCGCCGGTTACGCCCGTTCGCCCTTCGCCTTCGCCCACAAGGGCGAACTGACCAAGGTCCGTCCCGACGATCTGCTGGCCCGCATCATCGCGGCGCTGGTCGAGCGCACCGGCCTGAAGACCGACGATATCGAGGACGTCATCGTCGGCTGCTCCTTCCCCGAGGGCGAGCAGGGGCTGAACGTCGCCCGCACCATCGCCTTCCTGGCCGGGCTGCCGCAGACCGCGGCGGCCACCACGGTCAACCGCTATTGCGGCTCGTCCATGCAGTCGATCCACCAGGCGGCGGGCGCCATCCAGATGGGGGCCGGCGAGGTCTTCGTCTGCGGCGGCATCGAATCGATGACCCGCGTGCCGATCATGGGCTTCAACCCGATGCCGAACCCGGCGCTGAAGGCCTCCTATCCGGAAGCCTATTGCTCGATGGGCGTCACCGCCGAGAATGTCGCCCGCAAATACGCCATCTCCCGCGCCGAGCAGGAGGCGCTGGCCGTCGCCTCCCACGCCAAGGCCGCCGAGGCGCAGACTTCCGGCCGTCTGGCCGACGAGATCGTCGGCATCGAGACCCCGGCCGGTCTGGTCGACAAGGACGGCTGTATCCGTCCCGGCACCAGCGCTGACAGCCTGTCCGGCCTGAAGCCGGCCTTCACCGCCGACGGCACGGTCACCGCCGGCACCTCCTCGCCGCTGACCGACGGCGCCGCCGCCGTGCTGGTGACGACCGAGGAGTATGCCCGCGCCAACGGCCTGCCGATCCTGGCGAAGATCCGCTCGGTCGCCGTCGCCGGCTGCGCGCCCGACCTGATGGGGCTGGGGCCGGTCCCGGCGACCCGCAAGGCGCTGGCCCGCGCCGGTCTGTCGATCGCCGACATCGACATCATCGAGATCAACGAGGCCTTCTCGTCCCAGGCCATCGCCTGCATGCGCGACCTCGACATCGACCCGTCCCGCATCAACCCGGATGGCGGCGCGCTGGCGCTCGGTCACCCGCTGGGCGCCACCGGCGCCCGCATCACCGGCAAGGCCGCGGCCCTGCTGAAGCGCGAGGGCAAGCAGTTCGCGCTGGCGACCCAGTGCATCGGCGGCGGCCAGGGCATCGCCACCATCCTGGAAGCGGTCTGACGACGGGATCGGGGAGAAACGACCATGAAGATCGAACGCGCCGCCGTGATCGGTGCGGGCGTGATGGGTGCCGGCATCGCCGCCCATTTCGCCAACGCCGGCATCCCCTGTGTCCTGCTCGACATCCCCGCCAAGGAGGGTGCCGACCGCAGCGCCATCGCCAAGGGCGCGGTGGCGAAGATGCTGAAGACCGATCCGGCCCCCTTCATGCATCCGAAGAACGCCAAGCTGATCACGTCCGGCAATCTTGAGGATGACCTGAACCTGCTGGCCGACGTCGACTGGATCGTCGAGGCCATCGTCGAGAATCCGGCGATCAAGGCCGACCTCTACAAGCGCATCGACCCGGTGCGCAAGGCCGGGTCGGTGGTGTCGTCCAACACCTCGACCATCCCACTGGCGGTGCTGACGGACGGGCAGGGCGAGCAGTTCCGCCGGGACTTCCTGATCACCCATTTCTTCAACCCGCCGCGCTACATGCGCCTGCTGGAGATCGTCGGCGGTCCCGACACGCGGGTGGACGCGCTGGCGGCCATCGCCGACGTCTGCGATCGCCGGCTCGGCAAGGGCGTCGTCCACTGCAAGGACACGCCGGGCTTCATCGCCAACCGCATCGGCGTCTTCTGGATCCAGTCGGCGGTGAACGCCGCGGTCGATCTGGGATTGACGGTGGAGGAGGCGGACGCCGTGGGCGGCCGTCCGATGGGCATCCCCAAGACCGGCGTGTTCGGCCTGGTGGATCTGGTCGGGCTCGACCTGATGCCGCACATCAACAAGAGCATGTCGGCCACCCTGTCGGCCGGCGACGCCTATCGCGGCCAGATGCGCGAGCACCCGGTCATCACCCGGATGATCGCGGAGGGCTACACCGGCCGCAAAGGCAAGGGCGGCTTCTACCGCATCAACAAGGCCGGCGGCGGCAAGGTCAAGGAGTCGGTCAATCTGCTGACCGGCGACTACGCTCCCTCGGAGAAGGCCCGGCTCGACAGCGTCCAGGCCGCCGGCCGCGACCTGCGCAAGCTGTGCGAGCACCCGGACAAGGGCGGCCGTTTCGCCCGCCGCGTCCTGGCGCAGACGCTGGCCTACGCCGCCAGCCTGGTGCCGGAGATCGCCGACAGCATCATCGCCGTCGATGAGGGCATGCGGCTCGGCTACAACTGGAAGCAGGGGCCGTTCGAACTGATCGACCGTCTCGGCACCGGCTGGTTCGCCGAGCTGTGCCGGTCCGAGGGCATCCCGGTCCCGGCGCTGGTCGAGGCCGCGGCCGGCCGTCCCTTCTACCGGGTGGAGGATGGCAGGCTCCAGCACCTGACGACATCCGGGGTCTACGACACGGTGGTGCGTCCGGACGGCGTGCTGCTGCTGTCCGACATCAAGCGTGCCGCCGGCAAGCCGGTGTGGAAGAACGGCTCGGCCAGCCTGTGGGACATCGGCGACGGCGTGCTGTGCGTCGAGTTCACCAGCAAGATGAACGCGGTCGACGCCGACATCATGGCCGCCTACGAGAAGGCGATGCGTCTGGTCGGCGACGGCAAAGGCGATTGGAAGGCACTGGTCATCCACAACGAGGCCGACAATTTCTCGGTCGGCGCCAATCTCGGCCTTGCCCTCTTCGCCCTGAACATCGGCCTGTGGCCGCAGATCGAGGAGATGGTGGAGGGCGGACAGCGCACCTACCGCGCGCTGAAATATGCGCCCTTCCCGGTGGTGGCGGCGCCCAGCGGCATGGCATTGGGCGGCGGCTGCGAGATCCTGCTGCATTCCGACCATGTCCAGGCCCATGCCGAGACCTATGTCGGGCTGGTCGAGGTCGGCGTCGGCCTGATCCCGGCCTGGGGCGGCTGTACCGAGATGCTGGCCCGCCATCAGGCCAACCCCAAGGCACCGCGCGGGCCGATGCCCGGCATCGCCAAGGCGTTCGAGATCATCAGCACCGCCACCGTCGCCAAGTCGGCGGCGGAGGCCAAGGAGCTGCTGTATTTCCGCGCCGCCGACGGCATCACCATGAACCGCGACCGCCTGCTGGCCGACGCCAAGGCCAAGGCGCTGGAGCTGGCGGCGACCTACACCCCGCCGGAGAAGAGCACGTCCTATGTCCTGCCCGGCCCCAGCGCCAAGGCGGCGATGGAGCTTGCGGTGGAGGGCTTCGCCCTGCAGGGCAAGGTGACGCCGCACGACAAGGTGGTCTGCTCGGCATTGGCCGAGGTGCTGAGCGGCGGCGGGGAGGCCGACATCTCCAAGCCGGTCGGCGAGGACCATGTCCTGCGGCTGGAGCGTGAGGCGTTCATGGGGCTGGTGCGTGCCGGCGGCACCATCGACCGGATCGAGCACATGCTGCTCACCGGCAAGCCGCTGCGGAACTGAGGGGGAGGAACGAGAGATGCCGATCTACAAGGCTCCGCTTGAGGATGTGCGCTTCGTCCTGGACGAGATCGTCGGGATGGACAGGCTGACCGCGCTGCCCGGTTACGAGGATGCCACGCCCGAACTCGTCGGCCAGGTGCTGGAGGAAGGCGCCAAGCTGTGCGAGGAGGTGCTGTTCCCGCTGAACCAGTCGGGCGACGGCGAGGGCTGCCGCTTCGAGAATGGCGAGGTCCGTACGCCGGCCGGCTTCAAGGAGGCTTACGACACCTACATCGCCGCCGGCTGGCAGGGGCTGGCCTGCGACCCGGCCTATGGCGGGCAGGGGTTGCCGAAGCTGGTCAACATCATGCTGGAGGAGTTCATCTGCTCTGCCAACCTCAGCTTCGGCATGTATCCCGGCCTGTCGCTCGGCGCCTACAACGCGCTGTCGATGTACGGCTCGGACGAGCTGAAGCAGCGCTTCCTGCCCAAGCTGGTCGACGGCACCTGGTCCGGCACCATGTGCCTGACCGAGCCGCATTGCGGCACCGACCTCGGCATCATCCGCACCAGGGCGGTGCCGGACGGCGAGGGTGGCTACAAGATCACCGGCACCAAGATCTTCATTTCGGCCGGCGAGCATGACCTGACCGAGAACATCCTGCATCTGGTGCTGGCCCGCCTGCCGGACGCCCCGGCCGGAACCCGCGGCATCAGCCTGTTCCTGGTGCCGAAGTTCATGCCGAGCGAAGACGGCACGCCGGGTGCCCGCAACGGCGTCGCCTGCGGCTCCATCGAGCACAAGATGGGCATCAAGGCGTCCTCGACCTGCGTCATGAACTTCGAGGACGCCACCGGCTGGCTGGTCGGCGAGCCGCACAAGGGCATGCGCGCCATGTTCGTGATGATGAACGCGGCCCGTCTCGCCGTGGGCATCCAGGGGCTGGGGCTGGCCGAGGTCTCCTACCAGAACGCCGTCAACTATGCCCGCGAGCGGCTGCAGGGCCGGTCGCTGTCGGGGGTGAAGGCGCCGGACAAGCCGGCCGACCCGATCATCGTCCATCCCGACGTGCGCCGGAACCTGCTGACCGCCCGCGCCTTCACCGAAGGGGCGCGTGCGCTGGGCGCCCTGACCGCCTACAAGCTCGACGTGGCGGAAAGGCACTCCGACGCCCGGACCAGACGCGATGCCGACGAGTTCGTCCAGCTGATGACGCCGATCGTCAAGGCGCTGTTCACCGACATCGGCTTCGATGCGGCCAACATCGCGGTGCAGGTCCATGGCGGCCACGGCTTCATCTGGGAAACCGGTGTCGAGCAGTATGTCCGCGACGCCCGCATCTGCCAGATCTACGAGGGCACCAACGGCATCCAGGCGCTCGACCTCGTCGGCCGCAAGCTGCCGCAGGACATGGGGCGCCTGCTGCGCCACTTCTTCCACCCGGTCGGCCGTGACATCGAGGCGGCGATGGAGAAGGACGAGTTGGGCGAATTCGTCATGCCGCTCGCCAAGGCCTTCGCCAAGCTGCAGCAGGCGACCGCCCTGATCGCCCAGAAGGGCCTGAAGGATCCGGAAGAGGCGGGGGCCGCCGCCAGCGATTACCTCCGCCTGTTCGGGCTGGTGGCGCTCGGCTGGAGCTGGCTGACCATGGTGGAGAAGGCGCAGTCCGGGCTCGCGGCCGGGACGGGCAACGCCGCCTTCTTTGATGCCAAGATCAAGACCGCGCGCTTCTACATGACCAAGCTGCTGCCCCAGGTGAACAGCCTGTTCGTCACCATCGCCGCCGGAGCCGGTCCGCTGATGGAACTGGAAGAGGCCGCTTTCTAGGCAGGTTCTCCAGGCCGGTCCGGCGCCGCCAAGATGTCGGCCGGCCTATTTTCATGTTTTCCGCACAGGCTCAAGGGTGCATCCGCACAATGATCTAGAATTGTCATAAGTCTTTGGGAATATCGCCGATGGGGTGTGTCGGTACCATCCGAACGGCATCCTGCATTGCAGCAAAAGTTAATTTTCGGTTGTCCGCTCTCTCCCCGGCGTGTTACATCTGAATAGAGATTACGTTCGGCCGGTGCCTGCTATATCCTTTGGATTTTAGGGAATATGCGGGTGGCGACAGCCCCCTCCTTTTATCACGTCCATGGGGCGACTTTCGGAGGGCAGGCATGGTGCGGGAGTTTAAGCGATGAAAATCCTGATCGGTGATGATCACGTCCTGTTCCGGGAAGGTCTTCGCCGTCTGCTTGAGCAGCTTCGCGAAAATGCGACCTTTGCCGAGGCCAGCAATTTCGACGAGCTTCTGGACATGGCGGCGGTGAAGGACGAGGCCTATGACCTCGTTCTGACCGACCTGCGCATGCCGGGATGGCCCGGATTCTCCGGCATCGGCATGCTGCGCGACCGGCAGCCGAACGCCAAGGTGGTCGTCATCTCGGCGTCGGAGGCACAGGCCGACGTGCGGGAGGCGCTGGAGAACGGCGCTGCCGGCTACATCCCGAAATCGTCCAGCGTGAAGATCATGCTGAGCGCGCTCGACCTGATCTTCTCCGGCGGCGTCTATGTTCCGGCGACGGTCCTGCGCGAGGGGATCGAAAGCGACCAGCGCGGCGGCGGATCGGTGATGCCGCCGTCCGACCCGCAGTTGGAACAGTTGCTGACCCAGCGTCAGCGCGAAGTGCTGGACCGTCTGCGCGAAGGCAAGTCGAACAAGCAGATCGCCCACGAGCTTGGGCTGTCCGAGGGCACCGTGAAGATCCACATGACCGCGATCTTCAAGTCGCTGGGCGTGCGCAACCGCACCCAGGCGGCGATGGCCTTTCCGCAGTCGCACTCGGCCTGAGCCGGCCGGCAGGGCCGGAAACGAAGAACCCGCCGGAGCAGTCCGGCGGGTTCTTTGCATTTCGGGCCTTGCGGCTCGATCCGTCCTGCCTTGCGGCTCACCCCATCCCGGCGACATAGCCGCGCAGCGATTCGACCTCCAGTTCGGCGTCGTCGATGCGGGCCTTCACCACGTCGCCGATGCTGATGACGCCGATCACCCGGCCGGCCTCGACGATGGGGACGTGGCGGATGCGCCGTTCGGTCATCACCGCCATCATGTCGGCCACGGTGTCGGTGGGGGCGGCGGTGATGAGCTCGCGCGTCATCAACTCGGCGGCCGGGCGGTCGAGGGCCGCAGCGCCATCGCGGGCGATCGCCCGGACGACGTCGCGTTCCGACAGGATGCCGACGGGCTGCCCGTCGTCGGCCAGCACCAGCACGGCGCCGATCCGGTGCTCGGTCAGCAGGCGGGTGACGGCGGCCACCGTGTCGGCCGGTGCGGCGGCGACGATCCGGTTGCCCTTGCGCTTCAAAACGGCTGCGACATGCATGGCGGTATGGCCCCTCTTCCGATGACCCCGATACTGGAATCATGGGGATGACCGTACAATCCGCAAGGCGATCGGATAAAAGAAAAGGCGGCCTCCCCCGGATGGGGGAGGCCGCCCGTCGAACGCCCGGGACGGATCCCGAAGCCCGTTCTTAGAAGCGGTAGCCGATGCCGACGCCGACCAGCCACGGATCCAGCGTGACCTTCGAGGTGACCGGCAGGGCACCGTTGACGGTGGCGGTGACGTCGGTCTTCAGGAAGATCTTCTTGACGTCGACGTTCAGCGACCAGTTGCCGGTCAGTGCCACGTCGACACCGGCCTGCAGGGCCCAGCCGAAGCGGTTCTTGTACTCGACGTCGGTGATGCTCAGGCCGGCCGGGTTCGGGTTGTTGGCCGCATCCTCGTTGTAGAACAGGGTGTAGTTGATGCCGGCGCCGACATACGGGCTGATGCGCTCCTTCGGCATGAAGTGGTACTGCACCGTCAGGGTCGGCGGCAGCAGGGAGACCTTGCCGACCTCGATGCCGCCACCGAGCGCGGACGCCAGGTTGCCGTGGACCTTGTGGCGGCTGGTGCCGGCGATCAGCTCGGCCGCGATGTTGTCGGTGAAGAAGTAGGAGAAGTCGACTTCGGGGATGTAGTCGTTGCCGACCTTGGCCGACCCGATGTCACCCAGCGCGCTGTTGTTCAGGGTGCCCTTTTCCTGCGGCAGCACGGCCAGGCCGCGCGCACGGACGACGATGTCGCCGGCCGACTTGCCCTTGAAGTCCTGGGCAAGCGACGGGGAAGCGATGGCGACGAGGGCCGAGGTCGCCAGCAGGGCGGCGGCGGCGCGCGACAGGATGCTCATGGGGTCTGCTCCAGGCAATGCGTTGTTTCTGTTCTGTGGCATCAGCCGATGGAGGTATTACCAGACCCGGAGTAAGGGTACTAGAGGGGCACAACCGATCCTCGCCCGATGCAGCAGCTCTGCAACAGTGACGAGTTGTCGCATGGACAATGAATTCAAGGAGTTGGCTTGATCGTCCGCTGTGGAATCAGCGCAACGCAGTTCTGGACGATGGCGTAGCACTGTCCAAGTCGCGCGCTTCCGCCGGACGTGCCGCCATAGACCACACGTTCGACCACGCCGTTTCTCAAACTGAAGGTTGCTTCGCAGTCGTAGCTGCTGACTTCGTAGCCATAGCCCGCTCCGCCATAGCCATAACCGTGATACGGCCAGCCCCAGCCGCCGCCGTAATAGCCCAGCGGCGGCGGGCTGGGGTAGGAGACGAGGCGGGAACTGCGGTAGGTGAAGAATTCCCGGTTGTCGACGGCGGCCTGCCGTTCGGGAACCCCGGCGCAGGACAGCAGCGTCTCCTTGGGCATGCCGATCAGCGCGGTCTGCGCGACCAGCGCCTCGTCGGCCGCCGGATTGGCGCAGCCGGCAAGCGTCCCGGCGGCGGCCAGCGCCGCGACAGCGAGCGCACGGCGCATCGCCCGATCCTTCATGCTTCGACGCGTGGTCATGGCATGCCCTCCTTGGTCACCGCCGCCGGGGTCACCGCTGCCGGACTGGCGACAGATCGGCCTCCGACACCCCCAGCGCCCGCACATCGTCCGGCAGGCCCCGGCCGGACGCCAGCCCGGCCGCCACCCGGCCCATGGCGGGCGCCGTCTGGATGCCGTAGCCGCCCTGGCCGGCCAGCCAGAAGAAGCCGTCCGCGTTGGGCGCGAATCCGACGACCGGCACCTTGTCGGCCACGAAGCTGCGCAGGCCGGCCCAGCGATGGGCCAATCTGCGAACGGAAAAGCGCGACGCTTGTTCCAGCCGGTCCACCGTTTCGGCGACGTCGATGTCTTCCGGCTGCACGTCGCAGGGGGCGACCGGTGTCTGGTCGGCGGGGGAGGCGAGCAGGCGCCCGGCATCCGGCTTGACGTAGAAGGTCTCGGCCACGTCCGACACCATCGGCCAGCCGTCGAGTCCCTGTTTGTCGGCCGGATCCTCGAACACCGGGTCGAAGGTGATGGCGGTGCGGCGCTTCGGCACCAGCCCGATCGCGGCGACGCCGGCCAGCGCCGCCAGTTCGTCCGCCCAGGCCCCGGCGGCATTCACCAGCACCGGCGCGGCGAACGCCCCGGCCTCGGTGTCCGCCACCCACAGCCCGTCGCGTCGGGTCAGCCCGCGCACGGCGGCATCCGTCACCACCCGGCCGCCGCGCGCCTTCAGCCCGCGCAGATAGCCCTGGTGCAGGGCATGGACGTCGATGTCGCGCGCCTCGGGCTCCCACACGCCGCCGGCGACGTAGTCCGGGCGCAGGAAGGGCGCGCGGGCCAGCACCTGCGCCCTGTCGAAGCGTTCGACCGAGGGGGTGAGGCGGCGGCCCTGCTCATATTCCGCGTCCAACCGGCCGGTCTCATGGTCGCGGCCGACGATCAGCACGCCGCGCGGGGTCAGCATGGCATGGTCGGTGAAGCCGGCGGGCGGGTTGGTATAGAAGTCCCAGCTGGCGACCGTCAGGGCGCGGATCGGCGCCGGGCCGTAGGTCTGGGTGTAGAGCGCCGCCGAGCGGCCGGTCGAGTGATAGCCGGGCTGCGATTCGCGCTCCAGCACCAGCACCCGGCCCTGTGCCGCCAGCTCATATGCGGCGGACGCGCCGGCGATGCCGGCCCCGACCACCAGGAAATCGACCCGCTCCACGTTCAACGCTCCTCGGCAAACTTCGTCGGCTATTTTTTCGACCGCCTAAGGCGCGGCGGCGCTTTGGCTTGGCATGTGATCGGGCAGGGCCACCATTTCAAGGATCAATTTCTGCCGCAGGGATGCGACGAAACTGTCCTTGTCCATGGCGCTCTTCACGAAGCTGCCGGGGCCGCCGATGACGTTCTCCTCGAAATACTCCTCCAGCCAGGGGAACTCGTCGAGGATGGCGAGGCCGTTGATGATTATGCCGCGCCGGGTCACCCGGTCGCGCGCCTCCGCCGGGTCGATGCCGCCGTTGGAAAAGCCGTTGGAGACCAGGTCGATCACCTGCCGTGGCGCCTTGCCGCCACGGTCGAACAGTTTGGCTGCCTCGACGATGGCGCTGCCGATGGCGGTGGAGTCGCCCTGGAAGCCGCGGGGCAGGGCGTCGATGCGCCCGGCGAGCCGCCCGGCATCCTCCGGCTTCGCCAACCGGGTCCAGGGGATCAGCACCCGCAGGCTGTTCGGGCCGGAATAGGCCGCCAGCGTCACGAGGGCGTCCGCCGATGCCAGCGCGTCGGCCACCGCCGGGTCGCGGAAGGCGGCGGCGTGGCCCTGCAGCTGGAACTCCAGATCCCCGGTGGTGATGGAGGCCGAGCCGTCGAGCGCCAGCACCAGCGCCACCCCGGCTTTCCCGCCTGGGGTCTTGCTGCCGGCGGCTTCCGCCGCCCGGGCGGCGGCACCCATCGAAGAACCGGCCATCATCAGAAGCACGAGCAGGGCGGACAAGACGGCACGCGGCATTCCGGCACTCATTCCATCGTCAGACATGCGCCAGGGCGTGGCGCACCACCTTCACCATCACCGACGGCAGCGCGTGATCGCCCAGCCGGTCGAGCGGCACCCAATTGCCGTCCGCCTGCCGCCAATCGGCGCCCGCCTGTGCGGCGACCACCTCAAGTTCCAGGTGGAAATGGGTGAATGTATGGCGGACCAGGCCGGGCAGCCGGCGCCAGCGGGCGGCAAGCGGCTGCTGCGCCGTCACCGCCGCCTCGCCGGGCAATTCCGGTCCCCAGCCGGTCGACGGCACCTCGGCCATGCCGCCCAGCAGCCCTTCCTCCGCCCGGCGCCGCAGCAGCACGGCGCCCTCGGGGTTCAGCAGCCAATAGGCGACTCCGCGCCGGGTCGGCTTCTCCGCCTTGGCGGTCTTGCGCGGCAGGTTCTCGGCGATGCCGGCGGCGCGCGCCTCGCAATGGGCCGCCCAGGGGCACAGCATGCATTTGGGCTTGCGCGGGGTGCAGACGGTCGCGCCCAGATCCATCATCGCCTGGGCATAGTCGCCGGGGCGGAAATCGGGCGTCAGGGTGGCGGCCAGCCGCCGCAGGGTGGGCTTGGCGCCGGGCAGCGGCTCCTCCACCGCGAAGATGCGCGCGATCACCCGCTCGACATTGCCGTCCACCACGGTCGCCTTGCGGCCGAAGGCGATCGCGGTGATGGCCGCCGCGGTGTAGGCGCCGATGCCCGGCAACTCCAGCAGCGCCGCCTCGTTGTCCGGGAAACGGCCATCATGCCCATCCGCCACCACGCGGGCGCATTTGTGCAGGTTGCGTGCCCGCGCGTAGTAACCGAGCCCGGCCCAGGCGACCAGCACGTCGTCCAGCGGCGCGTCGGCCAGATCGCGCACGGCCGGCCAGCGTTCGGTGAAATTGCGGAAGAAGGGGGCTGCGGCGGGGACCGTCGTCTGTTGCAGCATGATCTCCGACAGCCAGACCCGGTAGGGGTCGGCGGTCTCGTCCGGTCCGGCGCGCCAGGGCAGGTCGCGGCGGTGGCGGTCGTACCAGTCCAGCAGCAGCCGGGCGGCTGTCTCGGGGTCTGGCGCCGGGGAGGCTCGATTGTCGGAATTCGGAATCATGGTCGGGAAGAAATAGAGGGTCCGGAGCGTCTGGGGAAGGGAGCGGGGCTCGCAAACCGGTTGGGCGAACCGGTTGGGCGAGCCGGTCCGGTGCTGGGCATCGGCCCGGGCTTGCGCTAGGGTGCCGTCAACCCACATGACCCGGACCCGGCCGCCAAGGCCGCGGTACCGCACAGGAGCGATCGCAGAGCATGAACGGACCCCGTCGCATCGGCCAATCCGTGCCGGACGTCGCCGGCAAGGTGCTGGGCAAGCGCGGGCTTGCCTTCGGCGCGCTGATCACCGACTGGCCGTCCATCGTCGGACAGCAGCTGTCGCTGCGCACCGCCCCCGACAAGCTCAGCTTTCCCCGCGGCAAGCGCGAGGAGGCGACCCTGCACATCCGCGCCATGGGGGCCATCGCGCTCGAACTCCAGCATCTGGAGCCGCAGATCATCGAGCGCATCAACGGTTTCTTCGGCTATCGCGCGGTGGCGAGGATCAAGCTGATCCATGCCGCCTTGCCGTCCAGCCCGTCCCCGGTGGTGCGTCCGCGCGCGCTGACGACGGACGAGGAGATCGGCATCACCGCCACCACGGCGGCGGTCGAGGATGAGGAGCTGCGCGCCACGCTGGAACGCTTCGGCCGCTCGCTGATGGCCCGTCCGAAGAGACCCCCTCCTCCGCGGGGGTGAGGGGCAATTCCGGGCCCCGCGCTGGACGCGCCGGGACATCATTGTCTATACATCAACATCTTGTAGGGATGAGGGCAAAGTGAACCGCAAAATTATGGGACGCAGGAATTTCGGGCTGGCCGGTCTTCTGGCCGTCGGCGTCACCGCCGCGTTCGGCACCGCCCTGACCGTGGCCCCGTCGGCCGTGCAGGCCGCGGCGACCCTGCCTCCGGTGTCGGAGATGATGGCCGACCGCGTGCTCGGCGACCCCAAGGCGCCGGTGACGATCCTCGACTATTCGTCGATGACCTGCCCGCACTGCGCCCGTTTCCATGTCGACGTGCTGCCGAAGATCAAGGAGGCCTACATCGACACCGGCAAGGCCAAGCTGATCTTCCGCGACTTCCCCTTCGACCAGGCGGCGTTGAGCGCCAGCATGCTGGCCCATTGCGCGCCGGCCGAGCGCTACTACCCGCTGACCGACGTGCTGTTCAAGAGCCAGTCGACCTGGAGCCGCGCGTCCGACCCGGCCAAGGCGCTGGCCCAGTACGGCAAGCTGGCGGGCATGAGCCAGGAGACCATCGACGCCTGCTTCGCCAGCAAGGAGCTGGCCGACGCCATCCTGAACAGCCGCCTGACCGGCCAGAACCAGCACAAGGTCGAGGCGACCCCGACCTTCATCCTGAACGACGGCAAGGCCCGCATCGACGGCGCCCAGTCCTTCGAGGAATTCTCCAAGGCGATCGACAAGCTGTTGAAGTAAAGCTGTTTGCAGGGTTTTTATCAGTTATTGCCCTCTCCCCGGCCCTCCCCCGCTTCGCGGGAGAGGGGGCCTTATGCGATGCGGCGGCAGTCCCCTCTCCCGCGAAGCGGGGGAGGGTTAGGGAGGGGGCAGCCGTCACCCAACGCCGTCACCCCATAAAGCCAAGCACACCGAAGGTTCCTATCCCAGTGCAGTTCACGCGTCTCCGCCTGTCGGGCTTCAAGTCTTTCGTCGATGCCACCGAGCTGGTCATCGAACCCGGCATGACCGGCATCGTCGGTCCAAACGGCTGCGGCAAGTCCAATCTGGTCGAGGCGCTGCGCTGGGTGATGGGCGAGACGTCGGCCAAGCGCATGCGCGGCGACGACATGGACGACGTCATCTTCGGCGGCACCTCCAGCCGCCCGGCCCGCAATCTGGGCGAGGTGACGCTGGCGGTCGACAACCGCTCGCGCACCGCCCCGGCCGGCCTCAACGAGCATGACGAGCTCGAGATCACCCGGCGGATCGAGCGCGGCTCCGGCTCCGACTATCGGGTCAACGGCAAGCTGGTGCGGGCGCGCGACGTGCAGTTGCTGTTCGCCGACAACGCGTCGGGTGCCGGTTCCCCGGCGCTGGTCAGCCAGGGCAAGGTCGCGCAGATCATCTCGGCCAAGCCGCAGGACCGCCGCGCCCTGCTGGAGGAGGCCGCCGGCATCACCGGCCTGCATTCCCGCCGGCACGAGGCCGAATTGCGGCTGAAGGGGGCGGAAACCAACCTGACCCGTCTCGACGACGTGATCAGGGCGATGGACACCCAGCTGCAGAGCCTGAAGAAGCAGGCGCGGCAGGCCGCCCGCTACCGCAACCTGTCCGACCAGATCCGCAGGGTCGAGGCGGTGCTGTGGCATCTGCGCTGGCTCGCCGCGCAGGAGGAGCGCGCCCGCGCCCATGCCGCCTTCACCACTGCCGAGGCCGAGGTGCGCGACCGCATGCTGTCGGTCAACCAGCTGGCCGCCCGCCGGACCGAGGCCGCCGCCGGCCTGCCCGACATCCGCCAGGGCGAGGCGCGGGCGGCGTCGGCGCTGCAGCGGCTGGTGATCGCCCGCGAACAGCTCGACGCCGAGGAAAAGCGCGTCGCCGAGCAGCAGCGGGCGCTGGAGGCCCGGCTGCGCCAGATCGCCGGCGATCTCGGCCGCGAGGAGGCGCTCGCCGCCGATGCCGGCGAGGCGCTGGCCCGGCTGGAGGCCGAGCGCGACCGCCTGACCGCGGCGCAGGCCGACGAGGAGATGCTGGAGGAGGCCGCCGCCGACGCGCTGGCCGATGCGCGCGAGCAGGTCGAGGCACTCGACGGCGAGCTGACCCGCTTGACCGAGGCGGTCGCCATCGACGAGGCCCGCCGCGCCGCCACCCAGCGCCAGGCCGCCGACCTGGAGAATCGTGCCGCCACCCTTGGCAAGCGGCTGGCCGAGCAGCAGGCCCAGCGCGCCGCGCTGGAGGCCGAGATCGCCGCCCGCGCCGACCTGTCGGAGGCCGAACTGGCGGTCGAACTTGCCGAACAGCGGCTGGAGCAGGCCCGCGACGCCGCAGAGGCCGCCGAGCAGGCCAAGGCGGATGCCGAGCCGGCGCAGTCCCGGGCGCGGGAGGCGCTGTCGGCCGCCGACTCGGCCCGTGCCCGGCTGCGCGCCGAGGAACGGGCGCTGGCCGAATTGCTGGAGGCTGGGGCTGGTGGGCCCTTCCCGCCGCTGGTCGATGCGGTGACGGTGTCGCCCGGCTATGAGGGCGCCTTGGCCGCCGCCCTTGGCGACGCGCTGACCGCTCCGCTGGACGAGGCCGCGCCGGTGCATTGGCGCACGCTGCCCGGCTATCAGGCCGTCGCGCCGCTGCCCGGCGGGGCCGAGCCGCTGTCGATGCGGGTGGAGGGGCCGTCTGCCGCCGCCCGCGCGCTGTCCCATGTCGGGGTGGTCGCCGATGCCGCCGCCGGGGCGGCTCTGGCACCGGCGCTGGCGCCCGGGCAGATCCTGGTCAGCCGCGACGGCGGGGCATGGCGCTGGGACGGGCTGACGGTGCAGGCCGGAGCGCCGACCGCTGCCGCCATCCGTCTGAAGCAGCGCAACCGGCTGGCCGAGCTGCGCGTCGAGCTGGAGCTTGCCGAGGAGCGGGTGGAACTGGCGCGCGACGGGCTGGAGACGGCCAGGCGGGCGGTGGAGGATGCCGCCCAGGCCGACCGCCGCGCCCGCGACGCCGTACGCGAGGGCTTCGCCGCCGTGGGCGCCGCGCGCGACCGCCATGCCAAGCTGGCGCGCGAGGCCGACGCCGCGTCCTCCCGCCTCGCCGCCCTGGTCGAGGCGCTGGAGCGCCTTGCCGCCGACGAGCGCGAGGCGGCGTCCCGCCGCGACGAGATGCTGGAGCTGCTCGACTCCTTGCCCGACCCGCGCGAGGGGCGCGAGCGGGTGAACGAGCGGCGTGCCGCGCTGGCCGAGCGCCGCGCCGTGCTGGCCGAGCGGCAGAACGCCCTCGATCGCCTGACACGCGAGGCGCAGGCGCGACGCCAGCGTCTGGCCGCGATCCAGGCCGAAACCGCCTCCTGGGACACCCGCTCCGCCGGGGCCGGCGGCCGGGTGGCGGAGCTGCGCCAGCGGGCCGGGGAGGCGGAAGGCGAGATCGCCACGCTGTCCGGCCGCCCGGCGGAGATCGCGGCGGAGCGGCAGGATCTGCTCGACCGCATCGCCGTGGCCGAGCGCGAGCGCAAGCGTGCCGCCGACGCGCTGGCCGATGCAGAGGCCCGGCTGGCCGGGACCGAGCAGTCGCTGCACGATGCCGAAGCGGCGCTGGCCGACGGCCGCGAGGCCCGCGCCCGTGCCGAGGCGGCGGTGTCGGCCGCCCTCCAGCAGGAACGCACGCTGACCGAGCGGATCGCCGAGCGGCTGGATTGCCGGCCGGAGGACACCCGCGCCGCCGCCGACCTCGACCCCGCCGAGCCGATGCCCGATCCCGGCGCGGTGGAGTCCCGGCTCGACAAGCTGACGCGCGAGCGCGAGGGCATGGGGCCGGTCAACCTGCGTGCCGAGATTGAGGCGGCCGAGCTGGAGGCGCAGATCGGCGGCCTGCATGGCGAGCGCGAGGATCTGACCGCCGCCATCGCCCGGCTGCGCCAGGGCATCTCCGGCCTGAACCGCGAGGCGCGCGAGCGGCTCGTCGCCAGCTTCGACATCGTCAACCGTGACTTCCAGGAGCTGTTCACCCGCCTGTTCGGCGGCGGCAAGGCCTATCTGGAGCTGGTGAATGCCGAGGATCCGCTGAATGCCGGGCTGGAGATCTATGCCAGCCCGCCGGGCAAGAAGCTTCAGGTCCTGTCATTGCTGTCGGGCGGCGAGCAGGCGCTGACGGCCCTGTCGCTGCTGTTCGCCGTCTTCCGGTCGAACCCGGCGCCGATCTGCGTGCTGGACGAGGTCGACGCCCCGCTGGACGAGGCCAATGTCGGCCGCTTCTGCGATCTGGTCGAGGACATCGCCCGCCAGGGCGACACCCGCTTCCTGATCATCACCCACCACCGGCTGACCATGGCCCGCGTCGACCGGCTGTTCGGCGTGACCATGGTCGAACGCGGCGTGTCGCAACTGGTCAGCGTCGACCTGACCGGGGTGGAGGAACTGCGCGGGGTGGCGTGAGAGCTGGGTGGGGCGAAAAGCTCTTGCCCCCCTCTTCCGCGAAGCTCTCGCACAAACCTGCGGTTTGTGCTGACGCGACAGGCGGACCGTAGGTCCGCTGAGAGCGGGGGAGGGTTGGGGAGGGGGCATTCGGCAGCCAACTCTCCCCCCAATCTCATCCCCCCCGCTTCCACACCGTCGTCTCGATGTAGCGGCTGGCCAGGAACCGGTAGGTCTGCTTCTGCAGCTGCTCGATCTTCGCCGAGCGCTCCATGCTGATCTCGTCCCAGCCGCGCAGCAGATCCTCCCATTCCAGCAGCTTGGCGCGCAGGTCGTCGCGGATCTTGCGGATGAACTGGATGGTCGGGTGGAAGTTGCGCAGGGCGCCGACGATGTCGCCGGTCTGGGCGTCGGCCTGATCGAAGATCATGTCGAATTCCCGCAGCGGCTTGCGGATCAGCCCCTGCATGCGGTTCAGCTCGCTGCAGAAGGTGCGGTCGGTGCGGTAGATGGTGGCGAGCTTGGCCATCGCCTGCTCGATGCGGCGGATGTCCTTGAAGCGGTCGCGCAGCGCCTCGATGTAGGACAGTTCCTGCGCCAGATCGTCGACGCGGTCGGTCAGATACTGTTCCGCGTTGTTGGTCAGCTTCAGCCGCTCGGCGATCTTCCCGAAGGCGGCCGACATCCGTTCCTTGGTCTGGGGATCCTCGACCAGCTGCTCCAGCTCGTCGATGTCGGACACGATCATCTCGCTGCCGGTGAAGGAGGAGACGATCTGCACGGTCAACCGGCCCTTGGCGATGATGCGGTGCTTGTCGTCCACCGACCAGGAGGCGCGGCCGTCCAGCAGTTCGCCGGGGATCTCCTCGCCGGGGCGGATCAGCTTCACGAAGGCCAGCCCCTGTTCGATGATCTCCAGCAGGCGGGCATCGTGGCTGCCATCCTCGATCTGGAAGGACTCGAGCAGGGTGGGAAAGGCCAGCGTCGCCTTCAGGTCGCCCAGCAGGATGTTCAGCACCGCCTCCTTGCCGTTGGGCTCCTGGCAGAAGAAGGCGCCGGGCAGGCTGAAGACCTTGTGCTGGAAGTCGAAATGCGTGTCCCGCATCGGCTGGACCAGCACATTCTCCTTCGCCGCCTTGTCCGCGACCGAGGCCTCCGCAGGGTCGACGGCGGGGGCCGGGGAGGTGGCAGGCTCGCCGCTGGCGGGGGTGTCGGTCATGGGCGGCATGGCGGGGGCGGAACTCGGCGGTGGGTTGCAGCAGTGGATTGCCCGTGCAGACTACAGCAGATCGCGCAAACGGAACCACATCATTGCGAGGACCAGGGCCGGCGTGCGGAAGCGCCGTCCGCCGGGGAAGGGCAGGTGGGGGACGCGGGCGAACACGTCGAACCGCCCGGCGGTGCCGGCGATCGCCTCGGCCATCACCCGGCCGGCCATGCCGGCCAGCGCCACGCCATGGCCGGAATAGCCGTGGGCGAACAGCGTGGTCGGCGACAGCCGGCCCAGATGCGGCATGCGGTTCATGGTGATGGCGACCCGGCCGCCCCAGCAATACTCGATGGCGGCGTCGCGCAGCTCCGGATAGACCGCCAGCATCTTCAGCCGCATCGCCTGCTTCAGGCCCGGCGTGTCGACTCCGGAATAGCTGACGCCGCCGCCGAACAGCAGCCGGTGGTCGGCGGATCGGCGGAAATAATTCAGCGAGAACTTCATGTCCGACACCGCGATGTCGGTCGGCAGCAACGACGCGGCGCGCCCCTCCCCCAGCGGTTCGGTGGCGATCATATAGGTCGCGACCGGCATGATGTGGCGGTCCAGCGCGGGGGCCAGCCCGCCGAGATAGGCGTTGCCGGCCAGGATCAGGTGCTTCGCCCTCACTCCCCCGCGCCCGGTGTCCACCCGCGGCGCCGGGCCGCTGTCGATGGCGATGGCGCGGCTGTGCTCGAAGATGCGCACCCCGGCGGCGTCGGCGGCGCGGGCCAGTCCCAGCGCGTAGTTCAGCGGGTGCAGATGGCCGCTGCCCTCGTCCAGCAGGCCGCCGATATAGGCGTCGCTGCCGACATGCCCGCGGATGCCGGCCCGGTCGAGCCGATGGATCCGGCCATAGCCGTAGCCGTCGCGCACCTCGCGCTCCAGCGCCGTCACGTCCTGCATGTGGCGCGGCTTCAGCGCCGCAAAGGCGAAGCCCCATTTCAGGTCGCAGGCGATGGCGTGGCGCTCCACCCGCTCCGCCAGCTGTGCCTTGGCCTCCTCGCCGAAGTCCCACAGGTGGCGCGCGTCCTCCTTGCCGACCCAGCCCTCGATGGTCGCCATCGGTTTGTTGTAGCCGGTGATGATCTGGCCGCCGTTGCGGCCCGATGCGCCCCAGCCGCAGCGTTCCGCCTCCAGCAGCACGACGCCGAAGCCGCGTTCGGCCAGTTCCAGCGCCGCGGTCAGGCCGGTGTAGCCGCCGCCGACGATGCAGACGTCGCAGGCGGTCTCGCCCTCCAGGATCGGGCGGTCGGGGCGTGGGGCGGCGGAGGCCGCGTACCAGCTGTTCAGGTAGGTCGCTTTCGGCATGGCCGCAGTTAAGTCCCGGCCGATGGGGCAGGTCAACGGTAAGGCGGAAATTTCACCGGACCGTCATGCTGAACCCACTGGCGCGGGCCGCGCGAAGGGCGTCATAGTGTCGCTGTCGTTCACAGCACGGAGGGGGCTGCCCATCGCCCGGAGCGGTCCGCCATACCCATGGGTTTTATGGAAGACTTCATCAAGAAGAACCGAATCACCGAAGTCGAATGCCTTGTGCCCGACATGTCGGGCATTGCGCGGGGCAAGATCGTCCCCGCCGAAAAATTCCTCCGCATCCTGCGCGACCGCGGCCTGCGCCTGCCCGAGGCGATCTTCGTCCAGACCGTGACCGGCGAGTTCCCCGACGACGAGGACATCACGTCGGACGAGAATTCCGACATCTACATGATCCCGGACGAGCGCACGATCCGCTTCGTGCCCTGGTACAACGAGCCGACGGCGCAGGTCATCACCGACTGCGTCTATGCCGACGGCCGGCCGGTCGACGTCTCGCCCCGCCATGTCCTGAAGCGCGTGCTGGCGCTGTACGAGGAGCGCGGCTGGAAGCCGATGGTGGCGCCGGAACTGGAATTCTTCCTGGTCCAGGTCAACAAGGATCCCGACTATCCCCTGGTTCCGCCGGTCGGGCGCAACGGCCGGATGGAAAGCGGCCGGCAGGCCTTCGGCATCGATGCCGTCAACGAGTTCGACCCGATCTTCGAGGCGGTCTATGATTTCTGCGAGAAGCAGGACATCGACATCGACACCCTGACCCACGAGGCCGGCGCCGCGCAGATCGAGATCAACTTCAACCACGGCGACGCGCTGGAACTGGCCGACCAGGCCTTCCTGTTCAAGCGCACGGCGCGCGAGGCGGCGATCCGCCACCAGATCTATGCCACCTTCATGGCCAAGCCGATGCAGGGCGAACCCGGCAGCGCCATGCATGTCCACCAGTCGGTGGTCGATGTCGCCACCGGTCGCAACCTGTTCTCCAACCCCGACGGCACCGACAGCGACCTGTTCATGTCGCACATCGCCGGGCTGCAGAAATACCTGCCCTATGCCATGCCGCTGCTGGCGCCCAACGTCAACAGCTACCGCCGGCTGGTTCCCAACTCCGATGCGCCGATCAACGTGCATTGGGGCCGCGACAACCGCACCACCGGCCTGCGCGTGCCGGTGTCGCAGCCCGACGCCCGCCGGGTGGAGAACCGGGTCGCCGGGGCGGACGCGAACCCCTATCTCGCCATCGCCGCGTCGCTCGCCTGCGGCTATATCGGCATGACCCAGGGGCTGGAACCGAACGACCCGATCAAGGGCTCCGCCTATCGCCTCGCCTTCACCCTGCCGCGCCACCAGTCGGAGGCGCTGACCAAGTTCAACGCCTGCAAGCCCTTGAAGGAAATCCTCGGCGAACGCTTCATCGACGCCGTCACCTGCGTGAAGCAGACGGAGTACGAGGCCTACAACCGGGTCATCAGCTCCTGGGAACGGGAAAACCTGCTGCTGAACGTCTGATCCCGGCGGCTTCCACCGAGGGGCGGCCCGTGGGGAGACCCGCGGGCCGCCCTTTTACGTTTCCGGTCCCCGGCTCCTGCACGCGTCCGGTGCCGGGCCACCTGCCGGCCGTTTAGCGCTTCGCACCGGCCGACGCCCCGTTTGCCGGCTTTCCTGCCGATGCACCTCGATCGGGCGGAACGGCTGCGCTGGCCGTGACGGTATCCGCCGATCGCCCTACCCATACGGGTGCGCCCGCCCAGGCCGTCCGATGGGCCGGTGCCGCATCCATCCCCATCCGCGCCGCCCCTTCGTTGGCGCCAAGCATAAAAACGCAAGATCTCCGCTAACACCATTATGACCGCCGGCGTACCGGAATCGAAGACGGTCCAAGTAAAATTACAGTGTATTTTCCAAACATATTCGAAGATGGCAAAAGGCGGCCCGGTCCGGGGGTCGGGTTTCGCGCGCGCTCTATTTGTTATCTCCTTTGAAAATGGTCAAGACGACGGATCGTCTTTTCCTGGGCCATGGCGGTTCACGGCGGCAGCCGCCGCGGTGTGCCTCCGACCGTCCTGCCGGACCCCGCGGCCGGCGGCAAAGCACCTTGTCAGACGCAACCGATGGATGGCCAAGCATGAGCATGCAACCTGCGATCCCGTCCCTTCGAACACGCCTGCACAGCGTCGGTCGGGTCCAGCGCAGCGTCGTCGCCGCATTGATGTTCATCGTGCTGACCACCGGCCTGCTGGGGCTGGTCCTGCATCGCGGCGGCCATGCCAGCAACCTGACCGACATCCAGAATCTGGTCGTGCTGGAGAATCCCGACCTGATCCCGGTCGATTCCTGGGATCCGATGATCGCGGCGCTGGATTGGCTGCACGAGCGCCCCGGCGAGAATGTCTATGACGGGGTCTTCTTCAAGCAGCACGTCAAGTTCCAGTATCCGGTGACCTCGCTGTTGCCGCTGGAGGCGATGAAGGCGCTGGGGGTGCTGGACCTCCACGCCTTCTCGCGGATCAACCTGCTGCTCGTGCTGGCGACGGCGGCCGGCATGGCGATCCTGGTGCTGGAGATGGCGGCCTGGCTGCGGCTGCCCGGTGCCCGCGACGACCGGACGACCCAACTGCTGCTGGGCGGCTTCGGCTTCGCCGCGACCTTGTGCTTCTACCCGGTGCTGAAGGCCTTCTCGCTGGGGCAGGTCCAGGTCTGGCTGAACGCCGCCTTCGTCTTCGCCTGCATCGCGCTGCTGCGCGACCGGCGGATGCTGTGCGGCGCGCTCCTGGGCGCGTCCTCCCTGATGAAGCCGCAGATGTCGCTGTTCCTGGCCTGGGCGCTGGTGCGCGGCGACTGGCGGATGGCGACGGGCTGGGCCGCCGTCGTGGTGCCGGGTGTGGCGCTGGCGACGCTGCTCTACGGCTTCGCGCCGATGGTCGACTATCTCGACGTGCTGCTGTTCATCGGCCGGCATGGCGAGAGCTATCATGTCAACCAGACCGTCAACGGGCTGGTCAACCGGTTGCTGCACAACGGCAACAACCTCGACTGGTCGGCGGACTCCTTCGCCCCCTACCATCCGGCGGTCCATCTCGCGACCCAGATCTCCGGCCTCGCCTTCGTCGCTTTCGGCCTGTTGTGGCGGCGCCGTGACCGCGGGGCGGAACGGATCGTCGCCTTCACCGTCGCCGGCGTCTGCTTCACCGTCGGCTCGCCGGTCGCCTGGGTTCATCATTTCGGCATCCTGCTGCCGGCCTTCGCGCTGGCCTTCCTGATCCTGATGGAGCCGGGGGCGCGGCGTTCGGCGCCCGCGCCCGCCCTGCTGGCCGCCGTGTTGGCGGTCGCCTATTTCCTCGCCGGCAACCTGCTGTTCCAGCCGGTCAACGCGCTCGCCGACACACCGTTGAACGTCCTGCAATCCTACCTGTTCATCGCCACGCTGATGCTGCTGGCGCTGCTGCACCGTCTGGCTGGCTGGCACGACCGCGCGGCCCTGGCGCCGTGGAGCGGGACCGAGGCCGGCGCCGCCGACCTCACTCCCTCCACCCTCACCGCCACCACGCTCACCCCTGCCACCCTCGCCGCTCCCGCGGAGCCCACCGCCGCCGGGGAGCCGCCCTTGTTCGTCGACCTCGACGGCACGCTGCTGAAGACCGACCTGCTGTACGAATCGCTGTTCGGCCTGATCAAGGCGCAGCCCTGGGCGGCGCTGCTGGTCCCGCTCTGGCTGGCCGGGGGCAAGGCGCGGCTGAAGGCCGAGCTGGCCCGGCGGGTGGAGATCGACCCGGCCTCCCTGGTCTACAACCCCGCCGTCCTGGAACGGCTGGAGGCGGAGCGCAGCCGGGGCCGCCGGCTGGTGCTGGCCACCGCCGCGCACCATCGCTACGCCGATGCCATCGCCCGGCATCTCGGCCTGTTCGACCAGGTGCTGGCCAGCAACGACGGCGTCAACCTGAAGGCCGGGCGCAAGTGCGAGGCCATCCGGGCGCAGGTGCCGTCGGGCGTCTTCGACTACATGGGCAACGACGAGGCCGATTTCGCGATCTGGCGCGCCGCCCGCCGCGGCGTGGCGGTGAACGCCTCGTCCGCCGTGATCCGCCATGCCGCGACGCTCTGCCCGCTGGAGACCATCGTCACGCCGGGCCGGCCGCGCCTGCTGCTGATCCTGCGGGCGCTGCGCCTGCACCAGTGGCTGAAGAACCTGCTGGTCTTCGTGCCGCTGCTGGCCGGCAACAAGCTGGGCGAGGTCGGGCCGACCCTGCAGGCGGCGGCGGCCTTCCTCGCCTTCGGCCTGTGCGCGTCGAGCATCTATGTGCTGAACGACCTGCTCGACCTGCCGGCCGACCGCCGCCACCCGCGCAAGTGCCGCCGGCCCTTCGCCTCGGGGGAACTGCCGCTCGATCTCGGCCTGTGGCTGATCCCGGGGCTGCTGCTGGCGAGCGTCGCCGTCGCGGTGCTGGCCCTGCCGCCGCTGTTCCTGGCGGCGCTGGCGGCTTATGCCGGCTCGTCGCTGTTCTACAACCTGTTCGCCAAGAACCGGGTCATCTGGGACGTGATGCTGCTGGCCGGGCTCTATTCGCTGCGCGTGCTGGGCGGCGCCACCGCGACGGCCATCGTCCCGTCCTTCTGGCTGCTGGCCTTCTCGATGTTCCTGTTCCTCAGCCTGGCGATGGTGAAGCGCTATTCCGAGATGGACAGCATGGTGAAGCTCGGGCTGGGGCAGGCGGAGGGCCGCGGTTACCTCACCGCCGACATGCCGGTGCTGCAATCCATCGGCGTGTCCGCCGGCTTCCTGTCGGTGCTGGTGATGGCGCTCTACATCAACAGCCCGGAGGTCGGCCGCGTCTATGGCCGGCCCGAGGCGCTGTGGATCGTCTGCCCGCTGCTGCTCTTCTGGATCGGGCGGGTGTGGCTGCAGACCCACCGCGGGCTGATGCATGACGACCCGGTGGTCTTCGCCGCCCGCGACAAGTGGAGCATCGCCATCGGCCTGGTCTGTGCCGTCGCGCTCGCCCTCGGCCGGGCCTGAGCCCGACAGCCGTTCCTTCCCCCTTCATCCCGCCCCCTTCATTCCGGAGTCCCCATGCCCATCGGCATCGTCGGATTGATCCTGCTGAGCGTCACCCTGTCGGCCCTGGCGCAGATTTCCCTGAAGATCGGCATGTCCAGCCCCCAGGTCTCGACCGCGCTGGCGGCCGGGGAGGCGGGGCGCATCGCCCTGTCGGTGGTCGCCACGCCGCATATCCTGACCGGGCTCGCCTGCTATGGGCTGGGGATGGTGGTGTGGCTGGCGGTGCTGGCCAAGGTCGACGTCACCATGGCCTATCCTTTCGTCGGGCTGGGCTTCCTGGTCACGCTGGCGCTCGGCGTGCTGCTGTTGGGCGAGACCCTGACGCCGGTCCGGCTGGTCGGCACGCTGCTGGTGGTTCTGGGTGTGGTGCTGACCGCACAGAGTTGACAGGATAAAATCCCGCTCCCGCACCCCGTATCCCTGAATATGACGGCGCCGTGACAATAGTCGCGGCGCCTTCTTTTTTGCAGTGCGTCAATATTATCGGCACACGACTGGCTGTATTTGAGTGAATACCATGATATGGCAACGTTCTGTGCCGTCGAATCTTTCAAATTCAAAATGGAATGTCATGATTCGGGCATTGACCGGAAATGTTCGGTGGGTATAACTGACAGCATATTCGCGAGCAAAAATACTACATGACACAATTTTTAGCGACAGGCAGCCCGGCTGCCGGCCGGTGGGCCGTCATCCGGGAAAAGGATTTCCTTTGCCGGCCGCGACGTCTCCCGTGCGGGCTTTTGCGTCCGCGCGGTCGCGGTCGGCCGCCGTCCTCATCACCACCCGCATCCCCCAATGTCGATCCCACACTGCCGAGGAGTCGTCCGCCGATGAGCACCGAGCCCCAGAACAAGACGTCCGTCCGCCCCTATGGTCCGGCCATTGTCGAGGCCATTTCGACCGGCGATCTCGCGAAGATGAAGGAGGTCGCCGCGGCGGCCGAAGAGCATCTGGCCCAGTACGGCGACGTCGGGCGGCTGCTGCAGCATCTGAAGATCGAGATCGCCAAGGCCGAAGCCTCCGCCTGAGGCCGGCCATACCGGTTCCGCACTCCGTTCCCAACCCGCGTTCCACCGACAGGAGACTTGAAAGATGTCCGAACTGGCCCGCTTCCCGCATTATCCGATGTACATGGCCACCATCACCGACGCGATCGCCAAGGGCGATCTCGCCCAGATGAAGACCCTCCAGTCCCAGGCCGAAGAGGTTCTGACCGCCTATGGCGACATCCCGACCGCGCTGCAGCTGCTGAAGGTCGAGATCGCCAAGGCCGAAGCCGCCGCCGGCTGATCCGACATGTGCCCGCTCCGCCGGACTCCGTTCCGGCGGGGCGGCGCGTCCTCCACCCGCCGATGCTGATTTCGCAGCCCGCATATTTCGCTGACTGCAGACCGCAGACCGCAGCCCGCAGACCCAAGGATCCCGGCATCATGGACCAGACGATTCCCGGCCTCGTTCCCGCCCGCTCGCCGTCCGAAGAGCTGCCGCAGGACCATGTCCCGGCACGCTTCTGCGACGCGGAGGATTACCGCCGGCTGGTTCCCGTCCATGTGGTGTGGGAGATCACGCTTGCCTGCAACCTGAAATGCCAGCATTGCGGCTCGCGCGCCGGCCGCCCCCGCCCGGACGAGCTGGACACCGGGGAGGCGCTGGACCTCGTCGACCGGCTGGCGGCGCTGGGCACCCGCGAGATTTCGCTGATCGGCGGCGAGGCTTATCTGCGCCGGGACTGGCTTGAGATCGTCCGGCGCTGCCGCAGCCACGGCATGCGCACCTCGATGCAGACCGGCGCGCGCAACCTGACCGACGCCCGCATCGATGCCGCGGCGGAGGCCGGGCTGCAGGCCATCGGCGTGTCCATCGACGGCATGCCCGAGCTGCACGACCGCGTCCGCGGCGTTCCGGGATCCTACGAGCAGGCCATCGGCGCCCTGCGCCGGGCCAAGGCGCGCGGTCTGGCGGTGTCTGCCAACACCCAGATCGGCCCGGAAACCCCGGACCATCTGCCGGCGATCATGGATGCCATCATCGAGGCGGGGGCGACCCACTGGCAGATCCAGTTCACCGTCGCCATGGGCAATGCGGTGGACAATCCCGACCTGATCCTCCAGCCCCACCGGCTGATCGAGGTGATGCCGCTGCTGGCCCGGCTCTACCGCGAGGGTCTGGACCGCGGGCTGCTGCTGGTGATGGGCAACAATGTCGGCTATTACGGCCCGTACGAGCGGCTGTGGCGCGGCTTCGGCGACGAATCGCAGCATTGGAGCGGCTGTTCGGCCGGCCAGACCGGCATCGGCATCGAGGCCGACGGCACGATCAAGGGCTGCCCGTCGCTGGCGACCTCGCTCTATGCCTCCGGCAACATCCGCGACATGACGCTGGAGGACATCTGGCGCCTGTCCGACCGCATGGCCTTCGCCCGCACCCGCTCGGTCGACGAGCTGTGGGGCTATTGCCGGACCTGCTATTATGCCGACGCCTGCCGGGCCGGCTGCACCTGGACCTCCGAATCGCTGCTGGGCAAGCGCGGCAACAATCCCTACTGCCATTACCGGGTGCTCGACCTTGCCAAGCACGGCCTGCGCGAGCGGGTGGTGAAGATCAAGGACGCCCCGAAGGAGGCCTTCGCCATCGGCGAATTCGCCCTGATCACCGAGCCGATTCCCGGCGCGGATTCGCCCGGCCTGCCCGAGCGCGACCCGGCCAAGGTGCATCGCCACAGTTGCGAGCGGTCGGCGGAAGGCGGCGTGGTGCCGCCCAGCCTGACGCTCTGCCGCTCCTGCAACCAGTATATCTGGCCGCACGAGACCGACTGCCCCCATTGCGGCGCCGACGTTGCGGCGGCGGCGGCCCGCCACGACATCGACAGTGCCCGCCGCCGTGCCCTGATCCGCGAGACCCAGCGCCTGCTGGACGAAGCCAGGGCAGCGAAGGCGGCGGCCAAGGAAGCTGTCAAGGAAGCGTCCACGGTGGCCGGGGCCGTATCGCCGTCCTGACCGTTGCGCCCGGCCTGTCCCATGGCGACTTTCGCCATTCCCGCCAAGGCGCTGGGGCCGAAGCGAATCTGCGCCCCCGACCGGACCCAGACCGTTGACAACGCGCCCGGGCGTGGGTGCAATAGCGCCCGCGCTCAGGGTTCGCCGTGGGGATGAAGCGGCACCCGCAACAGAAACGAACAGGTCGGGGCAAACCATGAAAAAACTCGCTCTCAGCCTCATCGGCGCGGTCGCGGCGGTCGCCATCGCCGGGCCGGCGCTGGCCCAGTCCAAGAAGCCGGTCAACATCTACATCTGGAACGATTATCTGGGTGAAACGACCCTCGCCGACTTCACCAAGGCCACGGGCGCTGAGACGAGGGTCGACCTGTATGACAGTCTGGAGTTGCTGGAGCAGAAGGTGCTCGTCGGCAAGTCGGGCTACGACGTCATCGTCCCGACCGCCGAGCCGACGCTGTCGCGCCTGATCCAGGCCAAGGTGGTGGGGCCGCTCGACAAGTCGAAGATCCCCAACTACAAGAACATCGACCCCAAGGTCCTGAAGCTGCTGGAAAATTCCGATCCCGGCAACAAGTTCTCCGTGCCCTATCTCGGCGGCACCGTCGGCATCGCCATCATCCCGGAAAAGATCAGGGCGGTCGCCCCCGACGTGGCGCTCGACAGCTGGGACCTGATCTTCAAGCCCGACGTGGCGAAGAAGGTCGCGGCCTGCGGCATCACCGTGATGGATTCGGCCATCGACGTCATCCCGTCGGTGCTGAACTATCTCGGCCTCGACCCGAACTCCGAGAAGAAGGAGGATCTGGAGAAGGTCGAAAAGACGCTGATGGCGGTCCGCCCCTACATCAAGCGGTTCGTGACCGGCGAGAACATCAACATCCTGGCCGGCGGCGACGCCTGCGTCGTGATGGCCTACAACGGCGACGCCATCCAGGGCGCCGCCCGCGCCGAGGAAGCCAAGAGCGCCAAGGTCGAATACGTCACCCCCAAGGAGGGCGTCCAGGTCTGGTGGGACACGCTGGCGGTGCCGGCCGACGCGCCCAACAAGGACGGGGCGTACCAGTTCATCAATTTCGTGCTCGACCCGGCCAACATGGCCAACATCTCCAACAAGGTCAGCTACGCCAACGCCGTGCCGGGCTCGCTGCCGATGGTCGCCGACGACATCAAGTCGAACCCCGGCATCTTCCTGCCGGCCGACAGCACGCTGAAGCTGTTCTCGCTGAAGCAGATCAAGCAGGCCACCGACCGCGCCCGCACCCGTGTGTGGACCAAGGTCAAGACCGGCAAGTAAGCCGATCCCGTGAGGCGCCCGCCAGCGCGCCGACCCGCCCCGGCCGATCCCCAGCGATGGGGAACGGCCGGGGCGTCGTCATGAAAGAGGATACCGGATGGCCGGTCAGCAGATTCGCAAGCCCACCCGCCTGGAACCATGGCAGGACGCGGGCCAGACCCCTTATGTCCGTATCGAGAAGGTGACCAAGACCTTCGGCGACTTCGTCGCGGTGGACGAGGTCAGCCTGTCGATCTACCGCAACGAGTTCTTCGCGCTGCTGGGCGGCTCGGGCTCGGGCAAGACGACGCTGCTGCGCATGCTGGCGGGCTTCGAACAGCCGACCGAGGGCAGGATCTACATCGACGGCGTCGACATGGCCGGCATTCCGCCCTATGAGCGGCCGGTCAACATGATGTTCCAGTCCTACGCCCTGTTCCCGCACATGACGGTGGAGCAGAACGTCGCCTTCGGCCTCAAGCAGGACGGGGTTGCCAAGGCCGAGATCCGCGACCGCGTGGCGGAGATGCTGGGGATGGTCCAGCTGTCGGCCTTCGGCAAGCGCCGCCCGCACCAGCTGTCCGGCGGCCAGCGCCAGCGCGTCGCGCTCGCCCGTTCGCTGGTCAAGCGGCCGAAGCTGCTGCTGCTGGACGAGCCGTTGGGCGCGCTCGACAAGAAGCTGCGCGAACGCACCCAGTTCGAGCTGGTGAACATCCAGGAAAAGCTCGGCGTCACCTTCATCGTCGTCACCCACGACCAGGAGGAGGCGATGACCATGTCCTCGCGCATCGCCGTGATGAACCATGGCGTCATCGCGCAGGTGGGCACGCCGACCGAGATCTACGAATATCCGCACAACCGTTTCGTCGCCGAATTCATCGGCTCGATCAACATGTTCGACGGCCGCGTGGTCTCGACGGACGGTGATCAGGTTCTGGTCGCCTCGGAGGAGGCCGGCTGCGAGCTGCTGATCTCCCATGCCACCCCGGCCCCGGCCGGGTCGCCCGTCTCGGTCGCCATCCGGCCGGAGAAGATCGCCCTGTCCAAGGAGCCGGCGGAGGCCGGAGACGGCCGCAACAGCACCACCGGCATCGTGCGCGAGATCGCCTATCTCGGCGACGTGTCGATCTATCTGGTGGAGTTGCCGACCGGCAAGACGGTGCGCGTCACCGCCCCCAACGTCACCCGCCGGACCGAGATGCCGATCACCTGGGAGGACGAGGTCAGCTTGAGCTGGCGGCCCTTCGCCGGCGTGGTGCTGACCCAATGAACGCGGTCGTCTCCATCCTGGTTTCCGGGCTCAGCCGGATCGGGCTGTGGGGCCGCGGCGTGGTCGTCGCCATCCCCTATCTGTGGCTGCTGCTGTTCTTCCTGGTGCCTTTCCTGATCGTCTTCGGCATCAGCTTCTCCGAATCGATCATCGCCCAGCCGCCCTATTCGTCGCTGGTCGACTGGCTGACCGACGAGGACGCCGGCACATCGAAGCTGCAGATCCTGCTGAACATCGGCAATTACTTCCGGCTGGGCGGCGACGACCTCTATATCCTCGCCTACCTGAACTCGCTGCGGATCGCGGCGGTCACCACGCTGCTGTGCCTGGCGATCGGCTATCCCATGGCCTACGCCATCGCCAGGGCCGACCCGGCGCGGCGCGGGCCGCTGATGATGCTGGTGATCCTGCCCTTCTGGACCAGCTTCCTGATCCGCATCTATGCCTGGATCGGCATCCTCAAGGGCAACGGCGTCATCAGCAACCTGCTGGAATGGACCGGCATCACCAGCGGCCCGGTGGAGATCCTCTATTCCGACTGGGCGGTCTATATCGGCATGACCTACTGCTACCTGCCCTTCATGGTGCTGCCGCTCTACTCCACGCTGGAGAAGATGGATCCCAGCCTGCTGGAGGCGGCGGCCGACCTCGGCTCGCGGCCCTTCAAGTCCTTCCTGGCGATCACGCTGCCGCTGTCGCTGCCCGGCATCGTCGCCGGCTCGCTGCTGGTCTTCATCCCGGCGGTCGGCGAGTTCGTGACGCCGGAACTGCTGGGCGGCCCCGACACGCTGATGATCGGCCGCGTGCTGTGGAACGAGTTCTTCGCCAACCGCGACTGGCCGGTCGCCTCGGCGGTCGCCATCGCGCTGCTGCTGGTGCTGGTGGTGCCGATCATGATCTTCCAGCATGTCCAGGGCAAACAGGCGGAGGCCGGCCGATGAGACGGATCGGGTTCCTGTCCTGGGCGCTGTGGTTCGGCTATGCCTTCCTCTACGTCCCGATCGCCCTGCTGATCGTCTACAGCTTCAACGAGTCGCGTCTGGTGACGGTGTGGAGCGGCTTTTCGACCAAATGGTACGGCGAGCTGATCCACAACGACACCCTGCTCGACGCGGCGCTGCTGTCCTTCCGGGTGGCAGCGGTGTCGGCGACGCTGTCGGTGGTGCTCGGCACCTGCGCCGGGCTGGCGCTGACGCGCTTCGGCCGGTTCCGCGGGCGCACCCTGTTCGGCGGCATGATCACCGCGCCGCTGGTCATGCCCGAGGTCATCACCGGCCTGTCGCTGCTGCTGCTGTTCGTGGCGATGGAACAATGGCTGGGCTGGCCCGACGGGCGCGGCGTCACCACCATCACCATCGCCCACACCACCTTCACCATGTCCTATGTCGCAGTGGTCATCCAATCCAGGCTGGCCGGCATGGACGGCAGCCTGGAGGAGGCGGCGATGGATCTGGGCGCCCGTCCGGCCAAGGTCTTCTTCGTCATCACCCTGCCGCTGATCGCCCCGGCGCTGGTCGCCGGCTGGCTGCTGGCCTTCACCCTGTCGCTGGACGACGTGGTGGTCGCCAGCTTCGTCTCCGGTCCCGGATCGACGACGCTGCCGATGGTGATCTTCTCCAGCGTGAAGTTCGGCATCAGCCCGCAGATCAACGCGTTGGCGACCCTGATGGTGCTGGTGGTGGCGACCGGCATCTTCGTCGCCAGCCTCGTCATTGCAAGGCAGGAGCGCCAGCGCAAACGCGACGAGCAGATGGCGATCCAGAACGGTTGAACCACCGCTTATCGGCCGGCTTATCGGCCGGCTTTTAGGCACTGTGCGGTCCGGTCCGCAGACCTGTCAATCCGCGCGCGGCAGACCCGTGCCGCCGCGGATGGCAATTGCCCGTTTCTTTTGCTATATTGGTCTCATCGTCAACAGCGAAAGAGGCCGTGCCATGCGCGCGCTCCTGTGGTTCCCCTTGTTGAGGCTTGGATTTTTCAGCCCCGTTTCCAGTGCTTATTCGACCACCCGTACGGTCACTGCCCGCCGCGCCCTGCGCCCGCCGTCCGGCCGCTGAGCCGGGTCGCCACCGGCCTGACACCGGGCTGCTTCCGCCGGCTTCCTGTTCCGGCGGATCGACGCGGCCCCTCCCGCGCCTGCCGTCCGCGTCCTTTTTTAAAAATCCCGCCGCCATAGTTCCTCTGCCATAAGGCCAAGTGCCCGCTGTGGTGGTCGCGATTGCCAAACGCGCGCTCCCGTGGTTAGGGTTGGGCGGTATGGAAACTGTCACGATCACGCGTTGCACCGGCCGCTTCCATGGCCGCGCCCGCGACGGGGCAGGGAACGAAAAAGGGTAGAGGGATCGACGCATGACGACACCGAACGCCCCGACTCCGGCGGACCAGGGTTTCCGCATGCCCGGCGAATGGGCCCGCCACAGCGGTTGCTGGATGGCGTGGCCATGCCGGCCCGAGACTTGGCCGGAGGGTGGTTTCGACGCCGCGTGCGAGGCCTATGCCGAGGTCGCGCAGGCCATCTCCCGGTTCGAACCGGTGACGATGGTGTGCGACCCGGCGGACGTGGCGGAAGCGTCGCTGGCCTGCGGCGCCGGCATCCAGATCCTGCCCCTGCCGATCAGCGATTCCTGGATCAGGGACACCGGCCCCAGCTTCGTCACCAACGGTTCCGGCGGGCTGGCCGGCATCCATTGGGGCTTCAACGCCTGGGGCGGCAATTACGACGGCAGCGAGAAGGACCAGAAGGTCGGCCGCCTGATCCTCGACCATTTGAAGTTGTCCTGCTTCACCGCGCCGCTGGTGATGGAGGGCGGCTCCTTCCATGTCGACGGGGAAGGAACGCTGATCACCACCGAGCAGTGCCTCTTGAACCCGAACCGCAATCCCGGCCTGGGCCGCGACGAGATCGAACGGCAGCTCAAGGATCATCTCGGGATCGAAACGGTCATCTGGCTGGGCGAGGGCTATCAGGACGACGAGACCGACGGCCACATCGACGAGATCGCGCTGTTCGTGCGGCCGGGCGTGGTGATGGCGATCACCACCGACGATCCCGGCGATGCCAATTTCAAGGCGTTCCAGGACAATCTCGACCGGCTGAAGCGCGCCCGCGACGCCAGGGGCCGGGCGCTGGAGGTCATCCCGATCCAGCAGCCCGCCCGCCGCGACTTCAACGGCGTGCGCCTGACCCTGTCCTACACCAACCTCTACATCGCCAACGGCGGCATCGTCATGCCGGCCTTCGAGGATCCGGCTGACGACGAGGCCTTCCGCGTCGTCCGCAAGGCCTTCCCCGACCGCGAGGTGATGCAGATCGCGGCAATGGACATCGTCCGCGGCGGCGGCGGCATCCACTGCATTACACAACAGCAGCCGCTTGCTTGACGGCATGACGATTTCCGTCGCTCCGCCGCCTCGGCCGGCCGGTTTGGGAGGAGCGGAAAAGGGGTAGGGAACGGGGGACGTCCGCCGGTGTTCCTGTCGGGCATCCTCCTTACCGGAAAGCCCGACACCCATGGCCGAGGACACCGCCCGCCGGCTCCAGGCACGTCCCATCGCGGTGACGAAGGCGGCGCCGCCCGTCTCCATCCAGACGATCCTGCTGATCATCACCCTGATCGTGGTGACGCTGTATCTGGCGGCCGACATCCTGATGCCGATCGCGCTGGCGGTGCTGCTCAGCTTCGTGCTGACCCCCATCGTCAGCCGGTTGCAGCGCTGGCGGCTCGGCCGGATCCCGTCGGTGCTGGCGGTGGTGGTTCTGCTGTTCGTGGCGGTCATCGGCTTCGGCGCGGTGGTGGGCAGCCAGCTCGGCGATCTGGCCGACAATCTGCCGACCTACCAGCGCAACATCCACACCAAGATCGAGGCGCTGCGCACCGCCACCGCCTCGACCGGCGACCGCGGCGCATTGAAACAGGCGACCGACGCCTTCCGCGACCTGCAGCAGGAGCTGGAGCGCGCCGCCGGCGCCGAACCGCCCGCATCCGCCCCGACATCGGCTGGCGCCGCCCCCGGCGCCACCCCTTCCAACGCGCCGCGGAACGCCGGCCCGAACGCCCCGGCCCCACGGCGCGAGCCGGTTCCGGTGCGCCTCGACCAGTCCGACAGCGGCGTGTTCGACCTGATGGGCCGGGTGCTGGGTCCGGCGATGACGCCCATCGCCATGGCGGGCATGGTGCTGGTCTTCACCATCTTCATGCTGTTGCAGCGCGAGGATCTGCGCGACCGGATGATCCGGCTGGTCGGCTCGGGCGACCTCAGCCGGACGACCGAGGCGATGAACGATGCCGGCCAGCGGGTCAGCCGTTACCTGCTGATGCAGGTGGTGGTGAACGTCACCTACGGCTTTCCGATCGGGGTCGGCCTCTGGCTGCTGGGCGTGCCGAATCCGCTGCTGTGGGGCATGCTGGCGACGGTCCTGCGCTTCATCCCCTTCCTCGGGCCGGTGATCGCGTCGGCCTTTCCCATCCTGCTGTCCTTCGCGGTCGACAGCGGCTGGACCCTGCCGTTGCTGTGCATCGCCCTGTTCGTCGCGGTAGAGCTGTTCTCCAACAACGTGGTCGAGCCCTGGCTCTACGGCTCGGCGACCGGCCTGTCCTCGCTCGCCATCATCGTGGCGGCGGTGGTGTGGACGACGCTGTGGGGGCCGGTCGGCCTGCTGCTGGCGACGCCGCTGACGGTCTGTCTGGTGGTGCTCGGCCGCCATGTGCCGCAGCTGCATTTCCTGGAGGTGATGCTGGGCGACCGCCCCGTGCTGCCCGACGAGGCGAAGATCTACCAGCGCCTGCTCGCCCGCGATCCGGTCGAGGCGACGGAGATCGCGGAGGAACGGCTTGGCCGCTCCAGCCCGGTCGAGGTGGCGGACGGCCTGCTGCTGCCCGTCCTGTCGCTGGCCGAGCAGGACCGCCAGCGCGGCACGCTGAACCCGGACGGGCGGCAGGCGGTGGCCGAGGGGATGGCCGGCCTGCTGGACGAGCTGGCGGAAACCGCCGCCCCGGCGGAGGGGGCGCCGCGCATTCTCTGCGTCGGCGCCCGCAACAATCTGGACGAGGCGGCGGCCGGGTTGCTGGCCTATCTGCTGACCGGGCGCGGCCTGCGGGCCGACGTCATCCCGTGCGAGAAGGTGACGATCCGCGCCATCGCCAGCCTGGGCACCGGCGGCGTGGATGCGATCGTGCTGTCGTCGCTGAACCCGTCGGCGCTCGGCCATGCCCGCCGCCTGCTTCGTCGCCTGCGCCTGCATTTCGGCCCGCATGTGCCGATCCTGCTCTGCCTGTGGAGCGCCCATCCCGAGGCCGAGGTGCCGCAGCGCGCCAGCGCCGAGACCGATGCCAACCTCGTCGCCACCGGCATGGCCGGTGCGCTGGAGCAACTGGAGGAATTGGGCCTGACCGCCTCCGGTCCGGCGCTGCCTGCGCCCGGGGAGGCTTAACCTGGATGAAGGTTGCCGGGACGGGCGGGGGGCAGACTTGCAGGGGCGGATTGGGGGGAGTGGACTTGGACACCCCCCGGCGGAGTCAGGCGATGCGGCAACAAGGACGGAATGCGATCGGGATGAAGGGTGCGGCGGTGGGCATCGTCCTGGCGGCCCTGTCGCTGATCCCGGGTGGCTGCGCCGGCACCGCTCCTTCCTTTCCATTGGCGGCCTTCCCCTCGGCCGCCTTGCCCTCGCTGGCGCCGATGCTGGAGACGGTGCTGCCCGGCGTCGTCGGCATCACCGTGGACGGGCGGCTGTCGGATGACGAGATGGCGGTCCTGGCCGACCCCGGCCTCCGCCGCAGCCTCGGCCTGCCGCGGCGGGTGCGGCCGGAGGAGCGGGAGTTCCGGTCCTCCGGTTCCGGCGTGGTCGTCGATGCGGCCCGCGGCATCGTCGTCACCGCCGGCCATATCGTCCATGACGCCGAGCGCATCGGGATCGCCTTGAACGACGGCCGCCGGCTCGCCGCCCGTCTGGCGGCGGTCGATCCGGGCCGCGACGTCGCCGTGCTGCGGGTCGAGGCCGCCGGGCTGACAGCGGTGCCGGTCGGCGACTCCGACAGGCTGCGGGTGGGCGACTATGTGGTGGCTGTCGGGAATCCCTTCGGGCTGGCGCAGGCGGCGACGTTGGGCATCGTCAGCGCGATCGCACCGGCGGAAACGGCGGCGGAAGCGGGGGCCGGAAACGGGCCGGCGCAGAATGGCCCCGGCTGGCGGGCCGGCTACATCCAGACCGACGCCGCGATCAACCCCGGCAATTCCGGCGGGGCGCTGGTGGATGTCGCCGGGCGCCTGGTCGGCATCAACAGCGTCATCGTCGGGCCGGCCGGCACCAGCGTCGGCATCGGCTTCGCGATTCCGGTCCGTACCGTGATGGAGGTCGCCGGCCCGTTGTCCGGTCCGGCGCTTAACCCAGATTAACGCGGCCGGCCGGTCTTCGCGCGACAGTGCGCGCACCGGAGTTCATCGCCCCGGCCGCCCGGATCGCCGGTCCGGCCGGGGCGGACCGATGGAGGACATCATGGCCGATACCATCATGACCGATCAGAAGAAACCGGACGTCCAGTCCGCCGCGCCGCCCACCGCACCGTCCGCCCTGCCCACACCCGCCCCCACGCAGGACGCGGCCAAGGCATTGGCCGAGCGCAACCGCCATCCCTTCCTGGCCTTGCGCGGCGAATTCGACCGCCTGTTCGACGAGGCGTCGTCGATGTTCCGGCAGCCCTGGGCGCTCTGGAGCCGCCGTCCCGCCTTCGATCTGGAACCGCTGCTGCGCAGCGAAGACCGCATGGACGCCATCCTTCCCGCCACCCAGGTCGACGAGACCGAGGCGGAGTACCGCGTGACCCTGGAGATGCCGGGCATGGAGGAGAAGGACGTCGAGGTCGCCCTGCAGGACGACATCCTGACCATCCGCGCCGAGAAGAAGGAGGAAAAGGAGGAGAAGGACAAGAACCGCTACGTCTCCGAACGCCGTTACGGCATGTGCGTGCGGTCCTTCCAGCTGCCGGCGACTGTCGATCCGGAGGCGATCGCCGCCAGCCTGAAGCACGGCGTCCTGACCGTGACCCTGCCGAAGACCGCGCCCGGCGTGCCGTCGAGCCGCAAGATCGCGATCACGCAGGGTTGAGGAGGGGGAGCATGGGCGCCGGCTCGCCGAAGCCGGCGCCCGTGGGAGTGGGCGCCGGGACGGGGAGCCGGATCCTCAGGCCGCCGTCGCCCACCGGTTGCGGCCGGCGCGCTTGGCGACATACAGCGCGTCGTCGGCCGCCTGGATGCAGGCATCCGTCGTCCCGCCCGGGCGATGGGCCGCGACGCCGAGGCTGAGCGTGATGGCGATGCCGTGCCCGCGATGGACGATCGGCTGGCGGGCGACGATGCCGCGCAGCTTCTCCGCCACCGTTTCCGCCTGGGTCCGGTCGGCGTCGGGCAGCAGGACCAGGAACTCCTCGCCGCCCCAGCGGGCGCACAGATCATGGCCGCGCAGGTTCCGGCGCAGCAGGCCGGCGATCTCCACCAGCACATGGTCGCCGGCGATGTGGCCGAAGGCGTCGTTGACCTGCTTGAAATGGTCGATGTCGAGCATGATCAGGGCGAAGCCGCCGCCGCTGCGCCCGATGCGGCACAGTTCCGCGTCCAGCCGTTCGATCATGTGGCGGCGGTTGGGCAGCTCGGTCAGCGGATCGGTCTGCGACGCGGCGTGCAGCGCGTGCGTCATCTGGCGGGTGTCGGTCTGGATGCGGTCGCTGATCTTGGCGATCTTGGTCAATTGTCGCATCAGCTTGAGATGGTCGGCGGCCAGGGCGCGGAATTCCTCCATCAGGGGATGGGAGGCGTACTCCCCGTTCTCCGACAGGCGCGCGATCCAGTCCTTGAGCTTCTGTTCCTGAAGCATCATCCCAACCGTCCCCCGCCGCAAGGCCCAGCGTCTGTTCAAACCCGCCGTCTTCGTCCCGTCCGTCGTCGCCTCTTCCGCCCGGTTCTCGTCCGTCCTCGTCTGGTCCGTCTGCGTCTGGTCCGTCACGGTGACGGCCCCTTCGCCGGGGGGACGGCCGCCACACGGCGAACCGTGGGCAGGCGGACGGTGAAGGCCGACCCCCGGCCGGGTTCGCTCGTCACCGCGATTCCGCCGCCGTGGGTGTCGACGATGGAACGGGCGAGGTGCAGCCCCAGCCCGGCCCCGGTCGTCCCGGCGGCGTTGGATGCGCGGAAATACTTGTCGAACAGCCGCGCCGCGTCGGCCGCATTGACGCCGATTCCCTCGTCGGCCACCTGGATCGTGACCTGCCCGTCGCCGACGGACAGCTCGAGGCGGACCGCCCCTCCCTTGGGGGAGTATTTCACCGCGTTTTCGAGCAGGTTGGAAAAGACGACGGACAAAAGGTCGCGGTCGCCGGGGATCGGCACCGGCCGGTCGAAGCCCAGCAGCATGAAGCGGTGGCCGGGGGACGATGCGCCGACCTCCGCCGCCATCGCGGTCAGCAGCGCGGTGAGGTCGAAGGACGATGGCCGCGCCGCCGCGGTGCCCAGCCGGTCGTCGGTCAGGCAGCGTTCTATCAGATGCGCCATCCGCTGGACGGCGTTGCGGATCTTGCCGAGCCGTGACATGACCGAGACCGGCAGCTTCGGTTCCAGCTCCAGCATCTGCGAGGCGCTGTCGATGATCGCCAGCGGCGTGCGGAACTCGTGGCTGACCATCAGCACGAACTGGCGCTGCTGGCGGGCCATGTCCTTGGTTTCGGTCTGCAGGCGGTCGCTGATCTTGGCGATCTTGCGGAACTGGCGCAGCAGCTTGCCATGCCGCTCCGCCAGCTTCTCGAATTCGGCCAGCAGGGGGTTGCCGGCATTGGCCGGGTCATCGGCCAGCCGTTGAAGCCACTGAGAAAGCTCCTGTTCCTGCGAGCGCATCGTCATCTCGGGTGCTCAGGGCGCCATGTCAATGCGCCAGGATTTCGAAGGGCAGGGACACGTCTTCCGCGAACTCCTCCGCCATGTCGAGCGCACGGTCGTTGTCGCTGTCATAGTGCCAGCGGACCGACACCGTCCGCCCCTGCTGGTGGGCGCCGTCCAGCATCTCCAGCACGTCGATCATGCATTTGATGCTGCTGGTGTTGAGGTAACTGAGCCCGATGTCCAGCACCACCGCCGGCGCCGGTTCCTTCAGGTAATCCTCCAGCCAGACGAACACCGGCGCATAGAAGTCGAAGGAGTTCTCCGGGTAGGATTCCCCCTCGATGCGCAGAAGCCCGACCGCCGGATCGAAATCGATCAGGGGTGAGCAGGAGGTTGCCTCGATCCGAAAACTGTCCATTATGAGTGTTCCGTGATTTCTTATAGCTGGACTTCAAGGCTGAAGAAGAAATAGCGCTCGTCCACCGCGCGCAGGGAGTAGTCCAGCGGCCGGGTCGCCTTGCGCGCCATGTCGATCAATCCCAGCCCGGCGCCGCTGGCGCCCGCCTCGCGCGGCTTGCGCGACTGTTCCTTGTAGGCGGCCTTCAGCCCGGCCTTGTCGAGGCCGCGCAGCCTCTCCAGCATCGCCGACAGGCCCGGCACGTCGTCCGCCTCCACCAGGTTGCCGGAGCTGACGGCGTAATGGTCCCCGTCCTTGCCGATCACGACGATGCCGCTGTTGGCTGGGATCGGCCGGCCCAGCATGTCGCGCGACGCCGTGTAGTTGCGGACATTCTGCGCCTGTTCGACATAGACGGAGAAGACGTCCATGATCGCCGACTTCTCGATCCGCTCATTTTCCAGATGATTGCGGACCGCCTTGCCCAGTTCCTCGATCACGCTGTGGCTGAAGGGGCCGCTGAAACAGATCAGCAGCTTCTGCCGCGACAGCAGCTCCTGCAGGTTGAAGAGTTCGTTGCCTTTCATCGTGACTTGATGACCTGCCTTACGGGTGGATGGGGCGGAACGGGGATTCGGCACCGCCTGAATCCGTGGCGCATTCTGCGGCGGAAACCGTCGCAGAATGCGCCGGGGAGCGTGCCGGGGCAACGGTGAAGCCGACCAGCGTGATGTCATCGCGTTGCGGGCGGTCGCCCTGGTGCTCCGCCAGCGCGGCGGCGAAGGCCGCCTTGCGGTCGGCCATCGGGACGGCGGCGTGCGCCAGCAGCATGGCGTTGAAGCGGCGGTTGCCGAAGCCGAAGCCGCGCGCGCCGCCGGCCTGGTCGAGGAATCCGTCGGTGGTCAGGTAGAAGCTGCGGCCGGGCGCAAGATCCACCCGGTGCGTGGTGAAGCGGTGGCCGATGTCCGACCGGCGGTAGCCCAGGCTCTGCGCGTCGCCCTTCACCTCGCCGACCGAACCGCTTCCGGCGGCGGTCTCGACGATGTGCAGGCCGATCCGGCCGCCGGCGAACAGCAGATCGCCGCGATCGGGCCGCACCAGGCACAGCCCGATGTCCAGGCCGTTGTCGAAGCGCGGGTTGTCGCGTCCGCGGGCGAGCGCGGCGCGCACCATGCGGTTCAGCCGGCCCAGGATGGCGGCCGGATCGCTGTCCGGCGTTTCCGACAGCACATGGTCGAGGATGGCGGAGACCGTCATGGTCATGAAGGCGCCCGGCACCCCGTGGCCGGAGCAGTCGGCGACGCCGATCAGGAACCGCCCGTCGTCGAACTCGCGGAAGATGTGGAAATCGCCGCCCACCACGTCGCGCGGACGCCACAGCACGCACAGCCCGTCCAGCCGGCGCGCCATCGCCCGCTCGTCCGGCAGGATCGCCGATTGCAGCAGGCTGGCATACTGGATGCTGTCCATCACCTGCCGGTTGACGACGGCGAGCTGTTCATTGGAGTGGCGCAGCTCTTCCGTCCGCTCGGCGACGCGCTGTTCCAGCCGCTCGGTGTAGCCGTGGACGGTCTTGGCCATGTGATTGAAGGCGACGGTCAACTGGCCGATCTCGTCGGCCCGGCGGTTGCGCAGGCGGACGCGGTAGTCGCCGGCGGCGATCTCCCCGGCCGACCGCGTCAGCCGCGCCAGCGGCGCCAGCACCAGCCGGTTCAGCAGGATGCTGATCATGCCGATGACCGACAGCAGAGAGAATAAGACCAGGCCGGCCATCGGCGCCAGTGCGGTCAGGGTCGCGCTCTCCGCCTCCTCCAGCGAATAGGTCAGCCGCAGCAGGCCGACCATCGTCCGTTCGCCGGTGCTGCCGGAAATGCCGATCTGCCGTTCGATCGTCGCCAGCTCCGCCCGCCCGGCCGGGCGCTCCACCGTCACCAGCGGTTCGCCATGCCCGCCGCGTCCGCCGGAGGCCGCCCACACCTTGACGCTGCGCACCGCCGGATCCTCGGCCATCAGGCCGCGGATCATCGCTTCGACCCCGCGGGTGTCGTATTCCCAGACCGCCTGTCCCATGGCCGACGCCTGGAGCGTGCCGACCAACGCGGCGCGGTGGGTCAGCGCCTCGCGCTGCTGGCGGCCGACCAGCACCGACGACACGCCCATCGCGATCATCCCGACCAGCAGGGTGCAACCGACGATCATCAGGATGACGCGGGTCAGCAGCGACGAACCGCCCGTGGGGACCGTGCTCTCTTCCGCGCCCTGGGGGCCGGAGCCGCGAAGCGTATAGGACTCGGTGTCGTCCCATCCCGTGACGCTCATCCACATCCTCCTGATCCGTCCGGGCGGGGCCTGTCCGTCCGAAACAGTCTTCATGGCAGTCCCGGTCCGGTCTGCCGCCAACCCGCGCTCATCAGTAAATCCACCCCTGGATGCGGCACGCCGACAGTCATCGAACCGGCCTCCGGGCATGATGCGTGTGGCGGATGGGACTATCCTTAACACGTTCGCCCTAACCAGTCGTGAAAGAACATGTGGCAACCGCGCTCTTCATTGCCCGGTGTCCGGCCGAATCGAAACGACTGGCCACTGCCGGCGACGAAGATCGGCGAATTGCGACGAATTGTGACGATCGCCATGCCGAAATCCGGGAGCCGTTGCCGAACATGAGCTTTTCCGTGGAGCTTTTCGGTGGACTGCCGCGGCGTTTCGCGTGCTAGGCTCCGGCCCGTTCGCTTGCCGGCGGGGGAGGAAGGGGCATGGCTTTCGGTGTTCGGGCATTCGCTGCCACGGGTGTCCCCGCGGCCGTCCTGACCGCCGCATTCGTCCTCGCCCAGGTTCTTGCCCCGGCTCCGGCGTCGGCCCGTCCGGTGACGGTGCTGGCGCCGGAAGTGCCGCCGATGATGTCCGCCGACGGGACCGGGCGCGAGGCCTCGATCATCGGCGAGACGCTGGCCGCCTGCGGACATCAGGTGCGCTTCAAGGTGGTGCCCTTCGGCCGCCATTGGAACGAATTCCGCAACGGCGCCGCGGTCGATGCCGTCGCCACCATTCCTGCCGGCATGGCGATGCCGGGTGCGCGCAGCGTCCCCTACATCCTCTACCGGAACGGTGCATCGGTGTTGAAGTCCAGCGGGCTGGCGGTGCGCTCGCTGGCCGACCTCGCCGGCAAGCGCGTGATCGCCTTCGCCGGGGCGCCCGATGTGTTGCCGGGCCTGCGCGCGGCGATCCCCAGCTTCGAGGATTTCCGCGAGCGCGCCGACCAGATGGTGCATTCCAACCTGCTGTTCGCCGGCCGGGTGGACGCCGTGCTGGCCGACGGCCTGATCTTTGCCGAATACAACCGCCAACTGCAGGAAAAGGCCAGGTTGGCCGGCGGCCTGCCGTTCGACCCGTCCCAGCCGGTGGCGTTCACCGCGATCTTCCCGCCGACGCCCTATGCCATGGTCTTCCGCGACGAGTCGCTGCGCGACGGCTTCGACCGCTGCTTCGCCGGCCTCAAGGCGCAGGGCCGGGTCGACGCCATCGACCGCGCCGCGGTGGCGCGTTACGCGGAAACCGTCGGCGACCGCTACCTGTCGCCCAGGTGAGGGACGGGAACGGAGATCGCGCAGGCCCGGTTGGATCGGATCGGGCGGATTGGCTTTGCGTAAGCCGTTCAGACGGTTAATATAACCTCATACGAATGTGGATGGGGGCGTGAGGCGTCGTGGCCCGGATCATTGTGGTCGAAGACGAAACCGACCTGCGCGACGATCTCGTCGAATATCTGGATCGCTGCGGGTTCGAGGTGCAGGGCGCGTCGCGCGGGGCGGAGCTGGACCGGCTGCTGGACGCCGGCCCGGCCGACGTGATCGTGCTCGACGTGAATTTGCCCGACGAGGACGGCTTCTCGGTCGCCCGGCGCATCCGCGCCACCTCGCATGCGGCGATCGTCATGCTGACCGCGCGGTCCGGCCTGATCGACCGCGTGATCGGGCTGGAGCTGGGCGCCGACGTCTATCTGGTCAAGCCGGTCGATTTCCGTGAGGTCGAGGCGCAGATCAAGGCGCTGATGCGCCGGATGCAGAAGGGCGGCACCGTCGCGCCGGCCCAGCCGGAGCCGCCGCCCGCCCCGGTCCCCGGCGAGGCGCGCAAGGCGTGGGTGTTCGACGATGTCGAATGGCGTATCCAGCCTCCGACCGGTGCCCCGGTGCCGCTGACCGCGACCGAGTACAAGTTCCTGTCCCTGCTGGTCACCGTCCCCGGCGAGCCGGTGAGCCGGCAGGACATCTCCATCGCGCTGACCGGGCGCGACTGGGATCCCTACAGCCGCTCCATCGATTCGCTGGTCCGCCGCCTGCGCATCAAGGTGGAGGAGCGCAGCGGCTGCCCCCTGCCGGTGCAGGCGGTGCACGGCGTCGGCTATGCCTTCGTCGGCCCGGTGGTCGGCAGCGCGGCGGAGGAGGGCACCGGCGGATAGCGGTCTCGACTCTCGACTCCCGGCCCGCCTTCGGCGATGGTAGCGCCCGCAAGGAAGGGACGAGAGACGACCATGACCGCCAGCGACGCCGGAACCACCGCCGCCACCGAAACCACCGCCGTTGGGGCCGCCGCCCCGACCGGCGACGGCAGCGGCCTGTATCTGGTCGACGGCTCCGGCTTCATCTTCCGCGCCTTCCACGCGCTGCCGATGCTGACCCGGCCGGACGGCACGCCGGTCAATGCGGTGCTCGGCTTCTCCAACATGCTGCTGAAACTGCTGGCCGACATCAAGGCGGAGGCGGTCGCCGTCGTCTTCGACAGCAAGCGGCTGAATTTCCGCAACGAATTCTATCCCGACTACAAGGCCCACCGCCCCGAGCCGCCGGAGGAGCTGAAGCCGCAGTTCGCGCTGATCCGCGAGGCGACCGAGGCCTTCTGCCTGCCCTGCCTGGAGCTGGAGGGCTATGAGGCCGACGACCTGATCGCCACCTATGCCCGTCTGGCACAGGAGGCCGGCCGCGAAGTCACCATCGTCTCGTCCGACAAGGACCTGATGCAGCTGGTTCGTCCCGGCGTCGGCATGTTCGACCCGATGAAGAACAAGACCATCGGCCCCGACGAGGTGTTCGAGAAGTTCGGCGTCGCCCCGGACAAGGTGGTCGACGTCCAGGCGCTGGCCGGCGACAGCGTCGACAATGTGCCGGGCGTCCCCGGCATCGGCGTGAAGACCGCGGCCCAGCTGATCACCGAATATGGCGACCTGGAGTCGCTGCTGGCCAATGCCGGCAAGATCAAGCAGCCGGCCCGCCGCCAGAAGCTGATCGACTTCGCCGACCAGGCGCGGGTATCGCGCCGTCTGGTCCTGCTCGACGACAACGCCCCGCCGCCCAAGCCGCTGGACGAGCTGCGCGTCCGCGAGCCGGACCATCAGAAGCTGATCGATTTCCTGCGGGCGCAGGGCTTCCGCAGCATCGTGACCCGCGTCGAGATGGAGATGCAGAAGGACGGCCGCCTCGCCGACGGCGCCACCTTCCCGGCTGCTGCCCCCTCTGCCTCCTCTGCCGCCGCCGCGACGCCCGCCGCCGCCGATGCGGCCGTCCCGCCGTCCGCCGCCGCCGGGCCGGAGGAGCGCCCCGCCCGCCGGACGGTTCTGACCGTGCCGGAGGTGCGCTACGAGCTGGTGCAGGATGCAGACGCCCTGCGCGCCTGGGTCGACCGCGCCCGCGAGACCGGGGTGCTGGCGGTGGATACCGAGACCGACAGCCTGACCCCGGCGACCGCGACGCTGGTCGGCGTGTCGCTGTCGACCGCGCCCGGTCTGGCCTGCTACATCCCGCTCGCCCATGTCGCGCCGGGCACCGTCGCCGGCCAGCTCGATTTCGACGCCCCGCCGCCGCCGGTGCAGATCCCGACATCCGAGGCGATGGCGATCCTCAAGGACGTGCTGGAGGATCCGTCGGTCCTGAAGATCGGCCACAATTTCAAGTTCGACCATCAGCTGTTCGCCCGCAACGGCATCCGGGTGGCGCCGGTCGACGACAGCATGCTGATCTCCTACGTGCTGGAGGGCGGCGCCCACGGCCACGGCATGGACGAGCTGGCCGAGCTGCATCTCGCCTACACGCCGATCCCCTTCAAGGAGGTCTGCGGCACCGGCAAGGCCCAGATCACCTTCGACCGGGTGCCGCTGGACAAGGCGCTGGCCTATGCCGCCGAGGATGCCGACGTCACGCTGCGGCTGTGGACCCTGCTGAAGCCGCGTCTGGTCGACGAGCGTCTGGTCACCGTCTATGAGACGCTCGACCGCCCGCTGATCCCGGTGGTCGCCGACATGGAGCGGGCCGGCGTGCACATCGACCGGCAGGCGCTGGCCGGGCTGTCGCAGGATCTGTCGGTCCGCCTCGCCGAGATCGAGAAGGACGTCCACGCGCTGGCCGGCCAGAGCTTCAACATCGGCTCGCCCAAGCAGCTGGGCGAGATCCTGTTCGACGGCCTGAAGCTCGGCACCGGCAAGAAGGGCAAGACCGGCGCCTATTCCACCGACAGCAGCGTGCTGGAGGAGTTGGCGGAGCAGGGCCACACCATCGCCCAGCGCGTTCTCGACTGGCGCCAGCTCGCCAAGCTGAAGAGCACCTACACCGACGCGCTGCAGGAGAAGATCTCGCCGGTGACGGGGCGGGTCCACACCGCCTTCGCGCTGGCGGCGACCAACACCGGGCGGCTGTCCTCGACCGATCCCAACCTGCAGAACATCCCGGTGCGGACGGAGGAGGGCAAGAAGATCCGCCGCGCCTTCATCGCGTCCCCCGGCCACAAGCTGCTGAGCGTCGATTATTCGCAGATCGAGCTGCGTCTGGTGGCGGAGATGGCGAACATCCAGGCATTGAAGGACGCCTTCCGCGACGGGCTGGACATTCACGCCGCCACCGCGGCCCAGGTGTTCGGGATTCCGCTGGAGCAGATGACGCCGGACATCCGCCGCAAGGCCAAGGCGATCAATTTCGGTATCATCTACGGCATTTCCGGCTTCGGCCTGAGCCGCCAGCTCGGCATCGCGCCGGGGGAGGCCAACGCCTTCATCAAGGCCTATCTGGAGCGCTTCCACGAGCTGAAGGTGTGGATGGAGTCGATCAAGACGTTCGCCCGCCAGCACGGCCATGTGGTGACTCTGTTCGGCCGCCGCTGCTACATGCCCGGCATCCAGGACAAGAACGCCGCCCGCCGCGCCTTCGCCGAGCGCCAGGCGATCAACGCCCCGATCCAGGGCACCGCGGCCGACATCATGAAGCGGGCGATGAACCGCATGCCCGCCGCGCTGGCCGCCGCCGGCAGCAGCGCGCGGATGCTGCTGCAGGTGCATGACGAACTGCTGTTCGAGGTGCCGGAAGCCGAGGCCGAGGACACCGCGCGGATCGTCCGCGGGGTGATGGAGGGCGCGGCACAGCTGGGCGTGCCGCTGGTGGCGGAGGCGGGGATTGGGGACAACTGGGAGGAAGCGCACTGAGGAATATTCTATATCAATGCACCTAAGTAGGGCCTGAATACTTCCATCGCTCTTTCATACTGATTTGTGTCTAGAACCAATCCACCCTCCGATCCGACATGAAAAACTTCATCGTCTCTTAGCTTTAGATCGTAGCTTCCTTCGGAAGCTACGATGACCTGCGCATCTTTGGGCTGTTGCTCAAACATGAAATGCATGATTCTTTCAATGTGCTTTTCATCCTGCCCTTGCTGATTTGGGGCATCAACAACAATAGGGCAACGAGGAGAAACACTATATCTTCTGCCGGTCGCGATTACTGCAAAGTAATACGCGAATAGAGAGCGTGGGGTAGTGCTCCCTCTTCCTAAATCTGGCGGCATTATGTCAGAAAGCATATTTTCTGGAGTGCTAACATCGAGGTATTTGCAAAATTCTTTAAGAATATTTGAGAAAAAGGATGTAATGTCTTCAACTCGGTCTTGAGAAACCTGATGCTCCATCAGTCTCTTGAGTTCTGAAATCTCTTGCGTGACACCAGATATCTGCGAGTCAAGCGAGGCTATTCTCGCCCGAATAGAACTATCAGCTTCAAATTTTCCTTTTGCTCTTATTACGTCAATTAACTGAACGCCGCTTTTCCGGAAGGAAAGAATTTTCCTAATTGAGACGAGTTTTTCAGAAATCTTAGTAAGATTGTTTTGGTTTCTTGCGATCTTGAGATCGACAGTCTTAATGAGGGATTTGGCTCTGTTGGCGGCATGAATAAAACTATCTTGATCTTTTACAAGCCCAAATTGGGCGGTTGATGAATTTGAGAATGCATTTCCGCAGGTTGGGCAAAATATTTCTTTTGGCTGCTTTATAAGGAAACGAATGCTATCGTCCATGTCGCACAGTGCAGCTGTGGCAATATCTCTTTGTTCTTGCCAAATTCTCTTTTCTTCTTTTAGTCCAGCTATTTTTGCTTTGTACAACTCCTCTAATGCCATGAGTGTATTGAATTCCTTTATAAGAGAAGTGACCTGAGATTCAAAATTTGATAGGTCTAGTGATACTTTAACGTCAGGCATTGACGCACCGAGCGCAGATAGTGCTTGATGGGCACCATCTCGCAAACGAAGTATTTTCTTTCTTTCAGTTTTTTTTGATTCCATTTGAGCCCATGCAATGTAATACTCCCTTGACTTGAGTCCAATATGGTATTCAGCTAAGGATCTTTTTGATTGGTTTCTGGTAAGTTCTTTAAAGGAATTCCAAGCAGAAGACCAACTTTTATCCTGATCCATATAAAATGGCGCAAAAATATGAGCACAAGAAGGAGATACAGGATTTCCAGCCTCATCTCCGATCAGCATCCCAAAGTCAAGAATCTCGGACCAAAATCGAGATAATTTGTCTGAGCTGCTTGACTCTATTAATAGGCCTCTATCTTCTGAATATACTGACGTATATCCAGCTGTTCTTAAAACAACATATTCTTGATTATTGATTGTTATTTCCAAAAGTGTGCTAACAGAAGCTTTCTGCCATTTCTTATCAACTTTGTGAGGTTGCGTTCCAAATGCCTCATATAGACTCTTCATTATCGCGGATTTTCCCTTCTGGTTTGCCGCTACTATCAGGTTTCGGCTCGGAGTAAATTTTATTATCAAGCCGCTGCGCTCGTTCTGGGATAGCAAGCAAAGACGAGAAAATTTCAGTATGCGCATTGTTTTGGTTCCTTAATGAGTGGATAAGGCGATAGAGACTAAGGTTACGATTTTCGTTCATTCAAAAATCTCATATGCTTCGACTATTGCGCCACTAAATGATAGATCAGAAGCGTCACGAATATCTAGATCTTCGATTTTCAGATTTGATAAAAGTTTAGCCGTATCCAAATATGTTTCAGGAAGAGTTCCAGAAACTTTATAGATTTTAAGAATATCTAGGGATGCGTTCGAGAATTTTATATAATTTGCGCAACCTTTATTGCGCATATAAATATATTTTTGACAATTTCTCTCCATTTTCTCGATAAATGGACCCTTTTTCCCTATTCCCATAAGCTCTTCCTTTATGTATGGCCAACACCGGTCAAAATTTGGTGCGCTGGATGCTTTTGCCAAAAATTCCTCTAATTCCGTTGCGGAAAGTGATTTTTCTTCACAAATTTCTTCGTAACTCGAAAATTTTCTCGCTGTTCCGATCTTATCCTCAACTTTTAGAATCAACGTGTCCGAAACCCCACGTATGGGGGAATGACCATCAAGTTCTCCTCTCTTCTTCATCTCTTCTTCAATAAAGTAATAAATAGCGGCTCTATGATCATTGATACCCAATTTTGTTTTTTCAATCAAGAATACTTTCCGATATTCCTCATCAGGAGCTGTGCTGCAATCCTCTTTTATTGTATTGGAAATAGTTTTCCAATCATCCTCATGGACCATCGTGCCAGTAATAAGAAAATCACCAGTACTAGATTTTCTGCCACTAGAGAGGGTTATGTGTATCTTTGCGTTAGTAATTAAACCGCAAATTTTCAAATGTTCTCCAAATTGCTGATAATTTTTGTACATTCTTCCAACAATGGATTTTGGAGGTAAGGCTCCAATTTCCTCAGATATCTTTGAGGGCGTGCAATTATTACCTTCCCAACCTTTAATTTGATAGCTCTCGATGCAATTCGGTGTAATGCAATCATGAACAATTATAAGATCATCAATCCAATCAAAAAAAGCCCTATAGTTACTATTCCGCTGATGAATATTTAGAACCTTTAATAAAGAAGCGTCGGCTTGAAAGCGAAATCGGTCCGCCGCCCTTGCCCCATCTATTTCGCGAGCTTCTGTAATCTTTCCGATAATTTTGTTCATGATGCGAGGCACCGTATAAGGGTGGATGATGGAACCATCTCACTTGTCAAATTATACGCAAAAGCTACACACGAATCTATCGTTGAGATGAGTTCCGTGCAATGGGGTGACTGAACACGCATATCTATCAGAATGTGATATCGGCTTGGTGGTGGATGGTACTGTTACCACCACAAGGTCTACACCCTCCACATATTCCTATTGAGTATGCTCGCCCCTCCCGCCATTCCCACAACGCATTGAACCCGCATAGTTATGTGTGTTACCCCCGACGGACCAGAAATATCCCTTTGAAAAGGAGGGGTTCGCGTGGCGTCCGTTGCCCAGAAGATCGCGTTCGCGCCGGTGGAAACCCGTCGTGCCCTCGTCTATGCCGCCCTGTCGCGGAGCCAGGGGGCCGTCGCCATGAACATGGCGGTGGACTCCGTCCAGACCTCGATCGACCGTCTCAAGCGGGTGCTGTTCCCCTGGATGGTGCTGGATTTCCGCGGGGAGCCGACCAAGACCAAGGCGCTCTGCATCTTCAAGATGTTCCTCAGCGACAAGGAGGATGACACCGCCGCCTACGCCAAGCTGTCGAGCGAGATGAAGACGGTGGAGCAGAACTCCAAGCTCGCCAAGAGCATGAGCTGGTTCAAGCGGGTGAAGACCTCGAAATCCCGCACCGTCGACAGCAACATCTTCGACGACATGTTCCTCCTGCATCTGGAAAACGATCCCAAGGACACGCTGAGATACCAGATGAACCAGGAGCTCTTCGCCCAGATCCTGCGCACGCCGCCGACGCTCAGCCAGGGCAAGGATGTGCTGGCCGCCGTCCGCACCATCCGCCAGACCTGCAAGGAGGCCGGCTTCGACCTGAAGAATCTCGGGCTGTCCGACAGCTTCACCTGATCCGGCGCCCCCCCTTGCGGCGTTCCGGTTGCCCGGCCTACCCTCGGGGCCGGCTATGACCTTCGGCAGTCTCCGGTCGGGTCGCGCACTGGAAGGAGGCAGGGCCATGCAGCGTTGCGGACGGGGCCGAGCGGATGTGGCCCCAACTCGGGCCGCGGGCTCGCCGATGCGGGGGCTGGCGCTGGCCGCAGCGGTCCTGCTGGGTCTTGCGCTCCTGCCCATCCCTGCCGACGCCGGGCCTGCCGCCGGGTCCGACCGCCTGCAACGGCTGCTCGACCGTTTCCTGGCCGACGAGGAACTCGACGGCGGAATCCTGCTGGTGTCCGGTCCCGATGGCCGGCGCGTCGTCGTGTCGGGCATCGCCGACCGGCGCGGCAAGCGGCCGGTGACGGAGGATACGCGCTTCTACGTCGCCTCGGTCGGCAAGATGGCGACCGCCGTCGCGGTGTTGCAGCAGGTGGAGGAGGGGCTGGCGGCGCTCGACCAGCCGGTGCGGGCGTTGGCGGGGGATCTGCCGCTCGGCCGCCTCGCGAATGCCGGCCGGGCGCGGCTGGTCCATCTGCTCGACCACAGTTCGGGCATTCCCGACTATCTCACCGACGCCTATGCGGAGGACGAGGCGGCCGATCCCGACCGGTTGCCGCGCGGCGGCGCGCTGCTGGCCTATGCCCATGGCGAGCCGGCGACCGGTCCAGTCGGCGGGCATTACGCCTATTCCAACAGCAACTATGTCCTGCTTGGCCACATCGCGTCGGTGCGCGACGGGGCTCCCTTCGCGCAGGTGCTGCAACGCCGGGTGCTGGAGCGGGCCGGCATGGCGTCGACCAGTGTCGGCGCCGATCCGCGCGACCGCAGCCTTGCCCATGGCTATGACGGGGAGGGCGACGTCAGCCGCCGGTCCTGGGCGGCCACGACCGGCGACGGGCCGCTGGTCGCCACCGCCGGGGATTTGGAACGGTTCGTCTTCGCCCTGTTCCGCGACGGCCGCCTGCTGGGGCCGGCGATGGTCAGGCGCATGCAGGCCCCATCGGAGAACGAGGAGGGGCAGGGGCTGGGCGTCGCGCTGTGGACGGATCGCTGGGGCCGCGGCGTCGGCCATGACGGACGCTATGACGGGTTCGAGGCCGATGTCCGCTATTACCCCGGCCGGCGGATGGCCTTGATTTTCCTCACCAACGGCAACCAGCAGAGCGACGATGCCCTGCTGGATGCGGTGGCGGCCGAGCTGTTCGGGAAATGAGTCCCGCCGGCCCGGGGCCGGCGGTACACTGTGTTCGCAACGGGGCCGGAGATCCGGCGGTGCCGGATGGATGGAACAGTGAACAGGGTGCGGAAACCTGTTTCACGGCGTTCCAAACGTTCCATCCGCCGCCCGCCCGGCCTGCTCCGGTCAGGGCATGAACTGCCCGCCGTTGACGTCCAGCACCTGCCCGGTGATGTAGCCGGAACAGGCGTGCGAGGCGAAGAACAGGAAGGTCGGGGCGCATTCGGCGGGTTGGCCGAAGCGGCCCATCGGGATGCCGGTCGACACCCGGGCCTTGGCCGCCTCGTCCTTGTCGGCGTGGAAGGCGGTGTCGAAGGTGCCCGGCGACACCGTGTTGAAGCGGATGCCGTCCTTGGTGTGGAAGGCGACCCAGTTCTTCTGGATGTTGTGCAGCCACGCCTTGGCCGCGCCATACAGCCCGGCCCCCGGCCCGCCGCCGGTGTAGCCGGCGACCGAGCCGACCAGGATGACCGAGGCGGTCTGCCCGCTCTCCCCGGCCGACCGGCGCAGGTGCGGCAGCGCATGCTTGGTCGTCATCAGGGCGGAGCGGGCGTTGAGGTCGGTCACCGCGTCGAAGAAGGAATCGTCGATCTCCTCCAGCGGTTTGCGGCCGACCAGCCCGCCGGCATTGTTGATCAGCACGTCGATGCCGCCGAACCGCTCGACGAAGGCATCCACCACCGCCTTGCAGGCGTCGCCGGAGCAGAGGTCGCCGGCGAAGAAGGCGGCCTCGCCGCCGTCCGCCGCCATGGCGGCCAGCGTGGCGTCGAGCCCGGCCGGCTCCTTGCGGCCGTTGATGCCGACCTTGGCGCCGCGGCGGGCGAAGGCCTGCGCCGCGGCCAGCCCGATCCCCTGGGTGGAGCCGGTGATCAGGACGCGGCGGCCCTTCAGATCGTCGAACATGGACGTGTTCCCTTATTGTCAGGCTTGATTGAGCGGGCTGGCGGTGCCGCCGGCGCGGCTCTCCAGCCGGTGCGCCCGCCAGCGCTTCACCAGCGGCAGCAGCAGCGTCAGGATGGCGATGGACAGCAGGATCGCGGTGATCGGCCGGCTGTAGAGGAAGTCGTAGCTGCCGCCCGACAGCGACAGCGCCCGGCGGAAGTTGGCCTCGGCCATCGGCCCCATGATCAGCGCCAGCACCACCGGCGAGGCCGGGAAGTCCCACTTCTGCATGAAGTAGCCGGCGATGCCGGCGGCCAGCATGATCCCGATGTCGAACAGGCTGTTGTTGATGGCATAGGTGCCGACCACGCACAGCACCAGGATGACCGGAGTCAGCACCGACTTCGGCATCTGCAGCACCCGGCCCATGAAGCGCAGCGACCCCAGCCCGATCACCAGCATGGCGACGTAGCAGAACAGCATCCCGGCGAACAGGGTGAAGACCAGATCCGCATGTTCCTTGAACAGCAGCGGTCCCGGCTGCAGCCCCTGCAGCGTCAGGGCGCCCAGCATCACGGCGGTCACCGCGTCGCCGGGGATGCCCAGCGTCAGCATGGTCAGCAGCGCGCCGCCGGTGCAGCCGTTGGCCCCGGCCTCGCAGGCGGCGACGCCGGCCAGCTCGCCCTTGCCGTAATTCTCCGGCGTCCGGCTGAAGCGCTTGGCCTCGTTGTAGGCGACATAGGCGGCGATGTCGGCGCCGGCGCCGGGGATGATGCCGATCACCACGCCCAGCCCGGTGGAGCGCGCCACGGTGCCGAGCATCCGGCGGTAGGTCGGCCAGTCGGGGATGATGCGGCCCAGCGCCGCCGCCATGCCGAGCCGGACCTTCGGATCCTCCAGCGACTTGAAGGCTTCGGCGGCGGCGAACAGCCCGATCATCACCGGGATGAAGGGGACGTTGAACAGCTCGGTATAGCCGCCGGTGAAGCGGGGAAAGCCGTCCATCGGGTCCATGCCGACCGTGGCGATCAGCAGCCCGAGGAAGCCGGCGATCAGCCCCTTCACCACCGACCGGCCGGAGATGCTGGCGATGATGCTCAGGCCGAAGACGGCGAGCGCGAAGCTCTCAGACGCGCTGAACTCCAGGGCGAAGCCGGCCAGCAGCGGCGCCATGAAGATCAGGACGATGATGCTGGCGGTGCCGCCCAGGAAGGAGGACAGCGTCGCCGTGCCCAGCGCCACGCCGGCCATGCCCTTCTTGGTCAGCTCGAACCCGTCCATCGCCGTGGCGGCGGCGGCCGGGGTGCCGGGGATGCGCAGCAGGATCGCGGTGACCGACCCGCCATAGATGCCGCCGAAGAAGACGCCGGAGATCATCAGCAGGCCCGACACCGGGTCCATGCCGAAGGTGAAGGGCAGCAGGATGGCGACGCCCATCGTCGCGGTCAGGCCGGGCAGGGCGCCGATGAGGATGCCGAGCGCGACGCCGACCAACGCCAGCAGCAGCGCCAGCGGGTTGGCGGCCAGCGCCGCGAAGCCGCCCATCAGGAGGTCGAGTTCATGCATGGCGGCGGCTCCCGGTCGCGGGATTGGTGGTGCGGGTCATTCGAACAGGCTCCCCACCGGCAGCGGCACCTGCAGCGCGTAATGGAAGACCGCATAGATCAGCCCGGTCACGCCGACCGCCAGCACGGGGTTCCAGAGCGGGCTGCGCTGTCCCATCAGCGCCATGATGACGGCCATGTAGACGGCGGTGGCCGGGCCGTAGCCGACATACTCCATGGCGGCGATGCAGCCGGCGGTCGCCAGCATGCCCAGCGCCACGCCGGCATAGCCGGCGACGCCGACCGAAGGCCCGCCTGCTGCGGCTGCGGTCGGCGCCCGCAGCGTGTTGGCGATCAGGATCAGGCTCAGCAGGATCAGCGCGCCGGCATGGATGATGGGAAAGCGTGCCGCGCCGACGTCGGTCGCCAGCATGCTTTTCGGGAAATCGGCGGTGGTGGCGATGGCAGAGGCGGCGATGGCGATCAGCACGACGGAAATCACCAGATTGGCGATCTTCGTCGTCATCGGGATCGCGTCGGACTGCCTTGACGCATCGCTCCGGGCGGGGGCGTTGCTCATGGTCCGGTCTTCTCACGAAGGAAGGCGCCCCGGCGGCGGACCGCCGGGGCCGGCAGCGGTCCGGCGTTACTTCGCCATGCCCAGCTTGGTCATCAGGTCCTTGAAGAAGGCGTTGTCCTTCTGCATGGCCTGGCCGAATTCCGGACCGTCGGCATAGGCCCAGGTCAGGTTCATCTTGGCGAGCTGATCGCGGAAGGCCTGATCCTCGGCCGCCGCCTTGCTGGCGGTGCGCAGGGTATCGACCACCGCGGCCGGGGTCTTCTTCGGCACGACGATGCCGCGCCAGGTGGCGACCGACAGGTCGATGCCCTTCTCCTTCAGGGTGGGCACGTCGGGGAAATTCTTCTGGCGCTGGTCGGCCATGACCGCGAGCATGCGGAGCTGGCCGGCGGCGAGCTGGCTCGACACCTCGGCCGGGCTGACGGAGACCGCTTCGATGTGGCCGCCCAGCAGTGAGGTGACGGCCGGGTTGGCGCCGTCGAACGGGATGTGGTTGAAGGTCGTGCCGGTCTTCTCCTCCAGCGCCTCGGCGGCGAGATGCCAGATGGCGCCGGTGCCGGAATTGCCGATGCGGACCTTGCCGGGGTTGGCCTTGGCGTTCGCCAGGAACTCCTCCACCGTCTTCCACGGCGCGTCGGCCTTGACGGTGATGGCGCTCGGCTCCGCGTTCAGGCGGGCGACGGGCGTGAAGTCGTCGACGGAGAAGCGGGCGACGCCCATGTGGGGCAGCAGGGTGATCTCGACAGTGCCCATGCCGACCTTGTAGCCGTCGGCGCGGGCGGCCATGATTTCGGTCAGGCCGACGGCACCGCCGCCGCCGGTCTTGTTGACCACGCCGATCGACTGCGGCAGCTGCTTCTTGGCCGAGTCGGCGAAGGCGCGGGCGACCAGATCGGTGCCGCCACCGGCGGCGTAGGGGACGATCAGCTCGATCGGCTTGGTCGGATAGTCGGCGGCCTGGACGGTGGCGGCGCCGGCGATCAGCAGGCCGGCGGACAGGCCGGCCGACAGGATCGTGCGGGACAGGCGTGCGGAAACCTTCATGGCATTCCCTCTATGGTGCGCCGGCTTGCGTGCCGGTCGTTGGAAGACGGTGGGGGAAGACGGTGGGGGAAGACGGTGGGGTGGAAACGGAAAACTCAATGCGCGGCGCTGCCCGCACCCGCTCCCTCGGCCCAGGCCCGGGCGAAGCGGGCGGCACGGGCGGCCAGCTCCGCCACCGGCAGGCCGGGGCTGTAGAGCGCGGACCCGAGGCCGAAGCCGGAGGCGCCGGCGATGCGGTAGGGCTGCATGGTGTCGGGCGTGATGCCGCCGACCGGCAGAAGCCGCACGCTGTGCGGGATCACCGCGCGCAGGGCCTTGACCACCACCGGCGGTATCTGTTCCGCCGGGAACAGCTTCAGCGCGTCGGCGCCGGCCGCCAATGCGGCGAAGGCTTCCGTCGCGGTGGCGACGCCGGGGGTGCAACCCATCGACCGCGCCTTGGCGGCGCGGATGATCGCGGTGTCGGCATGCGGCATCACCACCAGGTCGGCGCCGATGCCGGCCAGCCGGTCGACCTGCTCCAGCGTCATCACCGTCCCGGCGCCGACCAGGGCATCGGCCGGCACGGTGCGGCGGATGGCGGCGATGCTGTCGAACGGGTCCGGCGAGTTCAGCGGAACCTCGATCAGGCGGAAACCCGCCTCGTACAAGGCCGCCGCCGCCGGCTCCGCTTCGGCCGGTGTCAGGCCGCGCAGGATCGCGACCAGCGGCAGGGCGGTGAAGGCGGCGTCGAGGCGGACGGGAAGCGTGGGATCGGTCATGGGGCGCTCGTGATGCTGGCGGTTACGGCAGGGCCGGCCGATGCGGCAGCGGACGGCAACAGCCCGGCTGCGGCCGCGAACTGGAAAAGGCCGCGGGGAGCGGTGTTGCCCAACTGTGCGGTCGGCGTGACGCCGAAGCCGGCCAGCCCGCGGGTATAGCGGCGGCACAGCCGGGGATCGCCGATCAGCAGCAGCGGCGTATCGGCCGGAAACTCCGTTCGCAGCGCTGCGAGGCCGGAGCGAAGTTCATGCCCGATCAGCAGGCCCGAGAGGTAATGCGCCAGGCTTTCCGCGGGCAGGCGCTTGGTCAGGCCGAGCGTGCGGGTGGCGAACAGCTGGTGCGGCAGGTCACCCGGACCGGCGGCCTGCGCGGCGCGGATGCCGATGGCGAACGCCTCGTCCTCGTCCTCGGGCGAGGCCTCGCGGTCGGCGGGCATCAGCCGGCCGAGCAGCGAATGGGTCTTCAGGACGGCGAACAGCTCGCCCGTCATGTAGGAGGAAAAGCCGGTGATCCGGCCGTCGGCGACACGGACCCATTTGGAATGGGTGCCGGGCATCGCGACGCAGGCATTCCGTGCCCAGTCGGCATTTTCGGCCAGGGCGCCGGCGATCTGGATTTCCTCGCCCCGCATCACGTCGGGGATGCCGTCCGGCGCATCGTGCAGGACGCCGGGGGCGATCGGGATGACGCGGCCGGCAGCGGTCTTCACCCGTGCGGCATGGCCGGCAAGCGTCGCGGCGTCGGCCGGGGTGGCGACATAGGGGGCCTCGACCCAGCCCTGTGCGCTGCCGACCATGCCGCCGGCGACCACCGGCAGGCTGGGGTAGGCGTCGAGCCAGTCGCCGCACAGGCCGGCCAGCGCCGCCTCGAACCCGGCTGGGCCGGGCTGCGGCAGGTTCTGGATGCCGTGGGCCGACGCCCGCTCGGCGAGGATGCCCGCCTCGCCATCCATCAGGAAGCCGCGCAGGCTCGACGTGCCCCAGTCCAGCGCGATCAGCGCGGGCTCGGCGGAGGAGGTTACGGTGTGGTCCATCCCAGATCCTTGGAAATCGCATCCGCCGTGGCGCGGACCAGCGGCCCGAGCGCCGCCATGCGGTCGTCGGGCATATAGGGGACGGCGCTGGCGACGCTGATCGCCGCCACCACCAGAGTCCGCCCGTCGCGCACCGGCGCGGAGACACAGCGGATGCCGAGTTCGTTCTCTTCCAAATCCATCGCCCAGCCCTGGGCGACGTAACGGTTCAACTGCGCCTCGAACAGCGGCCAGTCCGCCGGCCGCGGCCGGTCGGCCGGCAGGTTGGGGGGGCAGGTCAGCGCATGGAGCGCCGCCCAGCGTGCCGGGGTCATGCCCAGCATCAGCGCCTTGCCCAGGCCGGTCGAGGCGATCGGCATGCGTTGCCCGGTGCGGGAGCGCATCTCCAGGCCGCGGGTGCCGGGGATCTTGTCGAGATAGAAGACCTCGCCATGCTCCTCGACGCCGAGATGGACGGTATCGCCGGTCGCCTTTGCCAGCGCCTCGATGTGCGGGCGGGCGACGGCGACCAGCGGCCGCTGCTCCAACGCCTTCATGCCGAGTTGGATCAGCTTCGGGCCCAGCAGATAGCCCTTGTACGGAATGTGGTGGAGATACCCTTCCGCCACCAGGCTGACGAGCATGCGGTGGGTGGTGCTGCGCGGGGTGCCGAGCCGGGCGGCGATCCCCTTCACGTCGCACACCCCCTCCGCCACGCAGTTCAGCAGGGTCAGGCCGCGCAGCAGGGTCTGCGTGCCGGCGCCTTGCGGCTTGCCTGCCTCTGCCTTCTGGTCCGCCTCTTCGACGATTCCGCCCATGATTTGTTTTGTCATCGTTGTTTCTCCGGATGCTAGGAGTGCATGCCACAGTGTGTCAAATAGTTTTATGTGATCCCAAATAATGAGACATATCGGGGGTGGCGACGAACGGTCGCGGTGGGCGTCGGAGCGCTGCGAAACCCATGATCGCACTTTCAAAATCCTGCCGCTTCGGTCAGAAAAGATCCCATGCCGCGGCCGGCAGGTATGGCCCGGCATGAAAACGGTCATCCTTGGAGAACTATCATGCGTCTCACCGCCATTTCCTTCGTCAGCGCGACGGCGCTGCTGGCCGGCTTCGGCACGGCGCAGGCGGACATCGTCATCGGCCTCGGCACGGCGACCACCGGTCCGGTCGCGGCGCTGGGCGAGCAGTCGGTGTATGGTGCCAGGCAGGCGGTCGCCGACATCAATGCCAAGGGCGGCGTGCTGGGCCAGAAGCTGGTGCTGAAGGTGGGGGACGACGCCTGCGATCCGCGCCAGGCGGTCGCCGTCGCCAACCAGTTCGTACGCGAACAGGTTGCGGCGGTCGTCGGCCATCTCTGCTCCGGCGCCAGCATTCCGGCGGCCGACGTCTACCAGGAGGAAGGGATGGTGATGGTCACCCCGACCGCCACCAACCCGCTGCTGACCGCCAAGGGCCATCCGAACATCTTCCGCGTCTGCGGCCGTGACGACCAGCAGGGCGTGGTGGCCGGCACCTATCTGGCCGAGACCTTCAAGGGCAAGAACATCGCGGTGCTGGATGACAAGCAGGCCTATGGCAAGGGCTTGGCCGACGTGGTGGTCGAGACGCTGGCGAAGGCCGGCGGCAAGGTCGCCTACCGCGGGTCGGTGACGGCCGGCGAGCGCGACTTCTCCGCCCTGGTCACCAGCCTGAAGGACAAGGGCGTCGAGGCGGTCTATTACGGCGGCTACCATCCCGAACTGGGCCTGATCGTGCGTCAGGCGCAGGAACAGGGGCTGAAGCCGCAGTTCATCGCCGGCGACGGGCTGAACAACCAGGAATACTGGTCGATCACCGGTCCGGCCGGCGAGGGCACGCTCTACACCGACAGCCCGTCGGCGGCCAGCGATCCCAAGGCGCAGGAACTGATCGCGTCCTTCAAGACGGCCGGCCTGCCCGAGCCGGGCAACTTCGCCTTCTACAGCTATGCCGCGGTCCAGGTGATCGCCCAGGGTCTGCAGAAGGCCGGCAGCGTCAACGGGACCAAGCTGGCCGCGGCCCTGCATTCCGGCAGCCACGAGACGGTGGTCGGCCCGGTGGAGTTCGACAAGAAGGGCGACATCACCAAGCCGAACTACGTCATGTATGTCTGGAGCAACGGCAAGCCGGAGATGGTCGCCCGCAAGTGACCGCTTCCCGGGCGGGCGGGGCGGCTGCGGCCGCTCCGCCGGCCGGGCACCGGGGAAGAGCAGGCGAAGGGGCAGGCGAAGGGTTGATTGCGGGATGGCGGCCCCAACCTCTATCCTCGGGAAAGCCGGCTTGGTCGGCCAATTCGGGAAGGGCTGCCGCATGTACATCGCGATGAACCGTTTCAAGGTCCGCCATGGGGCCGAGCAGGAGTTCGAGGAGGCCTGGCTGAACCGGGAGGTTCATCTGCACAAGGTGCCGGGCTTCGTCGAGTTTCACATGCTGCGCGGGCCGGACCGGGACGACTTCCGGCTCTATTCCTCGCACACGGTGTGGGAATCCGAAGACGCGTTCCAGGGCTGGACCCGGTCGGAAGCCTTCCGCAGCGCCCACGGCAACGCCGGCGCGCGCAAGCCGCTCTATGTCGGCCCGCCGGAGTTCGAGGGGTTCGAGGTCATCCAGACCGTGCAGCGCGACCCGAACGCCTGACTGCGATACGCCCTTTCCACCCGCCGGGAAGAAATCCATGCTGGAACTGGTCATCGAGCAGCGCCGAAAGAGCCTCGGCGGATTCGAGGTCGGACGTGTGCTGCCCTTCGTGCAGCGGCGGATGGTCGGCCCCTTCGTGTTCTTCGACCATATGGGGCCGGTCGATTTCGAGGCCGGCCTGCCCCGGGACGTCGACGTGCGTCCCCATCCGCATATCGGCCTGTCCACCGTGACCTACCTGTTCGACGGCGAGATCATGCACCGCGACAGCGTGGGATCGCAGCAGGCGATCCGACCGGGCGAGGTGAACTGGATGACCGCCGGGCGCGGCATCACCCATTCCGAACGCTTCGAGCGCGCCCGGCTGGAAGGCGGACGGATGCACGGCATCCAGGCCTGGGTCGCCCTGCCCGAAGCCGACGAGGAGACGGACCCCGCCTTCAGTCATTATGGCACTGGCGACCTGCCGGTCTTCGAGGATGGCGCGGTCCGCGGCCGGCTGGTGGCCGGCGAGGCCTTTGGGGCCAAGGCCGGGGTGAAGACCCACTCGCCGCTGTTCTACATCCATTGGGATCTCGCCCCCGGCGCCCGGGTGGAGCTTCCGGCGGACGGGTGGGAGCGCGCGGCCTATGTGGCGGCAGGGTCGGTCGAGGTGGACGGGCAGCGGCTCGAGGCCGGACGCATGGCGGTCTTCGCCCCCGGCCATCCGGCGGTGCTGACCGCCGCCGAGCAGTCGGTCGTGATGGCCATCGGCGGCGAACCGCTGGGCCGCCGCTTCATCGACTGGAACTTCGTGTCGTCCAGCAAGGAGCGGATCGAACAGGCCAAGGCCGATTGGCGGGCCGGCCGGATGAAGCTGCCGGACCTCGACGACGGGGAGTTCATTCCGCTGCCGGAAATGCCGAAGCCGCCGGCGAACCCGATGTCGTGAGAGGCCGATGTCGTGAGAGGTCGATGTCCTGCGGGAGGGCGCCCGGTCAGCGCTCCCGCTTCCACCAGGACCTGGCCGCGACCGCGACCGGGACCGACAGGGCGACCCAGGACACGGCATCCACCAGCCCGTCATCCAGCAGGGCGGACACCAGCCCGGCGATGGTGACCAGCGCGATCGCGGTGGGAAAGCCGAAGATCGCGCCCAGGGGCAGGGAAGCGCGCGCCTTCATTCCGCGGCCTCCCTTGCATCGGAGCGGAAGCCGGGGGCGGTGGCGGCGTGCTCCTGGCTGCCGCGGCGGCGGGCGACCCACAGATAGAGGCCGCTGCCGAGGATGACGATGGTCAGCACGTCCAGAACCGCCCACAGGATCTTCATCGGCATCCCGCCGTAATCGCCGAAATGCAGCGGCTGCGACAGGCGCAGCGCCAGCATGTACCAGGGCATGGAGCGCATGTCGGTGAAGGCCCCGGTCTCGGCGTCGATCAGGGCGGGGGTGAGGATCTGGCGGGTCGCCGGGGTGGCCCCCTTCAACCAGACCGCGTAATGGTGGTTGCTGGAAAAGCGCACGCCGGGAAAGGCGATGAATTGCGGGCGCATGCCCGGAGCTGCCTCCATCGCGGTGCGGACGGCGGCGTCGACGGAGGAGAAGCGCTCGGGCACCGGCTTGCCCTCGTAGGGGGCGATCATCGCGGCAAGCTCGTTGGCACGCCAGTAGGCGACCAGCGGGACCGACAGGGTGTTGATGACGCCCGTCAGGCCGACCACCGCCACCCACATCAGCGTGACGATGCCCAGCATGTTGTGCAGGTCGAGCCATTTCAGCCGCGTGCTGCGCCCGGCCCGGACCGTGCCGAAGGACAGCTTGCGCATGAAGGGAGCGTAGACCACCACGCCCGACAGCGTGGCGACGAACAGCAGGAAGCCCATGAATCCCAGGAACAACTCCCCCGGCAGGCCGGCGAACATGTCGACATGCAGGCGCAGCATCACATGCATGAAGCCGCCGTCTTCGTTGAGGTCGCCCAGGATCCTGGTGGTGCGCTGGTCGATGGCGGAGATGTGCATCTGCGACACCGGTGACCGTGCGGCCGGGCCGGTGGTGACGTTCACCACCGGCCGGTCCTCGTCGAAGCTGAGGAACAGCGGCCGTTCGCCGGGGTAGGTCGCGAGCGCCGACGCAACCGCCTCGTCCAACGTCTTCAGCGGGGTATCGGCCGGCATGTGCGGCAGGTTGTCCTCCGCCGTCAGCGCCTCGATCTCGTCATGGAAGATCAGCGGCAGGCCGGTCAGGCACAGCAGCAGCATGAAGACCGTGCAGACCAGGCTGGTCCATTTGTGGATCAGGGTCCAGATCCGGATGGTTCGGTTGGTCATCGCGCGTTCCTCATGCGTCCGTCATGCCCCCGGCTGATCGGTGGCGGATTGGCGGCGGATCAGAAATCCACCGACACCGACAGCTTCGCCGTCAGCGGGTTGCCCTGGGTCAGGTAGCCGCCGAAGGCCGACGCCCAATAGGCCTTGTCGGTCACGTTCTCCACCGCCGCCCGGAAGGTGACCGGACGGTTCTGGATATCGGTGATCATCCGCGCGCCGACGTCGAAGCGGGTCCAACTGGGGATCTTCAGCGTGTTGGCGGTGTTGACGTACTGCTCGCCGGTGTGGATCACGCGGCCGGTCAGCGTCACCGTCGGGAAGGAGGCCGGCAGGAAGGGCAGGTCCCATTCGACGTTGGCGTTGAACTGGTGGCGTGGCACGCCGACGGCGTCGTTGCCCTCGGTCGCCGTGTTGCCGGTGTCGCTCAGCTCCGGATCGATGAAGGTGGCGCCGCCCAGCAGGCGTACGCCCTGCACCGGCTCGCCGTACAGCATCAGCTCGATGCCGCGGTTGCGCTGCTCGCCCGACACGCTGTAGATGCGGGTGGCCGCGTCGGTGACGCCGCTGGGCTGGGTGGTCTGGAACAGCGACAGCGAGCCGCCGAAGCTGCCGAAATCCAGCTTGCCGCCGACCTCGTACTGGACCGAGCGGTAGGGTTCGAAGATCTCCCCGGAATTGGCGGCGGTCGAGGGCGCGGTCGGTCCCTGGGCCAAGCCTTCGATGCGGTTGGCGTAGAGCGACAGTTCCTTGAGCGGCCTTACCACCAGCCCGACCACCGGCGTCAGTGCCGATGCGTCGTAATCGGACGTGCGGGCTCCGGTGGTACGGTTGTAGCCGCGGACCTGGATGTTCTGCTGGCGCAGGCCGGCGGTCACCATCACCCGGTCGTCCAGGATCGACAGCGTGTCGGAGGCGTAGAAGCTGCGCAGCACCGCCTCGGAAACCTTGGGCGGGTCGCCGACCATGCCGGCCGCCAGCGTCGTCCGCGGCCGGGCGATGTCGACCATGTTGTAGAGGTTGACGGTTGAGGTCGCGCCGAACTCGTAGCCGTTGTTGTTGGTGGTGCGCAGCGCCGAGAAGCCGCCGTTCAGCTGGTGCCGCACCGGCCCGGTGCGGACGTCGGCCCGAATGCCGGCCTGACCGGTGACGGTGAAATCCTCGCGCGGGACGGTCAGGCGGCTGATGGTGCTGGTGCCGTCGGCCCGCGTGACGGTGGGGGTGGAATAGTCGCCGTCCTCGCGCATGCTGCGCATGCCGAAGGCGCCATGGACGGTCAGGTTGGGCAGGATATCGTATTCGGCGCGGATCTGGCCGAAGGTGTCGCGCATCTCGGAATAGGCCCAGGGCTGGGCGTAATTCTGCGAGGCGGACGGTACCGCCGGGACGACGCTGCCGACATAGACGACCGTGCGGCCCTGTTCCACCCGCTGGGTCTGGGTGCCGACGTCGAGCGTCACGCGGGCGCGATCGCCGCGATAGTCCAGCGCCAGAGACCCGAGCTTCAGCGACCGCTCCTCGTCGTCGATGGCGGTCTCGCCGCCGCGGACCGCGGCGTTGGCCCGCACGCCGAACTGCTTGTTCTCACCGAACCGGCGGCCGACATCGGCCGACAGGCCGAAGCGGCTGTCCATGGCATAGCTGGCGGTCAGGCGGGTCAGCGGCTCGTCGTCCGCCCGCTTGGGCACCAGATTGACGCCGCCGCCGATGCCGGTGCCGCTGGGGGCGGCGCCGTTCAGGAAGGCGCTGGCGCCCTTCAGCACCTCCACCCGCTCGAACATGTCGGTGGCGACGATCTGGCGGGGGGCGGTGCCGTAAAGCCCGTCGACCGACAGATCCTCACCATACAGCGGGAAACCGCGGATGATGATGTTTTCGGAGAAATTGCCGTAGCCGAAGCCGGTGCGCACCGCCGGATCGTTGGCCAGCACGTCGGCGACCGTCTCGGCCTGCTGGTTGCGGATCGTCTCGGCGGTATAGCCGGTGACGTTGAACGGCACGTCCATGGCGTCCTGGTTGCCGAGAGCGCCGATGCGTCCGCCGCGGGCCACCTGGCCGCCGGCATAGGCCGGGGGCAGGGCGCCGGGGCCGGCCGCCGTCCGGTTGCCTTCGATCTGCACCGGATCGAGCTGGACGGCGCCGCCGGCGGCAACCCGCTCCACCGTCACCGTCTCGGTGTTCAGGAAGCGGGCGACCAGCCCGGTGCCGGACAGCAGGCGGTTCAGCCCCTCGCGCGCGGTCATCGACCCGCTGACGCCGGGGGAGCCGACGCCCTGCGTCACCGCGCCGGGGGTCAGCACCTGGATGCGCGTGGCGGCGGAGAAGGCGGCGAGCGCCCCGTCCACCGACTGCGGCGCGATGGTGAAGGACACCGTCCCGGCCGGCGCGGTCTGCGCCACTGCGGCAGGGGCGTTCGCAAGCAGGACACCCGGTGCGATCAGCACCGTGGTCGCCAGCAGCCGTCCCAGGAAGGCGCTGCCCCGGCGCCCGTTCTTTACCCTCATGACCCCATACTCCGCCGATGCCATCGCTTGCCTCTGTCGTCCGGTGCGAACCCGCGCCGCTTATTCGCGACTGCGTCTCATTCTCTTCCTTCCCGGACATGACGATGGCGGAGCGGAAATCCCTGGGAGGTTTTTTTTCGGGGCCGCGTTTTTTTACCGAAGCAGGGTCAGATAGGGGGTGATGCGGGTGGCATGGACACCCAGGCCGCGTTCCAGCGCGTCGAACACGGCGTCCGGCCGGTCGAGGGCGAAGACACCGGACACCACCCGCTCGGCCGCCTCGTCGTTCAGCAGCACCACGCGGCCGGGCCATTGCCGGTTCAGCGCGGTGATGACGGAGGCGAGCGACTGTTGGCGGAACACGATCTGACCATGCCGCCAGGCGAAGGCGACGCCGGGATCGGCCGCCTGCGGCCCGGTCACGCCAAGGGGGCCGGCCTCCGCGCTTTCGCCGGGGCGGAGGCGGATGCTGTCCGGCCATGGCGCATGGGCGTTCCCGCCGGGATGCGCGGCAACCTCGACCAACCCCTCCCCGACGGTGACGGTGGTGCGGTCATCGTCGCGGCGGACGCTGAACTGGGTTCCCAGCACGCGGGCGGCTCCGGCCCCGGCATCGACGACGAAGGGATGGTCGGGATCGCGGACGACCTGGAACCAGGCCTCGCCGCGGAGAAGCCGGACCCTCCGCTCGCCGCCCTGGAAGTCGAGCGCCAGTGCGGTGTCGCCGTTCATCTCCGCCCTGGAGCCGTCCGGCAGCGTCAGCATGCGGCGCTGGCCGAGCGACGTCACCTCATCGGCGATGGCGTTCTGGTAGCGCGTCGGCCCCTGCCACAGGCCGATGCCGCCGACCGCCAGCAGGATTGCCAACGCAGCGGCAAAGCGGCGGAAGCCGGCGATCCGCGCCTGTCCAGGTGCTGAGATCCGGGCGGGCGCGGGCATAGCTCGGGCCGCGGCCCGGGCAGGGTCCTTCAGGTCATGCAGGAGAGTTTCCAACTCGGCGAAGGCACGGGTATGGGCGGGGCTGCGGGCGAGCCAGGCGGCGAACGCGGCACGCTCCGCCGGGGTATGATCGTCGGCCTGCAGGCGGAAGAACCACGCGTTCGCTTCCGAGAACAGCCTGTCCTCGTTGGGTCCGCTCCGCTGTTCGTCCTGCCGGTCCATCATCTGCTCGCTGGGGTCTGCTCGCTGGGGTTCGCCCGCTGACGCGCGGGGGGCGGTCCGGTTGCCTTCTGCTTACCAAGACGGCCGGCTGCGGCCAATCCCTCAAATAAAATGTCCGGGAAGCGAAAGAATCCTGCGGATTATCGTGGTAGCCGCCGCTTCATGTGGGTGCGGCATTGCTCCAGGGCCGCACGCAGATGGTATTCGACCGTGCGCGGTGAAATGCCCAGCCGCTCGCCGATGGCGCGGTAGGGCAGCCCTTCGACATGGTAGAGCAGGAAGACATCGCGGGTCTTGGGCGGCAGGGCGTCGATGGCTCCGCGCAGCCGTGCCATCGTCTCGTTCCGCTCCATCACCGCATCGGCAGTCGGATCGGTCGCCGGCAACTGGTCGTCGGGCGGTCCGGCCTCGCGCAGCCGCTGGCGTTTCGCCGCTCGGCAATGGTCCAGCGCGATGCGGTCGGCCACCACGAACAGCAGCCCTGCCGGATTCTGAACCGCCTCGCCGTCGGGTAGCCGCGCCAGCCGCAGGAAGGCGTCCTGCGCCAGATCGCCTGCACTCTGCGGATCGCCGGTTCGTCGCGCGATGACCCGTTCGACCCGCAGCCGGTGGCTGTCGAACAGCTCCGCGATCTTGCGCGCCCAGGTGCCGACGGGGCCGGTCATCGGGCGTGCAAGGGACGGGTGTCGTCGGGCAGGGCAGAGCGGAAGGTGTCGGTCACGGATACGCGGAATGGCGGATGCAAGGGAGACGACCGCCCGGTGGCTCTCGACCATGTGGGAAATCGATCAGTTGGATATAGCTGCGTCCGAGCAAAAATGCGAACGATTCTTAATAGGTGCCTTGGCTGAAACGGTGAAAACCGGTTGGGTCTGGCTCATGACGGGAGAACGACGAGAATCCTCAACGCGGCGGTGACCTTCAGGCGCCAAGAGTCCGATCTTCGGCGGCTGTCCAGATGGGATCTGCAAGCCAAAAATACGTGCAATCTGCATAAGTGCATATAAAAATTGCATATCAATGTACTTCAATCTTATAAAGAGCAAATGCCAATTGGTTATAAATTTAAACCGTGATAAATTCCTAACGAACTATCAGATGGAGATATAAAATGACAGATTATGCAATTAAAAGAGGAGATGAGTTTAATGTCGGGCGATATATTCACCCATCGACGAACTCAAGATTTGTTCTTGCCCTGGTTGCAGTTGTGCCAATAATATTATGGATTTCGTGGATATCTTTCAAATACCCTCCATTCTTTGCTGTTCTATTATTTTATGTGTTGTTTGTCGGTCTGCTGCTGTGGATCGGTTTAGAGCTTATGAGGGCCGCATTGATTGGCAATGCCGTGAAAGTCGGCCCCGATAATTTTCCAGAAATTTCAAATATATTGAGAGATGTGAAGAAAAAAATTGGCTATAGTAAGGATGTAGAGATATATATTATAGAGGATGGAAGTATTAATATGATAATATATCGTTTCTTTTCTTCAAAATTCATCGTTATACACTCTTCTTTTGTTGAGTCTTGCGAGGCTTCAAAAGATTATCGTGACATAGAGTGGGCAATCGCCAGATTTGTCGGGTATCTAAAGATAAAAAAAGATCATTATTACCCAATTGTATTTGAAATAATGGAATCTATAAAGAATATTCCGCTCATTAATCTACTTGTGCTTCCGTATGAGCGCTGCATAATTTACTCTGGGGATCGAATTGGCTTGGCACTCTGCGGTGAATTGGAGGCAGCGATTACAGGATTGGGAAAATTAATGATCGGGAAAACTCTTTATGGAAAGGTTTCCAGCGAAACATTCATATCGCAATCCCGAATAGTCAACAGCAGCTTTTTTGCTGCCGTCTCCCGATTTTTCTCGGGTTATCCTCACATGACAGACAGATATCTCAATATTATGTCTTTTGCCAAAGACAGTGCGCCAGAACACTATCATGAATTCGTGCTTCGTCATCGTATCGACATGAAGCATCTTGAAGATGCCTTAAGTAGTCGCCACGGGAGATAGCGCGAAAATATTGAGTGATTTAATAAAAATGGCATGCGGAGCATAAGAGTATGCCCGCATGCCATTATATCAGACGTGGAAGCTCTCACCGCAGCCGCAGCGGCCCTTCTCGTTCGGATTCTTGAAGACGAAGCCGGTCTGGAACTTGTCGTCGACATAGTCCATCTCGCTGCCGATCAGGAACATGACGGCGGCCGGGTCGATCAGGACAGTGACGCCCTTGTCCTCCACCACCTCGTCGAACTTCAGCTTTTCCTTGGCATACTGGACGTCGTAGCTGAGGCCGGAACAGCCGCGCGCCTTCACGCCGATGCGCAAGCCGACGATCTCGTCGGTGGCCTTGGACATCAGCGCCTTGACGCGCTCCGCAGCGGCGTCGGTGATCGTGATCGCCTTGGGCAGGGGGCGGGCCATGGTGACTGTCTCCTAAAACGACTCAGAACATATCCAGTTGCAGACGGGCTTCTTCGGACATCATGCCCTGGTGCCAGGGGGGCTCCCACACCAGCGCGATCTTGGCCTCGTTGACGTCCTCGACGCCCAGCACGGCCTGGCGCACCTGTTCGGGCAATTCACCGGCCACCGGACACATGGGGCTGGTCAGCGTCATATCAATCTCGACATTCCGCTCCCCATCCATGTCCACGCGGTAGATCAGGCCCAGTTCCCAGATATCGACCGGGATTTCCGGGTCATAGCAGGTCTTGATCGCCGCCACGACGCGATCCATGATTTCCTCCCGCGGGTCGAAGCCCTCGGGCGGCTTGGGCATCGGGGCGAAGTCCTTCGCCTCGGGCGCGTCCGCCGTGGTGTCCGCCTTGACCTGGGCCTCCGCCTCGGCGGGGGTCGGGGCGATGGGGCGTTGCGTCAGGGTTTCATCGGGCATCTCGATCCCCTCCGTCAAAACTGGTCGCTGGAGGCCGTGGCCTCGCCATGCAGGGCCGCGTTCATGGCGTGCCATGCGAGAGTCGCGCACTTCACCCGCACCGGGAACTGGCGCACGCCGGACATGACCATCAGCTTTTCCATGGTCTCCTCCTCGACGCCTTCCGGAATGTCCGGCTCGTCCTGGGTACACAGTTCGTGGAAGGCGTGGAACAGCGTTTCCGCCTCCGCCGCCGTCTTGCCGCGCACCAGTTCCGTCATCATCGAGGCGCTGGCGGTGGAGATGGCGCAGCCGCGACCCTGGAAGGCCACATCCTCCACCACCCCGTCCTTCAGGGTCAGGTAGACCATGAAGCGGTCGCCGCACATCGGGTTCTCGCCCTTGGCCTCGCGGTTGGCGTCGTCGGGATGGCGGAAGTTGCGGGGGTGCTTGCCGTGGTCCAGGATCACTTCCTGATACAGCTCGCGCAGATCGTCCATCATGCTCCGAAGAACTCCTTGACCGCCTGGAGGGATTGGACGAGGGCGTCGGCTTCCTCCCGGGTGTTGTACAGGCCGAAAGAGGCGCGGACGGTCGGCCCCACCCCGAACCGCTCGGCCAGCGGCTCGGCGCAATGGCGGCCGACGCGGACGGCGACGCCATACTGGTCGACGATGGTTCCGACGTCGTGCGGGTGCACGCCCTCCAGCGCGAAGGAGACGATCGGTCCCTTGCCGGGCGCGGTGCCGACGATGCGCAGGCCGTCGATCTGCGACAACTGTTGGGTGGCGTATTGCAGCAGGTCGTGCTCGTGCGCGGCGATGGCGTCGCGTCCGAGCGCCTCGACATAATCGATGGCGGCGCCCAGCCCGATCACCTCGGTGATCGGCGGCGTGCCGGCCTCGAAGCGGGACGGCGGAGCCTTGAAGGTGGTGCCCTCGAAGCTGACGCTCTCGATCATGTCGCCGCCGCCCTGGTAGGGAGGCATCTTCTTCAAGAGGTCGTATTTGCCGTAGAGCACGCCGAGGCCGGTCGGGCCATAGAGCTTGTGGGCGGTGAAGACGTAGAAGTCGGCGTCGATGTCCTGCACGTCGACGGTGCCGTGCACCACCGCCTGGCTGCCGTCGAACAGCACCGGGACGCCGCGCTCATGCGCCAGCTTGGCGATGGCCTTGGCCGGGGTGACGGTGCCAAGCACGTTGGAGCAATGGGTGATCGCCACCAGCTTGGTGCGGTCGGACAGCAGATCCCTGTAGGCGTCCATGTCGAGGACGCCGTCCTCGTCGCAGGGCACGACCTTGATGACGATCTTCTTCTCGGCCTGGAGCAGCTGCCACGGCACGATGTTGGCGTGATGCTCCATGATCGAGAGGATGACCTCGTCGCCCTCGTTCAGGAAGGTCCGGCCATAGCTGGCCGCCACGAGGTTGATCGCCTCGGTCGAGCTGCGGGTGAAGACGATGCAGCGGTCGTGCGGCGCGTTCAGGAAGCGCGCGACCTTGGTGCGCACTGCCTCGAACTGGTCGGTCGCAGTCTGCGACAGGAAATGCACGCCGCGGTGGATATTTGAATAATCCTCCTCCATGAAGCGGGTCATGGCCTGGATGACCTGGCGCGGCTTCTGCGCGGAGGCTCCGCTGTCCAGATAGACCAGCGGCTTGCCGGGCTTTCCCTTCCTGGCGTGGACGCTGCGGGCCAGCACGGGGAAGTCGTCCCGCACCCGCTGCACGTCGTAGGCTTGGTTCAGGATGGCATCGGACATGGTTACTTCTGCTCCTCCAGCCAGCCGGCCACGATCCCCTGGAAGGCGTCGCGGATCGACAGTTCGGCGATTTCCTCCAGCGATTCCGACAGGAAGGCGCCGATCAGCAGCCCCTGGGCGGTGTCCCTGTCGATGCCGCGGGCGCGCAGATAGAACAGCGCGTCGTCGTCCAGTTCGCCGGCGGTGCAGCCGTGGCTGCACTTCACGTCGTCGGCATGGATCTCCAGTTCCGGCTTGCTGTCGATCTCGGCGCCGTCGGACAGCAGCAGCGCCCGGTTCAGCTGATAGCCGTCGGTCTTCTGCGCATCCGGGCAGACGGTGATCTTGCCCTGGAACACCGCGCGCGCCGTGTCGTCGATGACGCCCTTGTAGACCTCGCGGCTGGTCCCAAAGGGCTGGGCATGGACGATCAGCGTGGTGGTGTCGGCATGCTGCTTGCCGCGGACCAGATAGCCGCCGCTGACATGGGTCCGCGCCTCGGTCCCGTCCAGGCGGCTGACCACCTCGTTGCGCGACAGCTTGGCGCCGGTCGTCAGGATGAAGTTGTCGTAGCAGCCGCCGGTCGCCACCGTCGCCGCGATGTGCGACAGGTGGATGGCCCCGCCGCCTTCGCGCTGTGACTTGTAATGGTGCAGCGTGGCGCCCTCGCCGACGAAGACCTCGGTGACGTGGTTGGCGAGCGTGGTGCCGGCGCCGCGGCCGACATGATGCTCGACCACCACCGCCTTCGACCCGGCCTCGGCGATCAGCAGCGTGCGCGGGTGGCAGGAGGTCGCCTGGGCGTCGGAGCCGACGGACACGAAGACCAGTTCGACCGGCCGTTCGAGCTGGACGCCGGCCGGCACATGCAGGACCGGGCCGTCGGCCAGATAGGCGCTGTTCAGCGCCACCAGCGGCCGGTCGTCGGCTGCGGCGAGGCGCCCGACATGGTCGGCCAGCAGGTCGCCCGGCAGATCGCCGGGGCTGGTCAGCACGGCGGCGAGGCTCAGCAGTCGGACCCCCGGCGGCAGCCCGCCGGTCGAGGACAGGTCCGCACGGAACCGGCCGTCGACGAAGACCAGCCGCGGCCCGTCCTCCCCCTCCGGCCGGACGCTCGGCAGCAAATCGATGCTGGCCGCCGCAGCCGCCGGAGCGGCCGGCTGGAAGGACAGCTTTGCGAGGTCGCGCAGGTTGGTGTAGCGCCAGCTCTCGTTCTTGATCGTCGGCAGGCCGACGGCGGCAAAGCGCTCGCGGCCGGCGCTGCGCAGATCATCCAGCCAGGACAGCCCGCTGCCGGGCAGGCCGGCTCCCACCTGGTCGAGCGGCGCCAGCAGGGCCGGCGCCGTCGTCGGATCGGCGCCCCGCGTCGAATAGGTCATCGGGTGAAGGGGAGAGTCGGACCGGGGGTTGAGCGCCGTCATCACGCCGCCTCGCTCGTGCCGAAGTCGCGGTAGCCGTTCTTCTCCAGCTCCAGCGCCAGGTCCTTGTCGCCCGACTTCACGATGCGGCCGGCGGCCAGCACATGGACATGGTCGGGAATGATGTAGTCGAGCAGGCGCTGGTAATGGGTGATGACCAGCATCGACCGCTCCGGCGAGCGCAGCGCGTTCACGCCTTCCGCGACGATCTTCAGCGCATCGATGTCGAGGCCGCTGTCGGTCTCGTCGAGGATGGCGAATTTCGGCTCCAGCACCGCCATCTGCAACGTCTCGTTGCGCTTCTTCTCGCCGCCGGAGAAGCCGACATTGACCGCGCGCTTCAGCATCTCGTCCGACATGCCCAGCGCCTTGGTCTTCGCACGGATCAGCTTCAGGAACTGCATGGCGTCCAGCTCCTTCTCGCCGCGATGCTTGCGGATGGCGTTGATCGCGGTCTTGAGGAAGGTGGTGTTGCCGACGCCGGGGATTTCCACCGGATACTGGAAGGCCAGGAAGACGCCCTCGGCCGCCCGCTCCTCCGGCTCCATGGCCAGCAGATCCTTGCCGTAATAGGTGACCGAGCCTTCCGTGACCTCGTAGCCGTCGCGGCCGGCCAGCACGTAGGACAGGGTGCTCTTGCCGGCGCCGTTCGGCCCCATGATGGCATGGACCTCCCCCGGGCGGATCGTCAGATCGACACCCTTGAGGATTTCCTTGCCGTCCACGGTGGCGTGCAGGTTCTTGATTTCGATCATCGTCTTCGCCTCGTTGTCTTCTTCAGGCTGCCGGCACGCCGTCCGGTTCTCCGTTTCATTTTCCCCTCTCCCCGGGTGGAGAGGGGGCAGCGGGACTTACCCCACGCTGCCTTCCAGGCTGATGCCGACCAGCTTCTGCGCTTCCACCGCGAATTCCATGGGGAGTTCCTTCAGGACCTCCTTGCAGAAGCCGTTGACGATCAGCGACACGGCGTCTTCCTCGGAAATACCGCGCTGGCGGCAATAGAAGAGCTGGTCCTCGCTGATCTTGGCGGTCGTCGCCTCATGCTCGATGCGGGCGGAGCGGTTGCGGCTCTCGATGTAGGGCACCGTGTGGGCGCCGCAGCGGTCGCCGATCAGCAGGCTGTCGCATTGGGTATGGTTGCGCGCCCCCTCCGCCTTGGGCAGGATCTTCACCAGCCCGCGGTAGGTCTGCTGCGCCCTGCCGGCCGAGATGCCCTTCGACACGATCGTCGAGCGGGTGTTCTTGCCGATGTGGATCATCTTGGTGCCGGTGTCGGCCTGCTGGAAGTTGTTGGTGATGGCGACCGAGTAGAACTCGCCCACCGAATTGTCACCCTGCAGGATGCAGCTCGGGTACTTCCAGGTGATGGCGGAGCCGGTCTCGACCTGCGTCCAGGAGATCTTGGAGTTCCTGCCGCGGCAGGCGCCGCGCTTGGTCACGAAGTTGTAGATACCGCCGACGCCTTCGGCATTGCCGGGATACCAGTTCTGGACGGTGGAATATTTGATGGTCGCGTCGTCCATCGCCACCAGCTCGACCACCGCGGCGTGCAGCTGGTTCTCGTCGCGCTGGGGCGCGGTACAGCCTTCCAGATAGCTGACGTAAGCACCCTCGTCGGCGATGATCAGCGTCCGCTCGAACTGGCCGGTGTTGGCCTGGTTGATGCGGAAATAGGTCGACAGCTCCATCGGGCAACGCACGCCCTTGGGGATGTAGACGAAGCTGCCGTCGGTGAAGACCGCGCAGTTCAGCGTGGCATAGTAATTGTCGGTGTAGGGCACGACCGAGCCGAGATACTTCTTCACGAGCTCCGGGTGCTTCTGCACTGCCTCGGAGATCGCACAGAAGATGATGCCCATCTCCTCCAGCTTCGCCTTGAAGGTGGTGGCGACCGAGACGCTGTCGAACACGGCGTCGACGGCGATGGCCGGGCTCTTGCCCTCCGACCCCTCGACGCCGGCCAGGATCTCCTGCTCGCGCAGCGGGATGCCCAGCTTCTCATAGGTCTTCAGCAGTTCCGGGTCGACCTCGTCCAGCGACTTCGGGCCGGCCTTCTGCTTCGGCGCGGCATAGTAATGCGCGTCCTGATAGTCGATGGGCGGGAAGCTGACGGCGGCCCATTGCGGCTCCTCCATCGTCTGCCAGACGCGGAAGGCCTTCAGGCGCCAGTCCAGCAGCCATTCCGGCTCGTCCTTCTTCGCGGAGATGAAGCGGACGATGTCCTCGTTCAGACCCTTCGGCGCGACATCGGACTCGATGTCGGTCGTGAAGCCGTACTTGTACTTCTGTTCCGTGACGGCGCGGACCTGCTCGACGGTTTCCGGTTGGGCGGCCATGGCTTTGCCTCGTCCTTCTCAAGAATTCTGGTCGGTGCGCGCCGGTCAGTATGCCGGGCGGGCCGGCTGGGCGGCTGTGGCGGTTGCCTTGGGGGCGGGAGCCGGGAAGGTGATGGGGATCATCATGTCGGCCAGCGTCACCTCTTCCAGCGCGCCGCGGATGGCGCGGTTCACCTTTTCCCAACCGCCGCGCATGGGGCAAAGCTGCTCCACCCCGCATTGGCTGTCGGCACCCTCGACGCAGGCGGTCAGTGCGATCGGGCCGTCCAGCGCCGTGATGATCTCCGCGATGGAGATTGCATCGGATGGCCGGCTGAGCGCATAACCACCGGCAGCGCCCCGTTGCGAGGTGGTGAGCCCTGCCGGGGTCATCGCCTTCATCAGCTTGGCGACCGTCGGGGCGGGAACGCCGGTGCGATCGGCCAGCTGGGCGACGGTATGGACCGTGCCCACATGGCGCGCCATCTCGCTCAGCACGACGATGGCGTAGTCGGTGAGCTTGCTCAGCCGGATCATGACCGTACCCCGTTTCGCCTCCGGTTTCGAATACAGGACCAATTTAGTCCTGATTGACCGGCGGGGCAAGGGGCGTTTGTCGATTGAAAGGCAGGGTTTCTGCGACCCTCGCAACGGATCGGCAGTTGCGGCATGACAGCACCGGCAGGAATACCCTTCGGCTCCACTCAGGTATAATGCCGCCCGATGCGCGTGGGCCGGGCAGGGGAGCCGGGGATCAGGCACCAGGTTGCGGGGATCTGCACGCACATCGGATCTTGAAGCAAAAGCTCTCCACCGAAACGGAAAACCCCGCGCCGGCATGGCGCGGGGGCGTCCCGTGAAAGCATACGGTTGGGAGCGGGGCGGCATCAGCCCGGCTTCTTCACCTCTTCGCGCGCGGCGTTTTTTGCTGCCGACATGACGTCGCGGACGTCCTCCTTGGCCGACTCGACCACGGTCTGGGTGGCGGCCTGTGCGGCGCGGGTGCCGCGGTCCAGCGCATCCATCGCCAGGGTCTTGGCACGTTCGGTCGCCTCGTCGGAATAGTCGCCGACCCACCGGTTCTCATAGCGGGTGCTGGGCAATGCCGCGCCGATGGCGGCGCCCAGGGCGACGCCCATGACGCCGGCGACGATCGGGTGATCCTCCACCATGTCCCAGAATCCGGACGAGACATCGTGCATCCGGTGGCGCAGATGATCGGCCGACGGCGCCATGGCGGACAGGCGCGACACACCGCCGGAGTGGGAGCGGCTTCCCTGGACATGGCTCCCGTGCTGTCCGATCCCGTTGTCCCGGCCGTGATCCTCGGCCGAGCGGCCGATCATGCCGCCGACGCTGTCGCTGGCCCGGTCATAGGCGTTGCCCACGGTGTCCGACGCCCGGTCATAGACATCGCCGACGGCACCCGACGCCCGGTCGTAGGCGTCGCCTGCTGCGTTGCGGACGCTGTCGGTGGCGCTGCCCAGCGACTCGCGGGCATAGTCGACGGCGTCGCTCACGGTGTGGCGGGCCGAGCGGATGGCCCGGGAACGGACGATCCGGCGGTCGTAGCCGGTGCTGGACAGCGCCAGCCAGCCGAGGCCGATGCCGACCAGGGCCAGCGGGATCGGGTTGCTGGTGACGGTGCCGAGCATCGAGCCGGACGGCTGGGATCCCCTGTGACGAACCGTCCGGGCGGATTCCGGGCGGTCGTTGCGGTACTGCGAGCTGCTGTCCGGCGTTGCCGGCGTATAGGTGTGCTTCATGGTGTGCTCCATCGGAGAATGGGGGGTCCATCGCGCCAGACCGTCGCGCAGACGCGCGGTGCGGTCGCGCAGCGCCTCTACTGTGCCGCCGAGGCGCGCGCGGCGGGCGCGGATGACGCCCTCCAGGGCGTCGAGATCCTGCGGATGGCGGGTGTCTTCGGTCATCGGCGATCCCTGTTGCGGCGATCCCTGTTACCGCCGTCTCTCGGCGGGGGCAGGGGCGGGGGCGGGGGTTTAGCGGGCGAGTTGCGCCTTGGCCCAGCGCTTGTCTTCGTCCAGCGTGTTCATGGTGCGGCGCGGACGGAGGTTGGCAGGGCTCAGCCGGTTCTTGCCGACATAGGCCAGGATGCCCCCCACCGCCAGAACCACCAGGCCGACGATCAGCGCGGACAGCCAGGGTGCCAGGACGTTGGACAGGCCGAGAACCGCGGAGGCGAGCAGGAACAGGACGCCGGCGAAGGCGACCAGTCCGCCGACGGCGATGAAGGCGATGCCACCGGCGGCCTCGGAGGCCTTGTCGGTGAGTTCGGCCTTCGCCAACGCGATCTCGGATCGGGCGAGGTTGGCGGATTCGCGGGCGAGATCGGCGAACAGGCCGGCGAGCGGCCGGTCCTGCCGCGGATCCCGCGGCTCGTCATAGCGGTTCTCGGCGGCGCTCATGGACGCTGCCCCTGCGGCTTGGAGGTGGAGGAGGTGCCTGCGACCCCGGCGAAGCCGGTGGTGCCGGCATTCGCGGAACCGCCGGCGCTGCCGGTCGTGCCCGTGGCGCCCGGAACCGTGCTGGTGCCGAGCGCGGTGTCGGCCGACGGCGTGGCGGTGTGGCCGGTGACGGAAGCCGGGGCGGAGGACAGCGGCATGCCGATGCGGCCGGAGGCCGGCTTGGGTTCACCAAGCGGATCGGCGGCCGGGAGATCCGGCTGGCTGCCGGTGGTGGGGGTGTCGGCGCTGTGGGCAGGAGTGGTGCGGCTGACCGATTCCGCGATGCCGCCGGCCATGCCGCGGCTGGGCGTGCGTGCGGGCTCGCGGTTCATGTCGCGGCCGGGACTGCGGGTGCTGGGCACGCCTTGCGACGGGTGGACACCGGAGCGGAGCGCGGTGGAGGCGCGGTGCATGCGGCGCTCGCCCGAGCTCTTGATGAAGCGCGCGACCAGGAAGCCGGCGGCGAAGGCAGCGCCGATGAACACTTCCGGCTGGCGGCGGGCGAAGCCTTCCACCTCGCCGACGATGTCGTCGATCGTCGCGTCACGCAGCATGTCGGCGACACGTTCGACGCGGCCGGCGGCCTGCTCGGCATAGTCGGCGACCATGCCGCCATTCTCGGCGTTCAACTGCTCTGCGGCCTTGTGCAGGGCGTTGGCGACGCCGCCCAACTGGTCGGCGGCACGGCCGGTCTGCTGTTCCAGCAGCGACCGGATGCGGCCCTGGGCCTGGTCCAGCGCCTCGCGCCCGGTGTTCACGGCCTCGTCGGCGGCGCGGTTCACCGTCTTCTTCATGTCCTCGACGCCGGTGCGCCCGCCCGACAGGCTGCCGCCGGTGGAGGTGCCGGCGGCCGTGCTGGTGGTTGAACTGCCAATGGTCGGGCCGGTCGGGTTCGGTCCGCCGGTGCCGGTCGTATCGCGGTTCGGCATCGTGTTTTTCCTCCTCGGGATTCCGGTATTCCGCGTCTCCGCGCCTGCGGCATCAAACCGCCCGTTGCGGAATCGGGTGTCGGATTGGGAAACACCAGCCAAGCCCTGGTGTTCCCCGACTCTGTTGCGCGAAATGGACAGTCGTCGCGAATGTGCTAAACTTTGCCGCGAATATCCGGGTGCGGTCTGGCCGGAGGGTGGCGGCATGAGCGTCTTCAGCGTGGTGGCCGACGGCCAGTCGGGGATTTTCCGGCTGCAACAGGCGAAAAAGCCGTGGGAGAAGGAGCTGGAGGCGAAAGACGCCCAGGGCCAGCTCGCCCAGAAGGCCGAGCGTGCGCAGGGTCTGACCAAGCCCCTCGCCAAATGGCAGAGCGACAGCGCCAACGCCAGGACGGCGCTGGAGGAGGCCCGGCGCGTCGGCGGGTCCAAGGCTTCCGCAGCCGCCCGGCTGGAACAGGTCGAACGCCGGATCGAGGAGCTGAAGCTGGCGATGCGCTTCGCCCAGGGCGACCCGCAGAAGCTGGCGTCCCTGGCACGCGAGGCGGCATTGCTGGCGCGGGAGGCTGGGCGCGCTGCCAAGGAATATGGTGCCGGCATCAAGGCGGCGGCCGACCTTGGGCTGCCCGGGGACAGCAGCGCCGCCGCCGGTGGCGGCAGCCTGCTGTCCAGCGAGACGACGATCACCACCCGCACCACGACCCTGACCCTGCAGCAGACCGAGGTGACGCTGACCATCGGCATCTCGACCAGGGAGGGGGCATCGGCCGAGACGGCCGCCGACCTGACGGCTGCAGAGTCCGCCGCCGCCGCCGAGTCCGCGGCCGGCGAGATGGTGGAGAGCGGGGCTGCCGCCGGGGATGCCATGCTGCCGGACGACATCGCCAAGCTGGTCGACGATGTCCTGTCGGGGTTGGGCGATGGCGGCTTCACCGGCGGAGGGCAGGCGGCGTCGGGCGCGGCGTCGGGCACCGGCGGCCGCAGCGCGATGATCCACCAACTGATGGCCGACAACGCGGCGAAGATGTCGCGCTACCGTGAGGCCGACACCTTCGGCCAGCGGGTGGAAGGCGTGCTGGCCACCTCCAAGCGGATCATCGGCGAGGCCAAGGCCGCCAACATGCTCGACGCGTCCGAACAGCGGCGGCGGGAGCGGCGCGAGGGCTTCAAGGCCGACGACAAGATGGTCGAGGGCGCCCAGAAGGAGGTCAATGCGCTGCGTGCAGCCGCCTTCGGCTCCAGCGGCGCGCTGGCGGCGGCGGGGCTGCTGGCCGGAGGGGCGGACGACGACAGCCCGGACGGCCTCGGCACAGACGCGTTCACAGGCATGGAGGGCATGGCGGGAGCCATGGCCGGACAGCCGGCGGTCCAGCCGTCCGTGGCGGTCGACCTGCTGGCCTGAGGTGCATCGCGCCTGCTACCAATTCGCCATACGCTGCGGTGCGACATTGTGTTGACCGGTTCGATCGGATGACGCGATAACCGGTGACCAAGACTCCCGGAGAGGAGTCTGCGAACCGAGCGCAAGAGAATGGGACACGCAACGAGATGAGCAACTGGATTCGCCGCGGCGGCCTCGAGATCGCCCAACCCCTCTATGACTTCATCAATGACGAGGCTTTGCCCGGGACCGGTGTCGACGCCGATCGTCTGTGGAGCGGCCTGGACGCGCTGCTGCACGATCTGGCGCCGCGCAACAGGGCGCTGCTGGACAAGCGCGACAGCCTGCAGGCGCAGATCGATGCGTGGCACACCGCGCGCCGCGGCACGCTCTTCGACCAGGCCGAATATGAGTCCTTCCTGCGCGGGATCGGCTATCTCGTGCCGGAGGGCGAGGATTTCAGTGTCGGCACCGGCAATGTCGATCCTGAGATCGCCTATCTCGCCGGCCCGCAGCTGGTGGTGCCGATCACCAATGCCCGCTATGCCCTGAACGCCGCCAATGCGCGCTGGGGCAGCCTGTATGACGCGCTGTACGGCACCGATGCGATCCCGGGCACCCCGGCGGCCGGCGGCTACGATGCCGCGCGCGGCGCGCAGGTGATCGCCTGGGCGCGCAGGTTCCTGGACGACAGCGTGCCGCTGGCCGGCGGCAGCCATGCCGACGCCACCGGCTATGCGGTCGAGGGCGATGCGCTGGCGGTGACGCTGAAGGACGGCGGCAAGACCGGCCTGAAGGACAAGGCCGCCTTCGTCGGCTGGCAGGGCGATGCCGCGGCCCCGTCGGCGGTGCTGCTGGTCCAGAACGGCACCCATATCGAGATCCGCATCGACCGCGCCAGCATGATCGGCAAGGACGATCCGGCCGGTGTCGCCGACGTCGTGCTGGAAGCGGCGCTGTCGACCATCCAGGACTGCGAGGATTCCGTCGCCGCCGTGGATGCCGAGGACAAGGTCGGCGCCTACCGCAACTGGCTCGGCCTGATGACGGGCACGCTGGAGGCCAGCTTCCCCAAGGGTGACAGGACCGTCGTCCGCAAGCTGAACCCCGACCGCGTCTATACCACGCCGGCCGGCACGCTGACCCTGCACGGCCGCAGCCTGCTGCTGGTCCGCAACGTCGGCCACCTGATGACCATCGACATGGTCAAGCTGTCCGACGGCAGCGAGGCGCCGGAAGGCATCCTGGACGGCGTCTTCACCTCGCTGATCGCCCTCCATGACCTGAAGGCCCCTCAAAAAGCTGATGGCGGCTTGCGCAACAGCCGCGCCGGCTCGGTCTACATCGTGAAGCCGAAGATGCACGGGCCCGAGGAGGTCGCCTTCACCGACGAGCTGTTCGGCCGCGTCGAGGATCTGCTGGGCATGGCCCGCAACACCCTCAAGGTCGGCATCATGGACGAGGAGCGGCGGACCAGCGTCAACCTCAAGGAGTGCATTCGCGCCGCCAAGGATCGCGTGGTGTTCATCAACACCGGCTTCCTCGACCGTACCGGCGACGAAATCCACACCTCGATGGAGGCCGGCCCGGTCGTCCGCAAGGCGGCGATGAAGGCCACCAAATGGATCTCGGCCTATGAGGACAACAATGTCGACGTCGGCCTGCGCGCCGGGCTGAAGGGCCGTGCCCAGATCGGCAAGGGCATGTGGGCGATGCCCGACCTGATGGCCGACATGCTGGTCGCCAAGATCGGCCATCCGAAGGCCGGCGCCAACACCGCCTGGGTTCCGTCGCCGACCGCCGCCACGCTGCACGCAACCCACTATCACGCTGTCAACGTCGCCGAGGTGCAGGACCTGCTGGCCAAGCGCCAGGCGGCAGCCCTGTCCGACATTCTGACCCTCCCGCTCGCCGACCGTCCCAACTGGTCGGAGGACGAGATCCGGCAGGAGCTGGAGAACAATGCCCAGGGCATCCTGGGTTACGTCGTGCGCTGGGTCGACCAGGGCGTCGGCTGTTCCAAGGTGCCGGACATCCATGACGTCGGCCTGATGGAGGACCGCGCCACCCTGCGCATCTCCAGCCAGCACATCGCCAACTGGCTGCATCACGGCATCTGCACCGAGGCCCAGGTGATGGAGGTCATGAAGCGCATGGCCGCCGTCGTCGACAAGCAGAATGCCGGCGACCCGCTGTACAAGCCGATGGCCGGCAATTTCGACGGCAGCATCGCATTCCAGGCGGCCTGCGATCTGGTGTTCAAGGGCCGCGTTCAGCCAAACGGCTACACCGAACCGGTGCTGCACGCCCGTCGCCGTCAGGTGAAGGCGGCGGTGTAAGTTCTGGCGTTACGGGGGCTTTTGCCCCCTCCCTAACCCTCCCCCGCCTCTGGCGGTGGAGGGGACTGCCGCCGCTTCGCAGAAGGCACCCTCTCCCGCAATAGCGGGGGAGGGCCGGGGTGGGGGCAAGCGCTGCGACCACCTAAGACGCGGTGCCGATTCCCAAAATCCGCACAGCCACCTGCTTCGTATAGGGGCTTGCCGCGAAATACTCGTAGCGTACGGCGTGCTCGACAGCAAATTCCTGGAAGGCCCGGTACTCGTCGTCTCGCCAGCTCAGGTTGCCGATATATTCGTCGAAGACGATGATGCTTCCCGGCCGGATCCGGTCGGCAAGCGCGGTCAGTACGGTGCGGGCCGACGCGTAGATGTCGCTGTCCACATTGACGAAACGCACCGGCCCCGGCTGTGCGGCGAGGAAGGGCGGCAGGCTGTCCTCGAACCAGCCCACATGCAGGCGGGCATTGTCGCGCACCGGCGGCAACTGATTGCCGGTGGTCAGCACGCCGCGCGGAGAATTGACCCAGCCTTCCGGCAGCCCCTCGAAGGAATCGAAGCCGTGGACTTCCTGCCCGGCCGCTTCGGCGATATGGTCGAGCGAGGTGCCGCGGCGTACGCCGAACTCCAGCACCAGACCCGGCGCTTGCGCACAGGCCAGCGCGTGACGCAGCAGCCGTCCACTGCTGCCGAACAGCCGGAAATCGGCGGAGAGGCGGGGCAGCAGGGCCTTCGCCCCGTCCGGCAGCGGCCGGCGCTTCGGGTTGTCGCCGACCTCCGCGGCTTCGACCCTGTCGGCCTCCTCGCCATGGCCGAGCAGCCGCAGGGTGGCGGCGAGATAGCCCCAGTATTTGCCGTTGGCCCCGCCGCAGCGGGTGGCGCGGCGGAGCCGGCGCAGGGCGTCGTCGGGACCGTGATGATGCAGCGCCTGGGCATGGCTGCCGAACCAGGCGGCGGCATGTTCGGGATCGTCGGCCAGCAGCGCATCGAAATGGGCCAGCGCTTCCTTGTCGCACCCCAGATAGGCGGCGGCCGTCGCCGCCTCGAAGCGGATGTCGGCGGAGGGATCACCGGCGGCCAGCGCCTTGCGCGCCAGGGAAAGCGCATCGGCATAGCGGGCGTCTCGGCGCAGCGCGCCGGCCAGCGCAGCGATCAGGTCGGGGCGCTCGGGGGCGAGGCGGACCGCACGTTCCAGCCAGCGGACGGCGGGAAGAGGGGCGTTGTCGGCCTGATGGGCCCTGGCGAGAACCGCCAGCCGACCGGCCTCGCCGGGGTTGTCCGCCAGCACCCGGCGCAGGCAGGCGATGGCCGCCGGCGGGTCGCGGTGGCCGAGATAGGCCAGTCCGAGCAGATGAAGCCGCTCCATCCCGCCGGGAGCGGCCGCACCGCGCAGCAGGCGCAGGGCGGGGCGGTGGCGGCGCGCGCCGATCAGGGCGCGCGCTTGGTCCAGAACAGGATCAGTGGTCAAAATCACTCGTCGTCAGGGCAGCCGTCGGAAGGTCCACACCGATGCCGGCGGCAGGTTCCGGGCGATCCAGGCATGGCGCCGCGGCTTGAGCCGCATCCGGCGGATCAGTTCCGGATTCACCGGGGCGAAGGGACCGTAGGTGAATTGCACGAAAACCCCGTCGGGCGCCAGCACGGAAAAGGCGCCGCGCACGATTCGCGCCTGGACCGACAGCGGCATGGCGATCAGCGGCAGTCCCGACACCACGGCGTCGCAATCCTCCCAGCCATGGGCCTGCACGATCCGGCGCAGCCGGGTCGCATCGCCGCGCACCACCGTGGCGTCCGGGTGCAACACCGACAGATGGTCGGCGAAGGCCGGGTCGAGTTCCACCATCAGCAGATTGTCGGGGGTGACGCCGTGGGCAAGCAGCGCCGTGGTGACCGGTCCGGTGCCCGGTCCCAGTTCCACCACCCGGCGGCCGGGACCGCACTGCGTCGCCTTGGCCATGGCCCGGCACAGTTCGGGGCCGCTCGGGGTGACGGAGGCAACCTTCAGGGGTGAGCGAATCCAGCGCTCGACAAAAAGCTTGCGTTCAGCAAGTGACATCGACCGACCTCCTCACAGATGCCGGATCAATTCCTCGGCTCTGCTTCAACCTCTTTTACTGAGTTGCGTTTCATTGCGCCAGCCGAATGGATTTTGAACGATCGTTTAACAAAACCGTAAGAATCGACGATATCAGCATTTGTTAACAGTTGATGGATAGGATAATTTGTATGCGACGCAACGTTCGTGCCGCCTGCGGTGGGCAACTTTCCGGCGAGTGGGACCGGGCGATGCGGCGCCAATGAATCCGGATCAACCGGTGCCATGCTCTTCCGGGAGGGATGCAACCTTGAATAGCCTGCTTTTGCGCCACAAGATTCCGGGGGCGGTGGTCGGGTCGGCGGTGCTGACGGCCCTGCTGCTCGGCAGCTTCGCCTATGTCGCGGCAACCGATCGGCTGCGCACCGCGGCCCAGGACAAGCTGGTGGCGTTGGCCGATGCCCGCGCCGCCAGTGTGGCATCGTATATCGAGGGGCTGGAGGGCGACATCGTCCTGACGGCGAACACACGCTCCATGCGCGATGCCGCGGTTGCGCTGAACAACGGCTGGCGGATCGAGGCCGACCGCGGCGACCCCGGCACCCTGCTGCGCAAGCGCTATGTCGACGACAATCCCAACCCGCCGGCCGAGCGCTACAAGATGGAGAAGCCGGAGGGCAGCACCATGTACGACATGGCGCATCTGCGGCTGCATTCCTGGATGACCGACCTGATGCTGCGCCGCGGGCTGGCCGACGTGCTCCTGGTGTCGCAGGAGGGGCAGGTGGTCTACAGCGCCGCCAAGGGCGGCGATTTCGGCAAGCCGGTCGCCGACGGGCCGCTGGTCGCCCTGATGGATGCGGTGAAGCGCGATCCCAAGTCCGAAGAGGCGCAGAGCGCCGATTTCACCGCCTACACGCCGGCCGGCGGCGTGCCTTCGGCCTTCCTCGCCACTCCGGTGGTGCTGCGGCAGCCGGACGGCAACCAGCAGACGCTGGCGACGCTGGTGTTCCGCATGGAGTCGAACGGGCTGGACCGCATCATGCGTGCCACCGGCGGCATGGGGGACAGCGGCGACACGTTCCTGTTGGGGCAGGACGGACGGCTGCGCAGCACGCCGCGCTTCGCCCGGGAAATGGCCGTGCTGAAGCCCTATGACGGCGGCGCCATCGGCGCCATCAAGAGCGATCCCGACCGGGCCGGGGTGGTCGAGGCGACCGACGTCGGAGGCAACGGCCCGGCCCTGACCGCCTATCGGCCGATGGCGCATGGTGGCTTCCACTGGCTGGTGCTGGCGGAGGCGGCGGTGGACGAGATCCTCGCGCCGGTCCATTCCATGCGCAACCAGATGATCGGAGCTGGGGCCGTCCTGTTGCTGGTCGTCTGCCTGGGCGGCGTCCTGTTTGCCCGCGGCATCACCCGTCCGCTGTCGGCGATGTCCGAGGCGATGCAGCGTCTGGCCCAGGGCGAACGCCGGCTCGACGTGCCGGCGCAGGAGCGCCATGACGAGATCGGCCGGATGGCCGGCGCCATGCAGGTGTTCAAGGAGGCGCTGATCAGGGCCGACGAGCTCCATGCCGAACAGGAGCGGATCCAGCTGCTGCGCGAGGAGCGCACCCGCCAGCTGGAACGGGTGACGGACGGCTTCGATGCGCGGGTCGGTGGCATCGTCCGCGCGGTGGCCAATGCCGCCGGCGGGCTGGAGACGACCGCAAGGTCGATGAGCGACGGCGCCGACCGGACGCTGCACGAGGCGACCAGCGTCGCCGCGGCTGCCGACCAGACCGCGAGCAACGTCGGCACGGTGGCGTCGGCGGCCAACCAGCTGCGTGCCTCGATCGGCGACATCGGCCGTCACATCCAGGAATCGAGCCGCATCACCCAGGCCGCCGTCGGCGCGGCTGCCCAGGCCGGCGAGACCATGCGGGTGGTGGTGGAGACCGCCAACCGCATCGGTACCGTCGTGCAGCTGATCCACGACATCGCGGCGCAGACCAACCTGCTGGCGTTGAACGCCACCATCGAGGCGGCGCGGGCGGGCGAGGCGGGCAAGGGCTTCGCCGTCGTCGCCAACGAGGTCAAGCACCTCGCCTCGCAGACCGCCAAGGCCACCGACGAGATCGGCAGCCAGATCGGCACCATGCAGTCGGTGACAGACGGGGCCGCCGCCTCCATCGGTCAGATCGTGACGGTGATCGAGGACATGGGCCGCATCTCCGACATCGTCGCCAACGCCATCGAGGAGCAGGGCAACGCCACGATGGACATCGCCGCCAACGCCGATCAGGCTGCCAAGGCGACCCAGTCGGTCACCGCGATCATCGACGGGGTGGCGCGGTCCGCTGACACGACCAAAACGGTGGCGGGAGAGGTTCTGACCTCGTCCCAGGACCTGACGCGACAGGCCGGCCACCTGCGGGCGGAGATCGAACGCTTCCTGGCCGATATCAAGGCGGCATGAGGGCGGCGTAAGGGGGGCGGGTGCCGGCCATGGTGGAACCGATCCGTCCTGTTCTCCTTTTCTTCTCACTGCGCCGTTGACAGGGCCGTGACGGACGGGGCACGGTCGCAGGAGTGGAAGAAAGAGTGAACAGGGAACCACGACACGCCATGCCGACGCTCGCACCCGATCATTCGGACCTGTTCGACGATGCGGGCAAGCCGCCCCGTCTGCTGGAACTGGACGTCGCGAGGATCATCCGCAATCCCAACCTGCCGCGGCGCCATTTCGACCCGGACGAGATGCAGGGGCTGGCCGACTCGATCGCGCATTACGGGTTGAAGCAGCCGATCCTGGTGCAGGAGACGGTCGGCGGCCACCGGCTGGTTGCCGGCGAGCGGCGGCTGCGCGCGCATGAGATGCTCGGGCTGGCGACGGTCTACGCGCTGGTCACCTCCGGCAATCCGGACGAGCTGACGCTGGTCGAGAATGTCCAGCGTGTCGACCTCGACGCGCTCGAACTGGCGGAGGCGCTGGCCCGGCTGATCGACCGTTTCGGCTACACCCAGGAGCAGCTCGGCCGCATCATCGGCAAGAGCCAGAGCAACATCAGCCACACCCTTCGGCTGAACGCACTGCCGGAGACGATCAAGCAGGAATATGCCGCCGCCCACCACGACGTCTCCCGCTCCACCCTGATCGAGATCGCCTGGATCAAGGATCTGGAAGAGCAGATGGCGCTGTGGGAGCAGGTGAAGGCGGGCGACGGTACTGTCCAGGCCGCCCGCAGCCGCAAGGATGCCGCCAAGGAGCCGTCGCTGCGCACCATGTCGGCGGTCGGCCGCTTCCTGGATGCGCTGCGCCGCGCCACCGCCCGGCTGGGCGACCCGCGCGAGCATCGCGCCTATGTCGACGACATGCAGCGCCGCGAACTGATCGGGCTGCGCCGCCGCATCGACCTGCTGCTGGGCGACGACCCGACGGTGGATTGAGCGATGGTGGGCTGAGGAGCCCGGCGGGTCCCCTCAGTCGTTCAGGAACGGGTTGTACAGCCGCTCCTGGCCGAAGCTGGACATCGGACCATGGCCGGGGATGAAGGCGAAATCGTCGCCGTAGGGCAACAGTTTGTCGTGGATCGAGGCGATCAGGTCGCCGTGATTGCCCTTGGGGAAATCGCTGCGGCCGACCGAGCCCTGGAACAGCACGTCGCCGACGATGGCGAGCTTGGACGGCCGGTGGACGAACACCACATGGCCGGGGGTGTGGCCGGGGCAGTGGCGGACCTCCAGCGTCTGGTTGCCGATGGTCACCGTATCGCCCTCCTCCAGCCAGCGGTCCGGCGTGAAGGAGCGGACGGGGGGAAAGCCGAACATCTGGCTCTGCATCGGCATGCCGTCGATCCAGAACTGGTCCTCGCGCTGCGGCCCCTCGATCGGCAGCGACAGCTTGTCGGCAAGGTCGGCGACGGCGCCGGCATGGTCGATGTGGCCGTGGGTGACCAGGATCTTCTCCAGGGTCACTCCCTTGGCCTTCGCGGCGGCGAGGATGCGGTCGAGGTCGCCGCCGGGGTCGATGGCAGCGCCCTTCATCGTCTCGGGGCACCAGAGCACCGTACAGTTCTGCTGGAACGGGGTGACCGGAACGATCGCGTACTGCATGTCCTGTCCTTCGGGGCTGCTTGCGAACGGGTGCGACGGGTCGGATAGCGGCGCGACCTTAACGCGCCGGGGGCGTTGGCCGCAAATCCTTCGCGCAAACCCTTCTCTTCGGTGGTCGAATCTGGCTACTGTCCGCTGTTCACAGCACGGTCCCGGCCCCTTCGGTCGAATATCGGGCCGGTACGAAATGTTAACCATCAAGCTTTAGAGCGAAGCGGTCGGTCCGACCGCCGCCGCAAAGGAACGGATTCCGCCGGAATGCTCTCGCAGAAAGCCAAATACGCGTTGCGTGCCCTGATCATGCTGGCGGAGAAGGACACCGGCGATCTGATCCTGATCGCCGACATCGCGGAACGCGAGAACATCCCGCGCAAGTTCCTCGAAGCGATCCTGGTCGAACTGCGCAAGGAAGGCCTGTTGTTCGCCAAGCGCGGCAAGAGCGGCGGCTACCGGCTGGCCCGCCCGGCCACCGAGATCTCCTTCGGCGAGGTGATTCGCCTGATCGACGGCCATCTGGCGCCGATCCCCTGCGCCAGCAAGGCGTCCTTCAAGCCCTGCGAAGACTGCATCGATACCGAGACCTGCTCGGTCCGCTGGCTGATGGTCCAGGTCCGCGATGCCACCGCCAATGTGCTGGACAACCGCACCCTGGCCGACGCCCTGCGCCATCGCCAGTCCACCGGCAACATCGCGGCGAATTTCGACATCTGACATCGATGAACGATACCCCTGCCTCGAATCGGGTTTGAGGCGGCGGCCGGCCGACCATATGCTTGCCGGAACTCAAGGCGCCGGTATCGGCCGTCGATGCCGGGCGCAGGGCTTCGGGAGGATTCGTAATGTCCGCAGACAAGGTTGCCGTCATCACCGCCGGCGGCAGCGGCATGGGTGCCGCCTCGGCGCGGCGGCTGGCGGCCGACGGGTTCAAGGTCGCGATCCTGTCCTCGTCGGGCAAGGGCGAGGCATTGGCCGGCGAACTGGGCGGCTTGGGCGTGACCGGGACCAACCAGTCCAATGACGATCTGAAGCGCCTGGTCGACAGCACCATGGAGCGCTGGGGCCGCATCGACGTGCTGGTCAACAGCGCCGGCCACGGCCCCCGTGCGCCGCTGCTGGAGATCACCGACGAGGACTGGCACCGCGGGATCGAGGTCTATTTCCTCAACGTTGTGCGGGCGGTGCGGCTGGTGGCGCCAGTCATGGTGACGCAGAAGGCCGGGTCGATCGTCAACATCTCCACCGCCTGGGCCTTCGAGCCGAGCGCGATGTTCCCGACTTCCGCCGTCGCCCGTGCCGGGCTGGCCGCCTACACCAAGATCTTCGCCGACCAGTATGCCGTGCAGAATGTGCGGATGAACAACGTCCTGCCGGGCTGGATCGACAGCCTGCCGGCGACCGAGGAGCGCCGCCAGGGCGTGCCGATGCAGCGCTACGGCAGCAGCGAGGAGATCGCCGCCACCGTCGCCTTCCTGGCCTCGCCGGGGGCGGGCTACATCACCGGTCAGAACATCCGGGTCGACGGCGGCCTGACCCGCGCGGTCTGACCGCCGCGGGATCACTCAGAAAAGCGAAGGGCCGGCAATGCGCCGGCCCTTCGCTGTTTCAACCATCCTGCCGCCGGGTCAGTCGGCGAACGGGTCCGTCATCAGGATGGTGTCGTCGCGTTCCGGGCTGGTCGACAGCAGGGCGACCGGGGCCTGGATCAGCTCCTCGATGTGGCGGACATACTTGACCGCCTGGGCCGGCAGTTCCGCCCAGGAGCGGGCGCCGCGGGTGGTGTCCTTCCAGCCCTCGAAGGTCTCGTAGATCGGCTCGACGCGGGCCTGGGCGCCGGCGTTGGACGGGTAATAGTCCAGCTCCTGGCCGTCCAGCCGATAGCCGACGCAGACCTTGATCTCGTCGAAGCCGTCCAGCACGTCCAGCTTGGTCAGGGCGATGCCGTCGATGCCGCCGGTCTTGATCGCCTGGCGGACCATGACGGCGTCGAACCAGCCGCAGCGGCGCTTGCGCCCGGTCACCACGCCGAACTCCTTGCCCTTCTGGCCGATCAGCTCGCCGATCTCGTCGGTCAGCTCGGTCGGGAAGGGGCCGGAGCCGACGCGGGTGGTGTAGGCCTTGCAGATGCCCAGCACATAGCCGACGGCGCGCGGACCCATGCCGCTGCCGGCCGCCGCATTGCCCGCCACCGTGTTGGAGGAGGTGACGTAGGGATAGGTGCCGTGGTCGATGTCCAGCATCGTGCCCTGGGCACCCTCGAACAGGATGCGCTTGCCGGCGCGGCGCAGCTCGTCCAGCTGCTTCCAGACGACGGCGGCGTAGGGCAGCACCTGCGGCGCGATCTCGCGCAGGGGATCCAGGATGTCGGCCGGGGTCATCTCCGGCGCGCCCAACGCGCGGAACAGCGCGTTGTGGTGGGCCAGCAGGGCGTCGACCTTCTCGACCAGCACGGCCTCGTCGGTCAGGTCGCACAGGCGGATGGCGCGGCGCGCCACCTTGTCCTCATAGGCCGGCCCGATGCCGCGGCCGGTGGTGCCGATCTTGCCGGCGCCCTTGGCCTCTTCCCGCGCCTTGTCCAGCGCGCTGTGGACCGGCAGGATCAGCGGCACGTTCTCGGCGACGATCAGGTTCTCCGGCGTGACGGAGACGCCCTTGTCCTTGATCGCGTTGACTTCGCGGATGAAGGCCCAGGGGTCGAAGACGACGCCGTTGCCGATGACCGACAGCTTGTTCTGACGCACCACGCCGGACGGCAGCAGGCTCAGCTTGTATTCGACGCCGTTGATCACCAGCGTGTGGCCGGCGTTGTGACCGCCCTGGAAGCGCACCACCACATCGGCCCGGCTGGACAGCCAGTCGACGATCTTGCCCTTGCCCTCGTCGCCCCACTGGGCGCCGACCACCGCAACGTTGGCCATCTCTCGTCTCCGCAATACTGCAAAAAGGAACCGCTCGACCGCCCGATCCACCGCACGGCACCATCCGTGCGGCGTGGGGAGCCGATCACCCGCTCTCCGGGTTTACCCGACCGTCCGGACGTCCCCGTCCGCCAGCCAATGGCCGCAATGGAGCCGTCCGGCTTCCGCGGCCGCATCGGCCACCGGGGCCAGCCCGGCCACCGTCACCCAACCCTCGGCCCGCAGTTTGCGTGCCGATTCCCAACTCGTGCCATGCGGCACATAAACGCGCCCCGGGGCCTTGGCCGCCGGAACGGCGCGCAGCAGCGTGTCCATGTAGAGGGTGAAGCCGGTCGCCGGCTCGCCCCGGCCGTCGCCTTTGCCGTCCCCTCTGGCCTCTCCCTGCGCTCCGGCGCGATAGCGCCCGCCCTGGCCCAGTTCCCCCGCCGCGCGGGAGAACAGGGTGAAGCTGAGGCCGGTCTGATATTCGAAGCCGCGATGTTCCACCAGATCGACGGTGACCGTCAGGCCGGGCATCGCCGCGCGCAGCAGCGCCAGCGTCTCGGTCAGCCGGCGGCGGTCCTTCTCGGCGCCCTCCGGCAGCGGCAGGGCGGCCAGCGCCTGCATGGCGCGGTCGGCCGGGCCGGACGCGGTCATCAGCGATTCCAGCAGGGCCGCCGCCGGTCCGCCGACCGCCGCCACCGCGGCGGCGTCCTTACGGTCGAGCGCCGCGCGCAGCTCCCGGATCTCCTCCTCGCCCAGGCCGAGCCCGGCGCAGATGCGCGACACCATGGTCGGCACGCAGAGATCGACCGACAGGTGCGGCACGCCGATGGCCGTCAAAGCCTGGACGGCCAGCAGCACCACCTCGGCATCGGCCTCCGCCTCCAGCGCGCCGATCAGCTCGACGCCGACCTGGGTGAACTGGCGTTCCGGGCGCAGCTGCGACCCCTTCACCCGCAGCACCTGCCCGGCGTAGCACAGGCGCAGCGGCCGGGCCTCGTTCTTCAGGCGGGTGGTGGCGATGCGGGCGATCTGCGGGGTGATGTCGGCGCGCACCGCCATCATGCGCTGCGAATGCGGGTCCATCAGCCGGAAGGTCTGCTTGGACATCGCGGCGCCGGGGCCGGACAGCAGGTTCTCCTCGAACTCCACCAGCGGCGGGTCGACGCGGCGATAGCCCTGCGCGGCGAATTCCGCCAGCAGGCGTTCGACGGCGGCCGCCTCGTGCGCCGCTTCGGACGGCAACACGTCGTGCAGTCCGGCGGGAAGCAGGGCGGAACTCAATGCGTCGGCGGGCATGACCAGCGTCGTCTCGTTTCAGGCAGAGGTTTCAGGCAGCGGCAGGGGTACCGCGGCGAATGTCGGACACACGGGGCGGGCTAATACCCGACCCCCGCTCCGCATGCAAATGGAAAAGCCCCGCAAGCCGCCGGCATCTCCCCTGCGCGGCCGGTGCGGGCCGGCAGAACCGGTTCCGGCGGAGCCCGCCGGCCGCTTCGGGGCAAGGCGATTGTCGTCGCGCACAATCGACGGTGCGGCGCCGCAAACTGGGCGGTTCCGGGGACAAGAATTCGATTGAATTCGTCGCAAAGATGTTCGAATCCTGGATTGCTGGCACTCGGAATGGGGAGGGTGCGGCGGATGGCTCTGCCCGGCAACAGCTACGAAGTCCAGGTCTATCAGGAGGACCATTGGGTTCTGGACCGCTGCTTCGCGAGCGAGGCGGAGGCGCGGGCCCATGGCTCCCGCATCCTGTCCGGCGGCCGGGTCGAGGGAATCCGGATCCTGCGCGACTGGGCCCGTCCGGACGGCCGCCATGTCGAGACGGAACTGCACCAGGAGTTCCGCAGCCAGTCCGGCGCCATCCTGATCGCTCCGATCGACGAGCCGCCACCGCTCTGCCACGACGCCGAGGGGGTCTTCGCGGTCGAGGGGCGGATGGTCATCAACCGGCTGCTGCGCAACTATGTCGACCGCGCGGTGGTGACCCCGACCGAGCTCCTGCACAGCTATCCTGACCTGAAGCGCCTGCAGGACAAGGACAACCTGTTCGTATCGGCCGTCGGCCGGGTGGCCGCGCTGCAGGCGGAACGGGCGAAGATCGACGGCCGGTCACGGCGCGACGAGCTGTACGGCATCCTGAACGGCGTCACCGAGCGGGCACGGTCGGCTGCGGCGCGCAAGGATCTGCCGGTGCTGGGGTCGGCCGGCTTCGCCCATGCCTTCGACACGCTGAGCGCGCGCGAGGCACCGGAGGATCGTGACTTCCTCGGCCGCGTCCTGCTGGCGCGCGATCTGGTGCAGATGCGCAATTGGCTGGCCAAGCTGGATTTCCTGGCCGAACTGGTCCGGCAGGATGGCGGGTTGCCGGCGCTGCCGCTGGCGCTGGTCGATGGTGTGGTCGCCGACGTGCTGGGGGCTCCGGCGGTGGCGCAGGAACTGCTGGGGCCGCAGGGCAGCATGGCCGGGGCGCTGTGCAGCCTGATCGACCTGTCGCGCGGCCGGCTGGATGTCACCCGCCGGGCGGAGGACGACCGCGCCGTCCAGATGAACGAGCTGCTGGCCTTCCACGATTTGCCCGAAACCCGCCATGTCGTGCTGGACCTCGTGCGGCGGCAGTTGAAGGGCACGCAGCCGCTCTACCGCCACGACCCGGCGCGCGAGCGCGAGGCCTTCGCCGAGGTGCTGGCCCGTTCCCTGGCGCCGGCGGGGCCGGTCGGAGGCGGGGCGATGGCGGAGGCGCTGGTGCTGCGCTACCTCCGCTTCCTGGAGGCGGGCGGGGCGTCCGGCCGGCGGCGGGCGATGGAAGAGGTGGTGGGGTTGATCCCCGATGCCGCCGACGGCGTGCGCTTCCTGCTGGCGCTGGCGCAGTCGGAACTGGGGCGGTCGCAGGCCGAGGACGTGAGCCGGCTGCTGGACCGCGCCACCGGCGATCCGCAGGGCTTCGCGCGCTTCGTGGCGCGTGGCGGCCCGATCAAGGACAATCTGGAACGGCTGACCATGCTCTATCAGCACGTGGTCGATTCGGGCGTGCCGGAGCCGCTGAAAGGCAGGCTGGCCGACAACATCGACACGTTGCTGGTCACCTACATCCATGAAAGCCATGTGGTGGAGCGGCTGGACAATCCGGCCGATCCGCTGCGGCAGCGTGCCAACCGCCTGATGCGGCTCTGCGCCCCTGGCACGCTGCGCAGCCGCAAGGCGCTGGCGGTCGTGCGCCAGCGCGTCGTCTCCCACCTGCGCCAGCCGCAGTTCGAGGAGCGGTATGTCGCCGATCTCAGCGAACCGACCTTGCGGCAGAGCGCGCTGCGGGAGTTCCACCGCCTGCTCGGGCAGGCCGGGCTGGTGTGAGGCGGCGTCGGCGGCGGCTCATGCCGCCGAAGCTCCTGATCCTGACAGGTCAGGATCAGGAGCCACTGGTATTATGCCTCTCCTTCAGCGGGACGCGTGCGTTTCCGCCCCGTCACCCCGCATCGGCCGGCCCCTCGTCGTCGTCGGGCGTGCCCGGCGGCTTGGTGGCGAAAGAGTCGATCGCCGGCGGTACGGCATCCGTCCGGCCCGGCGTCACCACCGCGAAGCTGGTTCCGTCATTCTTCGGACGCAGCACGGTCAGCGGCGAGCCGACCACCAGGAAATGGATGATCTCGGCGATGTTGGTGGCGTGGTCGCCGATGCGTTCCAGGTTCTTCGCCATGAACAGCAGATGGGTGCAGGGCGTGATGTTGCGCGGGTCCTCCATCATGTAGGTCAGGACTTCGCGGAACAAGCTGGTGTAGAGGTCGTCCAGTTCCTCGTCGCGTTCCCAGGCGGCGATGGCCTTGTCGACGTCGCGCTCGATATAGGCGTCGAGCACTTCCTTCATGATGGCTTCGACCAGCCGCCCCATGCGCGGGATGCCGGCCGCCGGGCGCACCGCCGGCACCTGGGCCAGCGCCAGCGACCGCTTGGCGATGTTGGCGGCATAGTCGCCGATGCGCTCCAGGTCGGCGGAAACCTTCAGCGCCGACACGATCTCACGCAGGTCCTGGGCCATCGGCTGGCGCAGGGCGAGCAGCCGCACCGCCTCCGCGTCGATGTCCCGCTCATAGGCGTCCAGCCGCGCGTCCGCCTGCATCACCTGCGAGGCCAGCCCGACGTCACGGCGCGACACCGCCTTCACCGCGGCCTCGACCTGAGCCTCGGCGACGCCGCCCATCTGGGTGACGAGGTTCGAGAGGCGCTGCAGTTCCTGCGCGAATGAGCGGACGATGTGTTCGGTGGCCATGATCGGTCGTGACGCCCCAGTGATGCCCGTCCCAACCGCCGCAACCGGAACGGTCGCCACGCGCGGGACGCGTACAGTAGCCCGGAGGCATGACGGCGGCATGGCGGGATTGTTGCGGTTTTCTGACAATCCCATTCCCCGGTACTGTCGATGGACGGCATCGGCGGACGCATTGGATTTGAAGTAACCCGGTAACTTCGCTAAAGGGAACACAGCCGCAATGTTACCGTCCGCATGGGGGGATTCCCCATCGCACTGACCGGGAGGCCGATTCCAATGTCCATCGCGTTCCAGACGCCCGCCCGCGCGTTCGCCGCCGGCACCCTGCTGCTGCTCGCCGCCTCGCCCGCCGCGCTCGCCGCCGATCCGGCCCCCGCCGCTCCGGCTCCCACCGCTCTGGTCGAGGATGTGTCCGACGGCGTCGACGGCGTGCAACCGATGGATTATCTGGCGGCCGGCCGCAGCGTGGCGCTGAAGGCGGGCCAGACGCTGACCTTGAGCTATCTCGAATCATGCGTGAACGAGACGATCACCGGTGGCTCGGTCACGGTCGGCGCCCGCGAGTCGGCGGTGGACGGCGGCCAGGTCCAGCGTCATACGCTGCCCTGCGACGGCGGCAAGCTGCTGCTGGCCTCCAGCGAGACCGGCAAGGCGGGGGTAACCGTCTTCCGCAGCGCACCCATCGCCCTGCCGGGCATGAAGGCGCCGCCGCCCAAGCCTGACCTGACGCTGTTCAAGACCCAGCCGGTGCTGATCCTGTCGGCCCCCGGCCCGGTCACCATCGACCGCCTGGACGTGCAGGGCATCGCGCTGACCACGGTCAACGTCCCCGGCACCACGCTGGACACTGCGAAGAAGGATGGGGCGGGGCTTGAGCCCGGCGGTCTCTATAAGGTTTCCGCCGGACAGAAATCCTTCATCGTCAAGATCGACGACAAGGCGGTCGGCGGCGGCGGGCCGGCGCTCGGCCGGCTGATCCGTTTCTGAGCCGCCTGGGATGGCGACGCAACGATGAGAGGGCGACGATGAAGCTGCCGCGGCGTCTCCGGCTTGTCCTGCTCAGTGCGGTGGCGCCGGTCGTCGCCGCATTGCTGGCGCTGGCGGTCTCGCCGTCGCTCCAGGGGCCGTCGATCGACAGCCTCTACTGGCTGCGCGAACTGCTGCACGGTCCCCGCCCGGCACCCGATCCGTCGCCGGTGGTGGTGGTCGGCATCGACGAGGAGACCTATCGCCGCCCGCCCTTCGCCGGCACGCCGCAGGCGCTGTGGGGGCCGCGGCTCGGCACTGTGCTGGGGGCGATGCTCGATGGCGGGGCGGCCGCCATCGGCCTCGATCTTGTCCACCCGACCTCGGTCGAGACGCTGATCCCCGGCTTCGAACGCGACTATCTGCTGACGCTCCGACGCGGCGGCAGGGAGGGCCGTCTGGTGCTGGCCAAGGTGCAGCATCAGAGCGCCCCGCTGATGCCCTTCCGCGGCTACATGATCGCCGCCGGGGCGACCAATGTCCGTTCGGTCAATCTGGTGGAGGATCCCGACGGCGTGCTGCGCCGCGTGCCGGTGACGCTGACGGTGGCCGGATCCAACACAGGTGGGCCCGGTACCGCTGGGCAGGCCGGCCAGCCGAGGCAGGAGCCCGGCATGGCGGTCGAGGTTGCCTCCCGCGCGTTGAAGGCGCCGCTGGAGCGGCTGCCGGACGGCGGTGCCGCGCTGGCCGGCTATCGGCTGCCGGGCGGGGAGGGTGACCGGCTTCTGGTCAACCATGCGACCTCCGCCGGTGCCATACCGACCTATTCGCTGGCCGACCTGTTCGCCTGCGCCGAGGCCGGCAAGTCCGACTATTTCGCCCGGCATTTCAAGGGCAAGGCGGTGATGGTCGGCACCGTGCTGGATGTGGAGGACCGCAAGCTCTCCTCCAACCGCTGGGTGACCAAGCCGGAAGGGGTGAACCTGCCCGAGCGCTGCGCCCTGCCGGTGATGAGCGACCTGTATGTCGCCGGCCGCACCCGCGACAGCATCCCCGGAGTCTACATCCACGCCGCCGCGATCTCCAACCTGATGAACCGCGACGCCTTGGCGGAGACGAACGGCACGACCGCCGCGGCGCTGGTGCTGCTGCTGGCCGGGCTGGCCGCCGTGGTGACGTTGGCGACCCGCCCACCGGTGGCCGCCGCCTGGCTGGTGGCGGTACTGGCAGGCTGGAGCGGCGTCGCCGTGGAGCTGTTCCAGGCCGGGCTGGTGCTGCCCTATCTGCAGGCGGCCTCGGCCGCGCTGCTGGTTTTCCCGCTGGCGCTCGGCTTCCGCTTCGCCGTGCTCGACCGCGACCAGCGGCGCATCCGCAGCGCCTTCAAGCTCTATCTGCCCGGTTCGCTGATCGACGACATGATCGCCTCCGGCCAGTCGCCCAGCCTGGGCGGGGAGGAGCGCGACCTTTCCATCCTGTTCTGCGACATTGCCGGCTTCACCAAGATGTCGGAGGGGATGGAGCCGGAAGCGCTGGTCCTGGTGCTGAACCGCTATTTCACGGTGATGACCGACATCATCGAGGCGCATGGCGGCTTCGTCGACAAATATATCGGCGACGCGGTGCTGGCGGTGTTCGGCGCTCCCTATGCCATCGACAACCACGCCCGTGCCGCGGTCGCCGCGGCGCTGGCGATGCGGCAGGCGATGGCGGACGACCCGACACTGCTGGCGACGGCGAGCGGCCGCGGCTCCAACCGCATCGGCATCGCCACCGGGCCGGCGCTGATCGGCAACATCGGCTCTCCCCGGCGCTTCAACTACACGGTGATGGGCGACACCGTGAATCTCGCCTCCCGCCTGGAGGGCGCCAACAAATACTACAGCACCGCACTGATGGTCAGCGGCGAGACGGTGCTGCACCATGGCGACCCGGAGGCGTTCCGCGCGCTCGACACCGTGCAGGTGGTCGGTCGCAGCGAACCGGTCGCGGTGTTCGAACCCTTGTCCGACGCCAGCCGATCCGACCCGGAGGATCATGCCCAGCGCGCCGCCTATGCCGCCGCCCTCGACCATTGGCGCGCCGGCCGCTTCGACCAGGCGGCGGCCGGTTTCCGTTCGCTGGTCGCAGTCGACAGCGCGGCGCTGGCGATGCTGCACAAGGCGGAACGGCGTGTCGGCAGCGCGCCTGAACCGGATTGGGCGGGCGTCACCGCCCTTACCGACAAATAGCTGTCCGAGGATCATCGTCTCCGCCATGCACCGTCCCGTCCCGCGCCTCGCCATCCTGCATCCCGGCCGTCTGTCCGTCCTGCTTCTGTTGGGCATCGCCGTTCCGCTGCCGGTCCTGGCCCAGGCGGTGCCGCCGTCCCTGCCTCCCTCCCTCGATCCCAACCGGCTGGAGCAGCGCTTCGAGCGGCCCGCCGTGCCGCAGTCGGTGCCGGAGATCGAGATGCCGGAGCCGGAAAGGGCACCTCCGCCGCAGGATGCCGAGCGCATCACCCTGACGCTGACCGAGGTCCGGATCGAGGGCAACAGCGTCTATGACGGCGCCAGCCTCGCGGCCCTGTGGCAGGACAAGCTGGGCAAGCCGGTGACGCTGGCCGATCTCTATGCCATCCGCGACTCCATCACCGCGCGCTACCGCAACGATGGCTATGTGCTGTCACAGGCGGTCGTCCCGGCCCAGCGCATCCGGGACGGCGTCGTCCGGCTGCAGGTGGTGGAGGGCTATGTCAGCGAGGTCGTCATCCAGGGCGAGGCGACGGACCGGTTGGGCCTGTTGCGGCGGATGGGCGAGAAGATCAAGGGCTCCCGCCCGCTCCGCATGGCGGAGATGGAGCGCTATGTCCTGCTGGCCGCCGATCTGCCCGGCGTGGCGGTCAAGACCGTGCTGGAGGCCTCGCCGGATACGCCCGGCGCCTCGCGCCTGACGCTGACGCTGGAACGCACGCCGTTCGACGGCTCCCTGACGCTCGACAACCGCGGTACCCGCTCGGTCGGGCCGATGCAACTGACCGGTGTCGCCAGTGTCGAGGACCAGTTCGGCCTGTTCGAGCGGACGACGGTACAGGGCATCGTCACCCCGCAGATCCGCGAGCTGCGCTTCTTCGACCTGGGCCAGCTGGTGCCGGTGGATGCGGAGGGGACGGTGGTGGAGTATGGCGCCCGCCGCTCCTGGTCGCAGCCCGGCGACAGTGTCCGGCCGCTGGAGCTGGACAGCCTGACGACATCCGCTCGGGTTGCGGTTTCGCACCCCTTCATCCGCAGCCGGACGCAGAGCTTGCGGGGTGGGGCCGGCTTCACCATCCGCGACAGCCGCACCGACGCGCTGGGCGACAAGTTGTCGCAGGATCGGCTGCGGATCCTCTCCGTCAATCTTTCCTACGATTTCGCCGATGGCTGGGGCGGGACGAACCTGTTGACCGCGGAACTGTCCAAGGGGTTGGACATCCTGAACGCGACGCGGACCGGCAGCGCCGCCCTGTCCCGCAGCGGAGGGCGCAGCGACTTCCGCAAGCTCGCCCTCTCGGCACAGCACAACCAGCCGCTCGACGATTCGACGATCCTGGTCCTGTCGGGCGAGGCGCAGTACAGCCCCGATCAACTGCTGTCGTCGGAGGAATACGGTTTGGGCGGAAAGCAATATGGCCGGGCCTTCGATTCTTCGGAAATCACCGGCGACAGCGGCTTCGCCGGCCGGGCGGAATTGCAATATATCCTGCCGGTCCAGGACGACGGCCTGGATTACGCCATCGCCTATGGCTTTGGCGATTATGGTGCGGTTTACAATTACGAGAGCGGCACGCGCCATGGCCGCCGTTCGCTCGCGTCAGCCGGCCTTGGCCTGCGTGTCGGCGTCTTCCGGCGCATCGACGCCGGGGTGGAGGTCGCACGGCCCTTCATCACCACGCCCTTCAGCACGCAGGACCGCGAGCCACGCGTGTTCTTCACACTGTCGACGCGGTTCTGACGCAGCGGGTCTGCCGCCACCGGACCGCCGCCGCTGAGGAGAACGCCGCGCGGATGGCCGGACCGGCCATCCGCGCGGCGGCATCCTTCAGATCAACTCGACCCGCTGGGCGACCGGCGCATCTTCCGACCCGACGGCCAGATAGCGGACGTCCTCGCCGTCGGCGACGATGTCCAGGCCCGACTGGCGCAGGGTGGCGCGGTCGAAATAGACGGTCGCACCCTCTTCCCAGGGCTCGATCAGGCCGGACTGGCTGTCGAGATTGTACCAGCGCACCGTACCGTAGGCCATGGTGGCCGGGCCGGCCGGTTCGGCGCTGCGCTCGCGCCGTTCACGCGGCGGCTTGGGGGCGCGAACCATGGCCTCGCCGCCATCCTCGCTTTGGAAAGCGGGCTGGACGGCCGATGCGGTGGGGCGGGGGGGGCGCTGGTTGCGGGCACGCGGAGCAGGCGGGGTTTCCGGCGGCGTGGCGGAGTGAATGGCGACGACCTGGGGTCCCTTGGCGCCCTGGGCCAGGTCGCAGACGACCGTCGTGCCCTCGACCGGGTTGGGCAGGGAGGCGGCGGCCAGGACCGAAGCGTGCAAGAATGCCTCTCCCGAACCATCGGCGAGGCGGACGAACCCAAAACCCTTTTCCGGCTTGAACCATTTTACCGTCGCGGTGACGTTCGTCGCGGTGACGTTCTTCAACTCTTCGCTCAAGACAGGTCCCTTTCACGTCCTGTAGGCCGGGGATGGCGGCCCCTACGCTGCACTGGGCGTGGCACCGCTGTGTGACCATGAAAAGACCCCGGCGGTCCCAAGCTTATCATAAAATCCCAGAAAATGACCAGAGTGGTAATGGGGGGCGAAGCAGGGGCGATATGCTCGGCCGATACGCAGCCGGATCTTGGCACGCATTGCGCGGATTTCCTGCACAGACATAGACCGAGAAGCTCTGGTTGACTTTGAAATCGAACCAAAACAGAAACACCTCGAATTTCGGATGCGGTATCATGGTACAAGATACCGGTCTTGCTGTGGATACCTGCCCGTCAGAGGTATTCGCATTTGAAATGAATTATTAACCAAAAAATTCGACTCATCCCTCCATCAGAACGGAGGAACGACTTATGACGACCACCGACCAGACCGCCTTTTACGTGTCCACCCAGGGCAAGGACAGCTGGTCCGGGCGGCTCGCCGCTCCCAACGCCGACGGTACCGACGGTCCCTTCGCCAGCCTGGAGAAGGCGCGGGATGCGATGCGGTCGAGCGATACCGACACCACCTACATCCGCGGCGGCACCTATCGCCTGGACGAGACCTTGACCCTCGACTCCCGCGACGACGGGCACGGCTTCCTTGCCTACAAGGGCGAGACGCCGGTGCTGAGCGGCGGGCAGCGGGTGACCGGTTTCGCCAGCGAAGGCGGCGGCCTCTATTCCGCGAAGCTGTCCATCGCCAATGGGCTGGACGTGAGCATCGGCGGTGTCCGCCAGCAGGCGGCGCAGACCGGCGATGTTGATCCGACCGCCCCCGCGACCAGCGGCTGGCATATGCTGAAGGCCGGAACCGACGGTGCCAGCAAGACCAGCTTCAATTTTTCCGCCGGCGACATTCCGTCGACGCTGAAGCCCCATGCCGGCCTCGTCGTCCAGACCTTCGACACCGAGCGGCTGAAGGACGACATCTCGTCTGTGAAGACGATCGACCAGTATCACCATACGCTGACGCTCGACGATGCAGCTTCCTATGCCCTGCGCTCCGGCGGCACCTATCGGGTGATGAATGACGCCTCGCTGATCCGCGACG